>JADEXV010000026.1 GCA_015206945.1 Nostocales cyanobacterium LEGE 12452 | reverse complement strand
GGCAACAGTGTACCGACGCTAAAAACCACAGCTAACCCACCCATCCCAAACATTCCCCAAGGTACTAAACCTTCCAGCGGATTCACCACACGCGCTGTATTTATGGGTTGTTGAGGATTGTAACGTATCACCACCATCTGGCCGTTGCTGGAGCGGTAAGACTCATAATTGCCTGTAAAACGAGTGCGTTTACCGTTGGCTAAAAACTCGATAACTGGCGCATAGGTTTCTTTTTGCTCATTGTTGTTCGTACTGCTGCGATCGCGGCGGCTAATGCTGTCTACCACCGTACCACGTGTTTCGTTTAGTGTTGCACCTTCGTGCGCGATTATATTACGTACCCAAAAACCGCCCCCAATGAACAGTAATCCAATGACTAGCCCAATACTTGCGCTTAATTTGTCCTCAAAAGTATTTTGGTGAGGTTGAAAATTCATGGGTTTGACGATCGCACAATAATAAATTTCATCACAGCATCTCGATTACAGCTTACATTTGAAACATTTCTATTTGGCACCACTAAGCTTATAACTGCGTCAACTATCTTGCAGCTAAATTACTGCATCAGTTTTCTGATGTAGTAATTTAACCTTTATATGGTACTAAATATAACCAATTAACCTCATTTAGTAAGCAGAAGTAATGACAACTCAGTTTTGGGAAAAAAGTAGAGAAATTAACGCAATTCTAACTAACTTACTATTTAAGCCTGTACACAGACGAGTAATAGTAGGTCTAAGTAAGCTACAGGTAACAAGTCAACAGACAGCGCCGTGGCTTTTGAAAAAACGCCTGCTGCCATTATTATGTCTGATATCATTCTTTCTAGTATTGCTACTCAACAGCTTTGCCCCTGCCGTTGCCCAACTACCTGCTCAACCTCGTCAGGAAATTCGAGGAGTTTGGCTAAGTGGTAACGATTTTAGCGTTTTTAGAAATCGTTCACAGGTGCAAGCAGCCATGAGCAAACTGCGGCAGTTAAACTTTAATACTGTTTATCCTGTAGTTTGGAATGATGGTTATACACAATACCCCAGTGCCATCATGCAGAAAAAGGGGATACCCTTTTTCTTCAAAGGAGCAGAGGGACAAGATGTAATTGCAGACATTATCACTCAAGCCCGCAGCCAAGGGTTACTAGCAATACCTTGGTTTGAATTTGGTTTTATGGTTCCTCTAACTTCGGAACTTGCATCACAGCATCCAGATTGGTTAACGCAAAAAGGCGATGGGACTCAAACTTCAATTAGTGCTGCGGGTGAAGTAGCGTGGTTGAATCCCTTTCACCCCGAAGTGCAACAGCTTATTCGCGAACTCGTGATAGAAGTTATAGCTAAATACGATGCTGATGGCGTTCAATTTGACGACCACATGAGTTTACCTGTAGATTTTGGTTACGATAAGTACACGATTAGTTTATATACTCAAGAAACTGGCAATCCTCCACCACCTAATCCCCAAGCCCAAGCATGGATAAAATGGCGGGCAGATAAAATGACTGCATTCATGGTAGACCTTTACCAAACAGTGAAAGCCAGAAAACCGAATGCCATTTTTTCAGTTGCTCCTAATTACTATAATTTCGCCTATAAAATGCAACTGCAAGATTGGCTAAACTGGGTACGCTTGGGTATTGTTGATGAGTTAGTGATGCAGGTGTACCGTAATGATTTGGAAAGTTTTATCGCTCAAATTACCCGCCCAGAAATTTTAGAAACCCAACAAATCATTCCAACTGGTATTGGTATTATGGCAGGGTTACGAAATCGTCCAGTTGCCATCCCACAAATCAAATCTCAAGTAGAAGCAGCGCAACAACGTGGTTTAGGTATCGGCTTTTTCTACTACGAAAGCCTTTGGGATATTGCCCCTGAACCAGCAGCGCAACGTCAGTCGGCATTTGCGGCTCTTTTCCCAAATTCAGCGTTGCGCGATATCTCGCAAAATACACCCCGCAAGGCAACTTTTAACACGGTAAGCTTACCTTTATATCCAAAACCTTCCCTTGGGCAACGTGTTCGCGGTTATTTTTTGGAAGTTGCGATCGCAAATGGTCAACCAAAACGTATTTTATTAGATACAGGGTCAGCAGGGCTAAGAGTTCCCAAAGAGTTTTTAGGTAATTCTCCGATCGAAAGAACAGGTCAAAATATCAAGGAGGTATTAAGCGATGGTACTATCCTGGAAGGAGAATTAGTTTACGCTAATGTCCGGTTTGGTTTGATTCCCACCGCCGAACCTGTTCCCGTACAAGTTGTTACTAGTCGCCAATGTACTGCCCAAAAACCTAAATGTTCAGCGAATAGTGGTGTACCATTTTCGGGAATTGTCGGTGTTAACTATTTTGAAAAATCACTTCCCTATAACCCGTTGAGAAAATTATCAGGCAATCTGAGTAACGGATTTATTGTCGTTGGCAATGGTGGTAGTAACAACAATGGCAGCCTTATTCTCGGTTTAACTGCCGAGAATCAAGCAGGTTTCAAAATGGCTTCTTGGAGTCAACAACCCGAAATTAATGGTGTACCCGGTAAAAGATGGGATTCTCGACTGAACAAAGTTTGTTTAACTCTTGCTGGGAGTTCTGCGAAAAATTCGTGTAATAGCAGAGCGATCGCTGATACTGGAACTATTAATGGTTTGACTGAATTCAAGTCAGCTTCTACAGCAGGTAAACTCAAACCCGGAGTATTAGGGTCAGCAAATGCTGTGAAACTAGGAATTAATGGCATTTTTGATTACAGTTTGACACCAGGAACCCGTGACGGATTTAATCGCTGGAATTTGAGTATCTCGCCACAATCAGAACTGACTATATTTGTAAATCCTGGAATCGCCTTGTTTGATAAATACGATGTACTCTTTGACCAAGTTAATGGTAAACAGGGTTTTCGTAGTCGGCGTGAGAAGAAAGTAAGTGTAAAGTGATTCTCGTGACCTGATGTTAAAACCCTTCATACAAATGAAGGATTTTAAAACCTAAAGTTTCAGTTACCCTGAACATTGAAACACTACTGAAAGATTATTAGCTGGCATTTGGTAAATCTGTTGCAATATCAGATTTTGTGCCCTAGCTACTGCTACAACATCATCCAAGTTACGCACACCCCACTCTGGTTTTTCAGTACGTAAATATTCGTCAAAAGCTGCATTACTCGCAGCTGTATGTTCTCCACCTTGTTTAAAGGGGCCATATAAATAGAGGATACCTCCTGCTTTTAGGATACGACCTGCTCCTGCCATTAACCCCAAACAGGCTGACCAAGGTGAAATGTGAATCATATTGATGTTGACAATGGCGACAATTGGCTTCTGATTCAGCCCATCAAATTCACCATTTTCCACAGCCCAAACTGGTTCTCTGACATCTAGTTCAAGCGGTGCATAAACGTTATCACATACATTGTGTTCAGTCCAAGAAATAATGCTGGCTCTTGATTGTGGATTTACATCGGTTGGGAGCCACAGATAATCTCTGAGCTTGGATGCAAAAAAGACTGCGTGTTCACCAGTACCACTTGCTATTTCTAAAATAGTGCCGCTCTCCGGCAGTACTTGTAAAAGTACTTCTAGAATTGCTTCGCGGTTACGCTCGGTTGCTGGTGCGTATTTTCGTGCGTCTTGTGGTGTCATCTGGATCGTTATATTTATAATTAATATGAACAAATATCAAACGAAGAATTATACTTAATCTTGATAAAATATTTGCACAAGTTTGAGCAAGTCACTTTTTGCAGGCTCACCGCCATACAACCATTTTATTAAATCATCAGGCGATAACCAAAAACTTTCAATAAAATCATTTTTATTGTACTCTGGGCTACAATCTAATTTGATTTCATAAACCTTCATAAAAGCAGATACTTGATATTGATGTGGTGCTAAATATCCCAAAATTCGAACATTAAGTATATTTAATTCTAAATTCAACTCTTCTTTAAGTTCGCGTTGTAGAGCATATTCATAGGTTTCTCCGGTTTCAACATGACCCCCCATACTGACATCAAGACAAAGAGGAAAGATACTTTTGTGTGCAGAACGCCGAGGTATGCACAGTTGACCTAATGAATTAACAATAAAAGCATTAACAACTCTAAAATTGCATAGTCTTTGGCTATATATTTCCGAACGTTTATTCTGCCCAATTACGCAATCATTTACATCTACAATGTCAAGTATTTCATCATCTTGTATCATAATTAAATTTCTCTGGAATTGAAATTGGCTGATTAAAATATACGCCAATGTTAATAACTGTACGCAATCTTAAATGTTGGAGTGCATTCAATACTTCTCGCTTTGTGCATTTTTGATTCGGAATCGGGTTTTGGGAAAAATAAAAAGGGGAAGGGTTAAAGGTTTTTTCTTTCCCTTTTCCCTTCCCCTTTTTCCCTTAACAAAGAAGTCTTGGGAGTGTATTACTTTGGAGTGGAATGCCCAACAAAGTCAGAGCTAACGGTCGCCAAAAGACGAAGATAAATAACTTTTGAGTGCAATCGTTAGTCCACTTTTAGCGAGAAGTTTTCATTAATTTGGCTCTCTAGCTCAAGAAAAATTTTCCAGAGATTGGATCTTGTTTGAGGGATTGAATAAAATCTCTCAAAGTCATCATGCTGCCTGTTAATGTGAACTTAGGAGTACCATTTTGAGCAACGATTCTCACTTCACTGTCTTGGATCTGAATCTTATTTTTAATACTATCCCATAGAGCATCAAAGCTCTCATCATCCTTACAACCATTGGCTTCCAGGAATCTTTGGCGTACTTCTGTTTTTAGTGCCAGTGCTTCTGCTGCTTGAGTACGCGCCTCAAAGTGCTTAACAACATCTTCATAAGTACTTTCTCTCAGAGTTTTGTTTTCAGCCAGAACCTGTTCTAACTGAGTTTTGATGGCTTTCAGTTGGGATGCTAAAGCGGCTGATTTTTGATATTCAACTTTTAAGGCTTGCTTTGCATTGGCTAACAAGGCTTTATAATCTAGCTGATCTTGATTTTTTTCGGATTGCATTTTTATCTCTGATCAACACATTTTTGGCGATCAACTCTCGTCAGTTATATAACAAAACTGGCGAGAGCTTAGTAAATATTGTCTGTGTTATCTGAGTTTCAGCTATTGCACCAATAATGGTGATTCAGAGTGAGGGTTCTCCTGAATACTACTCAAACTAGAACTAATGTGGGAGCGGATAGCTCGTTCATAAACACTAGTCTGCTGAGTGCGTACCCCTACAGCCTGATATATTAAGTTAACTTCTGGGAATTCAGACCAATACATCAAAAAAATATCTTTAGCTGGAGTAATAATTTCATAATTATTCTCTTGTCTTTTCTTTCTAAGTTTACAATTATTTAGTTGCAATTTTTGTCTGAATAGTTTTTCAAATTCTAGAATTAAATCTGAAGTATTTTTCATGGTTAATACACGTTAAAACGTGTTAATTATGCAAAGACGATCTGATGATATTACTAAGTATGACACTTCAGATACCTCTTACAATATAGTGTATCAGTTATCGGCTATTTGAGAAGGGTATTCAGAGACAGGGTAACTCGTTGGTGTAAACCCTTATAGAGAAGTAGGCTGTGCGATCGCTGTAACTTTATCAATCAAGATTTTTGTAGTACAAATACACTATTTACTAAAATATACTTACCAAAAGTTTGCCTGCTTGCAATGTTATGTCAGTATAGCTAGTACAGCCGGAAATTTGCCTACCTTTAACCAGTTGCTCAAAACAACTTGTCTGCCTATTGTCTGCTGAATTAAGACGGTAGCTGGATTTACGGACCTCTGTACTAGTTAGCAGAAACACCCTGTATATTACACCACTAATCATCTTTGGGGTAAAACTTTGCGAGGTATTCACTACTCAATACTGTTCGGTTCAGGGAAGAGACGCGATGAATCGCCGTCTCTACAATCTACCTACAGGCTACAGCCTGGGACTTCGAGACCCTCTGCAAAACTGATTAATTCTAAGTACTCTGGATTTTCCACAAGCCTTTTAGCAGCTAGCAATCCAGCAATGGTCCAAGTTTGATAAATTCGGGCTTCTTTGCCAATTAAACGACCATTGTTGCCATCGTAGTATTCCGGGAATTTATCTTTAAATAAACGCCTTTCGGCAATAGCGATCGCGGCTTGAGCAAGTTCTGTTCGACCGGCTTTCAGTGCCGCACCAGTAAATAACCATAGTAAAACCGGCCAGTTACCGCCGTTGTGATAAGACCAAGCCCTGTTTTTAGAGTCACATCCTGTAACAATCCTCCACTCTAAACCTTCTAAAGCAGGAAAGCAAATTTTAACAGGCATATAGCCGATCAAGTCTTGCCAACGTTGGGCGAATAAATTCATAATGCTTTGAGATTCTTTTTCGCTTGCTAAGGAAGTTAAAATTGCCATCAGATTTCCCAGCGCAAAAAAGCGAAAATCTATCCGTCCCGGCCCCAGATTTCCCGCTAAATATCCTCCAGTTTCTGGCAGCCACTCGGTCAACCAAGTGGGGATTGATTCTGAGTTGATGTTGAATTTATTAACAATTTCTTTACCAAATTCGTTATCCTTGTAACGATAAATTTCCCCCAATCGCTTTAGGTCTAGCCAGTAATAGTTGCGGATATGATATTTCAAAGATCCCAATCGCCTATTGACTTTGCCGAGGTAAGCATCGCCATCTCCATCTGGTAAAAGCAATTCACCAGCAGCCCTCAAAGACGCGTAGAATAACACCTGAATTTCTAAAGGATGTTCGTAAACTCCCATGCGACGGTCAATCATAAACGCGCCATCGGGAACTAACATTGTTGGGTACATGGAAAACCGATGTACTAAGCAAAGATCCAAAATTAGTTTGATTCCGGCTTGAAAATCTGGCTGACGCGCTAATGACAAATCGCCTGTAGCTTTTTCATAAGCTCGTAGCAAGAGAATCCACCACATACAAGAATCAATCGGGGGAACACGAGCGATCGCTAATTCACCAAAATCAGCGACCAAAAATTCCTCATTCCCCTTAGAGTGTACTTTGAAACTGGCAGGCATTAATCCCGCTCCCGGTTCAAAACAGTCTATCTGCTTTTCATGACTTTGTAATTTCAGTGTTTCTACTAAGAAGTTACGGACAATCTCTGCTTTGCCGTGCATGAGAAACACTAAGGCAGAAGGGACAAAATCGCGGAGGAAGCACTGATCATAATTAAGTGCATCTGCCTCCGCATCTTTGGCGGCTACAGTACCAATGGGTTTTCCCTGGTAATAAATTACGGAATCTTCCAATAATTCCCAGGCTTCTGCTTCCATCTGACTGTTCTTATCGATCGCGCTAGTCATGGGCGTTTAATTCCACTAATGGTATGTATCGGCTTAATTGTGGAAAGTACGCCGCCAGCCTAACCTCAAGCTGACCAAGATTCCCGGAAGTCAGCATATAGAGTCAATCCACCATCTACAAATAGCGTTTGTCCAGTGATGTAGGCGGCTTCATCCGAAGCTAAAAAAGCTACTGCGGCTGCCATCTCCTCTGAGGAGCCAGCACGCCCCATTGGGATGTGACTTTCCACGATCGCCTTTTTTTCAGGATCATCTATCCAGGCTTGATTTATTGGCGTGACTGTTGCTCCGGGGGCAATGGCGTTGACACGAATACCTTGCTTGGCATATTCCAATGCTAAAGTTTTAGTTAGGTTTTCCATACCGCCTTTGCTAATGGAATAACTGATATACATGGGTCGCGGAATAATTTCGTGAACGCTAGAAATATTAATAATCACCCCCGGACGATTAACAGACAGGAGGTGTTTAATAGTTTCACGGGCGCAGAGATAAGCACCCCGGAGATTGACTGCAATTACCCGGTCAAAGTCTGCTGTGGTAACTTCGTGGGATGGACTTTCTGTTTGAATGCCAGCATTGTTAACTAGAATATCTAAACTGCCAAATTCCTTTACTACGGTGTTGACCATCTCAACAATGTCTGATTCTTGGGAGACATCTCCCTGAACCGGTAGCGACTTCACACCACAATTTTCGATATTTCCGCAGGATTTTTGCAATGCCATCTCTTCCGTGTCTGCCGCAGCTTCGGGATCTTTGCGGTAATTGATGGCGATGTTGCACCCTTCTTGAGCGAGTCTGATAGCGATCGCCTGACCGATACCTGAAGTTGCACCTGTAATTAAAGCATTCTTTCCTTTTAAGCCTATCATATTTCCTAACCTTGCTTAAATTTGAACTCAGTCAAACAATTTTGGATTTTAGATTATTGTTTAAAATATCTAAAATTAGTGCTGTCAACCCCTAAAGGAGGTAATTAAAATTTAAAAAATGTGAATTTCTAAAATCAATTCTCAAAAATCAGGCTACAGATTCAAGAGATGAAAACTCAACTTGAATCTGATGCCTCTTAATTACGAATTACGTTAGCGCAGCGTTAGCGAGTCTGCGAGCGTCATTACGAATTAGTTAGTCCCTATCGCAAATTCGCTGGCAATTGTTCCGGGACTACCCAATAGTAAACAGTTTTGCCCTCTACATTGAGAGTCTGCTGTGGTTTCCAATCGCCCATATCGAAGGCGTGGGAAACAATGCGAGTCCCAGGTTTAAGTTCTTTCAAGAGCTTGGGACGGAGTTTGGCGTTGATCTCTGGCAGTAAATAAAGTGTAACTACTGTTGCTTCGCTAAAATCAGTGTTGAACAAATCTTGTTGGACAAACTTGACGCGATCGGTTACTCCTGCCTTTTTAGCATTCTCATTAGCTTCTTTGATGCGATCGGGGTCAATATCTATACCGATACCGCGCGTACCAAACTTTTGTGCCGCAGTATTAACAATTCTGCCATCACCACTACCAAGGTCGTAAAGCACATCATTTTTACCCACTTTTGCCACTTGTAACATTGCATCTACCACTGGCTGTGGTGTCGGTACATAGGGAACATCTCCAGGACGTTCTTGGACTTGAGTTGTCGCCGATGGTGTTTCGGTTTCGGTCTGACCTGTTAAAGTAGAAGGTTGTTGTGTTCCGGCTTCCAAATCTTGTTGTTGCGGCGTACACCCAGCAATTCCTAAACTGGTAATACTAACGCCTGTAACCAGTAAAAACAGAATTTTTTTGAAGTTCATGAATTTTCTCCTTTGTCAATAGTTATTGGGTATTGGGTATGGGGGCATTGGGCACAAGAGGCAGAGGGGAAAGACTTACTGGTATTTCTCCTCTGCTCCCCTGCCCCTCGGTCACTGAGCGTAGCCGAAGTGCTGCTCCCCTGCTCACTCATCTCACGTCCTACCTTGACGGTAGTTATTCCAGAACAACAGGGGAATACCTGCTGCCACCACTAAAACACCTGCGATCGCTCCTACACCTGTATAAACCAAGCTAGAGTACAACAAGTAAGCGCAGACTGCGCAAAAGAGTAATGGTGTTAAAGGATAAAATGGCACACGGAAAGGGCGAACTATGTGGGGTTCGCGGATGCGCAATACCAGCAGTGATATGCCGGAAAGCAGGAAGAAAAACCAAAATATTGGGGCAGTGTAATCCACCATTGTTTGAAAGCCTTTGCGGGTGAGCGTGCCTAAAAGAACCAGTGCTAAGGCGATCGCTGCTTGCAAGAATAAGGCATAAGTAGGACTACTTGGACGCTGTTTCCAATGTCCCATAAAACCAAATAGTGAAAAATCCTGTCCCAGTGCGTAGTTGGTACGCGCTCCGGTAAAGATTGTGGCGTTGGTTGCTCCTAAAGTAGCGATCGCAATCAGCACACTGATAAATAAGGCTCCCGGTTGGCCCCAAAGAGAGCGCATTAAATCTGCGGCTACTGCTTCCGACTGTGCCATGTTTGCTAATCCCAGTCCCCGTAGGTAAGCCAGATTGATTAGCAGATAAATGGTTGTAATGATACCAATACTCCACATTAGCGATCGCACAATATTACGTCGTCCATCTTGAATTTCTGCGGAGATGTAAGCCGCCTCATTCCAACCACCGTAAGATAGCAACACAAACACCATTGCCAGTCCCCAGGTTCCCGATGATGCAGATTCTACAGGAGTCGCAGAATTAGGAATGGCGGTAAGCCCAATAAATACTACCAGCAACAAACCTAGAACTTTCGCAGCACTCAGCAAGTTTTGTGTCCACTTACCCTGTTGCAAACCAACGATGTTCAAAGCAGTTAAAAGTGCGATCGCTATGGCTGCATATATAGAAGACGAAAACGTTCCTAGCCGCCATATCTGAGAAACATAATCGCCAAAAACAAATGCCAAAAGAGCAATGGAACCAGTTTGAATCACTGTCATCCGCGCCCAAGCAAATAAAAAGGCGACTCTTTGCCCAAATGCACGTTTCAAATAATAGTAGACACCACCAACGTCGGGATAGACAGTGGCCAACTCTGCATAGCATAACGCTCCTACCAGAGATACTACACCACCCATTAGCCAAAAAAGCAGTACAGCAAAATCGCTACCTGCTTGACTGGCCACTAAAGCCGGGGTTTCAAAAATCCCCGCTCCGATGACAATACCGACAATTAGAGCCACTGCGTCTGGTAATGTCAGGGATGGTTTGGGTGTTGCTACTTCAGTTGATGTTGTTTGATCGAGCAAATTGTAGTTTTTACGTCTACTCACATTACTTCCTTATTAGTGTTGAGTTGGGACTTTTGGCTTTGTTTTATAGTCTTTGTTCAACAGAGGAATCATCTATGTACTCCAGATTTGGGAACTCATGATTCAATAAAACCTTTGAAATTGGAGATACCAGCCCAAAATTTAACTTTTGAGAAAGTACCTATACTTTTATGATTAACAATAAATATGACGAGAAAGTGACAGTCACCAGTGATATATCTTCAAACCGTAATCTCAATCAATCCACATTAAGATTAATCTCTGTGCGTAGCTTGCCGCCGTAAGTATCGCTCTAACTTTTCTTGCTAGACAACATTATTCCTAAGTAAGATAGGAAATTTTAATTGGTAAAACGTCTTCCCATAGTGAGATTTATACTAATCTAAAGAATGATTGACTAATGAGACACAATCGTGCATTTTTTGATAAAAAAGCTATTAACGCTATGCATAATTTTTATAGCAGAAACGTTTTATTAATTTATAATCGATGCTTGCTTGATTTAACCCTGCTGTAGTACAGACAGCGATCGCTCCATAATTTCGATTAAATATGGATGCACATCTGTGCGCTGTTTATTAATAAATAATATATCGGATTTTTATCCCTAATTCTTTAGTATCTGCTACTGGGAAAAAGTAAAATATCTATTACTTCACCTACTATCAAGCCCAATACAGCTAGGACAGTTATAATCCAAAATGAATCTAGTTTATTGCAGCCAGAAAAGCGCATTTCCAAATCAGCTAACAGCGTAGTAGCTAAGGGGATAATAAAGAGCCTTAATAATATCGACCAAGTTGCTACTAAAGCAATTGATATACTTAAAAACAAGATAACAACTAAAGTTTTCGAGCCAAACTCAACTAAACGCTCTAACCAAGAAAAGCTCTTTCGTACTACAGCTATAACCATAGCGACAACAAAAGCTCCTACTAACCAAATAATATGATTAGCAGCGAGATACCATCCCAGGAGAATGTAAGCCAATAAGAGTAATACTAAAGGCGTCAAAGGAATCCTGTTAAAAAATTCCATATTCATACTGCCAAGGCTTATAAAAATACCAGGTTAATCTCTTAATTCTATTCAAAAATCTTACTATTAAAGGTTTTAAATATACCAGCTTCGCTCAGGATATTTCTCTATCTATAGATCCAATTGAAGCAGAGACTCTTTCGTCATGACAATATACAACAGAATTCAGGAGTAAAACATACTTTATGCTTGGGTAGCAGACTTAGCTTGTGTACCTCACCAACTTGAAAAACCTCTTGTTTCTCGACAATTAGAAAATCTTGTATTCTGACCCCTGAATTCTGTTTTGATAACCTAGTTAAATATTGCGTTCAATTAATGCCTGTTTTCCCACCGCGATGCTAGCAATCACGATACCAGAAACTAGCAGCATCAATGGCGTAATTTGTTCACCTAATAATAGCCCAGAAAATATAATCGTTAAAAACGGTTGTAGTAACTGTATCTGACTGATCCTTGCAACACCACCGATACTCATCCCGTGATACCAAGCAAAGAAAGCCAGGAACTGACTGAAAATACTGACATAACTAAAACCCAACCAAGCAGTTGGTGAAGCAACTAATCCGTGCTGAAACACTGTGTATGTTACAGGTATAAGCAAAATCGGAAATGCTATAACTAAAGCCCAACAAATAACTTGCCATCCTCCCAAAATCTGAGCTAAATGTCCTCCTTCTGCATAGCCAATAGCAGCTGCGCCTACTGCGCCCAACAAAAGTAAATCTGCTCCCTGAATTTGTCCCGCGCTAGAGGTAAAAGCAAATACAACAACGGTCGTACTACCGAAAATACTAGCGAACCAAAACTTTCGGGAAGGACGCTCTCTACCTTTGAGTGTGGCAGCAATGGCAGTTACCAAAGGAACAAGCCCTATAATTACTGCACCATCTGTCGCTGGTAATTGCTGCATTGCCCAAGCTGATAGTAATGGAAACCCCAAAACCACTCCGGCTGTAATAATTAGTAAGCTCCCCCAGTGTTTGCTTAGTGGTAAAGGCTGACGAGTTACCCACAAAACAATCATTGCCAGAACACCAGCAACTACTGCACGTCCCAGCCCGACAAAAGTCGGATCGAAGTCAGCAACGGCAGCACGAGTTGCTGGTAAGGTAAGGCTAAATCCCAGCACACCCAAAAAGCCACAACCGAGTCCCAGTGTTTCTGGATTAACATTTCGGATCATGCTAACTTACTTGGTATAATACTGGGTTTCAATCCACATTCGCATTTCAGCTTCAGAGCCAAAACAAGCAGAACGTCCTGTCATCGGATCATAGGCGTGCCAAGAACAATCCCCATTAGCAAGGTGATTTTGCCAAACTTGCAACTGAGAACTGCTTGCCATTACTGTAATTAAGCTATGCCAAAATTCTTGAAGTTTTGATTTTAGTAGCAACCATTTATCAACTATCTTCATAGAAAAGTCCTTTTGGCTCAATCGAGCATCAGATACTTTCTAGATTCGCTTAGAAAAATACCAGTGAGAAGGTACAGATTTGTCCAATTTTGACTGGTACAGTCACAGTATTTACAACTGTTCTAGTCAAACTGCACTCAACTGTACCAGTTCAAATCCAAAAAAATCCCTTATATTGCCTATAATCCCTACTATCATCCCGAAGGAAGGGTTTCACAGTGAATATTCCTTTAGATCGGCACTCACCAACCCCGATATATCTACAGATTCGCAATTATCTCAGTCGTCTGATTAAATCTGGCAAAATACCAGATGGACAAAAACTTCCCTCTATTCGGGTGATGTCTACGAGTATTCAAGTTAATAAATTGACTGTAATTGAGGCTTACAGTCTCTTAGAAGCTGATGGTCTCATCCATGCTCGTCAGGGTTCAGGCTATTTTGTCAACCGCACAATCACAGTATTATCTAGTTTGACTTTGCGTTCAACCTTTTCTCCGTCTCAAGAGGTGATAATTTCACAAGGTGGAGGGTCATTTTTCGAGCAATATACAGCTTCAATTCAGGCTCGACGGCAGCAAAACATTATTGAGTTCAGTTCCGGTTTTCCTTCTAGTTCCATTTCAGATAACCTGCAACGGGTTGCAAAACGAGCATTGGCTAATGCAGGAGATATCCTTTTTAGAGAAGACTTTCCTCAAGGACAACTTATGCTGCGGCAACTGATTGCTCAGATGTTAGTTCAACAAGGATTAGAAGTTTCTGCTGAAGACATAATTATTACTACTGGCTCACAGCAAGCTTTATCTTTAGCTATGCAATATTACCTGCAAAAAGATGACTGGGTGATTGTAGAAACACCAACCTATCATGGAGCATTGGGAATTCTCGAAAATTTACAGGCCAAAGTTATAGGAATTCCCATGACGGCTGAGGGAATGAATCTAGAATTGTTGGAGCAGTATCTCAAAAGTCACCGACCAAAATTAATTTACACCATCAGTACTTTACATAATCCAACAGGTATTACAACTTCCCAAACTCATCGGCAAGATTTATTAAAATTGGCACAACAATACGATTGTTTTATTTTGGAAGATAATGCCTACGAAGGGTTAAGATTTCAACATGTTCCTCCTCCTATCAAGGCACTAGATCGTCATGATTTGGTCACTTACATTAGTACATTTTCAAAAACCTTGATGCCTGGGCTACGAGTTGGTTACATGATGGTGACAGGTGAGCATCATCAATCTCTGGTAAAGCATAAATTACTCAATGACTTGCATGTTTCTACAGTATCACAGGCAATTGTGAGTGAATTTTTAGCATCGGGACATTACCGCCGTCACTTGAATCGTTTACGTATTAATAACTTGCAAAGTCGCAATGTGATGTTGCAAGCTTTGGAAAACTACTTTCCCGAAGCTATCACCTGGACAATTCCGAAAGGTGGTTTGTTTTTGTGGACTCATCTGCCACACTATTTACCTATTCAAGCAATTTGCTCTGAAGCCTTATCTCACAATGTCCTTGTTGCTAGTGGTGCTGCATTTTTTCTAGGGCAAGGGTATCCGGCGATGCGCTTGAACTTTTGTCAAACACCAGAGGATATTGAACATGGAATTAATATTCTTGGTCAGCTAATTAAAAAGTATTTAACTAAGAGTTTTATCAGTATAGGTTTGTCATCTCAACGCGTAAGTGTATCGTCTATTCACTTATAGTCATGTTCAGTTATACATAATTCCTTAAGTAGTGAAACACCGAGCGCGCCAATACTAACCCATGAATTACAGCTATTTTCAGGCAAACAGACCACGCGGTAGGGGCGCAAGGTCTTGCGCCCCTAGGACAGGCGTGGTTCAAATACATGAAAACCGTTGTAAAGTCACTTTTACGCAGACATCAGGTCAATTGGAGTGTAAACGGACTTATATTACTATATTCCAGCACTCTCGCAAGCTCCCAGCGATACAGCGTTTCTAGCAATATTTCTTTGTCGCTGCTAAATTCAAAACATTTATTTGCTTGTATGTTTTAGCCCAATATTGAGTCTGAATCAAGTTCCCACTGATGTTTGAGCAATTCTTGGTAAGTCGTTTCCCGAATTATCATCTGCTTATAGAGCATAAGCAAAAACTCTTGAGCTTGTTCACGCGACATCTGCTGCACTTGGTCAGCAAAAGTTCTAAGGCTAAATTCTTGTTCTAAAGATAATGTAATGGGTTGATTCATCGCAGGATTAATCGCCCAACTAGGCGAAAACTAAAGGGTCAATGTTGGCAATCTTGAGAAGAAGCATTCATATCTAGCTGCCGTTAGCAGTAATACACTCATCAAGCGGCCTACTGAGTATTCCCTTACTTAGCGGTGTCAAACCTAAATATGAACTTCTGTTAACTAGTATAACAAAATATTTACAAAACTGAGATGATGGCATATTAATGCTTTAGTACATCCTGTGTCACTGATACCCCAAATATCCGAGTCATCATTTGTCATGAATCCTTACACTATCCTTAATCAGAACGGACTTCAGCGTGTTAGTGATGGCATGACCCGCCCCCTACTAGAAAATTGTGAGACTGCCTCATATATCCTTGTTTTAGTCTGGCCCCAACTTGGGGATTTTGATAGTCTTGAATATGCGTGGTGGTTACAGCGCGAAGCTAAAAAATTGTCGGATGAAAAACTAGCTATTCGTGCAGTGGGAATTGGTAATCGCGCCTCTGGAACAAGATTCTGTGAATATACAGGATTTCCACCTGAAAATTTATTTGTTGAACCTAATGGAGAACTACATCACCAACTCAAACTTTATCCAGGTCTCAATCTTCCTCTCCCTGGACTTTCCCCTGCTCAGAAAGCTTGGCTAAATCTAGTGTTAATGTGTGCAGGGTTTGGAAGTCCGGGAACGCTAAGAGAAGTTTTTCGGGGATATAGGGGAGATCGTCAAGCCCCTCAACTAATTCTTGATGATGAAATTATTCAAGGTACTCCTCTACCTGCTTTTAAAGGCTCGTTTTTCCAATTAGCTGGCGGAAGTGGGTTTCAACGCCCGTTTGAATTAGCTACTCTACGGCTACGGAATATGGTGGAAGTTCTCAGCAATTGGCATACTTATGTACCTAATTCTGCCTACTTAACTCAGCGTGGTGGAACTTTTCTGTTTGATACCAAAGGCCAGCTACTTTACGAACATCGAGATCCAGGAATTCTGGGCTTTGCTGCTAATATGAGTCAGCCCCTATCATTTTTATCCTCGATCGAAACGGAATTAGCTGGGCTTGGGAATCAATTTTAATCTCTGCTGTAGTTTTACAGTATCAGCATATTTGAAAACCTCTTTAATAATTACTAGCAACCAAAAACAAAAAAGTCTTCAATAATAATATTGTTGGCTTTTTTGTTTGTATGCTTAAACAAATTGTTCTATTTTTATCAATCGAAATTTCACTATTTTATCCTGCGCTTGCATCTATTCCCCAATATGATTTTCCTGACAATAGT
Source organism: Nostocales cyanobacterium LEGE 12452 (assembly GCA_015206945.1). Taxonomy (GTDB): domain Bacteria; phylum Cyanobacteriota; class Cyanobacteriia; order Cyanobacteriales; family Nostocaceae; genus Nostoc. The sequence continues at coordinate 30,933 of JADEXV010000026.1, read as the reverse complement.
TACAGATCCAAAGAAGAATTGATAAACCAGTTAGTTTTAGTTAGTTACTGGTGTAAGACATCCATTTGTTGCCATCTCTAAACGCTTTGTGCAATGATCTGAATATACCGGAGATAAAGACAAATCGGTTGCTCCTAATCGCTGGATCTGGGAGGTCACAATCGTGGGATGCAAGGCATCACAAAATCAAACAAGGAAATATTATTATCAGGCGATTGATGCTGAATCGACAAGACTGATAACCCAGTCTTCGGTTAAAGAAGACAAGCAGTTTGCTGGGATACAAACCGACTGTTGTATGGGGCATCAATAAGAATTAAGATAAAGCGCATTTTGTCAATCAGTATTCAGAATGAATTTTGACTCCTGCTCTTGAATTATGCTGTAAATCGAGATAAGTGAAGACTTTCTAATGACGCTTGAATTTCATTTGTGCTAAGTGGTCTTCCAGGAGGAAAATAGATGAAGCAGTAGTGACCATCAAGCTATATGTTTGAAATTATGGTGTTAAATCATTTCTTGTTAAAAGAGCCTGCTTCGGTATCACATCAACACTCCCAGCATATCAATCTACTTTTGTGAATCCAAAATCTGCTGTAGAGGGTGTAAAAGTCATAATAATTCGTAATTGATAATGACGCTTGCGGACTCGCTAACGTAATTCGTAGTTGTAATCACTGCTTGCTCTGTACTCTCTTAATTACGAATTACGAATATAGCAAGCAAGGATAAATAAAATGTCATTTATTATGCAAACTTCTGGAACTCTTACTGGTTTAGATATCTTGGTAGTTGAGGATGACGATGATACTCGCTTTTTTATCACTACTGTCTTGGAAATGGATGGAGCAACTGTTATAGCAGTGATATCAGCAGCAGATGCACGTAATGTATTGTCCGAATTGCAACCCGATGTTTTAATTAGTGATATCGGGTTGCCTGGGGAGGATGGCTACACTTTCATCTCCAAATTCCGTGCGCTTAAACCAAATAATCTTGGACGAGTCCCGGCTATTGCTTTAACAGCATTTGCTGATAGTGAGGCTCGTATCCGTGCTTTGGAAGCTGGCTTTGACACTCATGTATCTAAACCGATTGCTCCAGAAGAACTAGTGGAGATAGTGGCTAATTTGGTTGCTTCTTGTAATTGGTAATTATTCTCCTCGGTCTTGATAATCTTCAGAAGACTTTGGATCTAACTCCCAGCGATCGCCATCACGATCCTCTAAAATATCGTTGGTATGGAGAAACTCAGAATCAGCCATTTCTAGCCCTACTGCGGCTTCTAAGTCTTCTGTTACATTTTTATCGGGAGTGGAAGTACTACCACCAACAGCTTCATCTCCAACTGCATCTGCATCTTGCCAATAGGCATCAACATCCCCACCAGTCAGTTCAGGACTAGTTTCTGTGTACTCGTCTCTTTCTGCTTTTATTGAGCGTCCGCCAATATTGTATCCTGGCAAGTCTTTCACACCAGTACCGTAGGATTCGGTAATCTCTTGTGGCAAATCATTACTTTTAATTTTGTCATTATGATTTTTTTCTGCCATGATACTAGCCTTTTTCTGCATTCTCACAATAACGTTTTCCTGTTACAAATTTGTCTAACTAGAGGTGTATAGCTGAGAAAATAATCTATCCCCTGGGTACGAAGCTAAACTAGCGATCGCGCCATAGGATTGTAACTATGAATTCATGGTCAAGGAACTTGTAGTTGAAAGTTATGAGTTAGAAGTTATCAAACCGAAATTATTTATTGGCGAGCTTTTCACTCATAACTATTTTCTGCTTGGACAAAATAGAAAAACAAAAAATTAAGTTTAGCATTTTAACTTAGGATTTGGATTTATAGCTACCTAAATGCTAAATAATTAAATGAACTTTAAGTAGCGGATGTAAATAATGAATAGGTAATTAAAAATTATTTATTCAATTCAGGATAAAATCTGACTATTTAACTGTCTTAATTGATAAACATTGTTGTAGTTAGTTAAAAACTAGAATTAAAAACGTAAGAGCATCTATGACTGAACATAACAATCACTCCGGTAAGAAAAAAGTTGCTATCCTCATTGAACAAGCAGTAGAGGATGCAGAATTTACAGTTCCTTATAATGGATTCAAACAAGCAGGAATGGAGGTAGTAGTCCTTGGTTCCCGAATGAATGAAAAATATAAGGGTAAACAAGGCAAACTTAGTATACAAGCCGATGGTACTACAACAGAGGCGATCGCAGCCGAATTTGATGCAGTAATCATTCCCGGCGGTATGGCTCCTGATAAAATGCGGCGGAACATCAACACAGTACGCTTTGTCCAAGAAGCTATCCAACAAGGAAAATTAGTTGCTGCGGTTTGCCACGGGCCACAAGTTTTGATTGAAGGCGACTTGCTCAAAGGCAAACAAGTCACTGGGTTTAGCGCTATTGCTAAGGATATAATTAACGCCGGTGCAAAGTATTTAGATGAGCCGTTGGTAGTTGACGGCAATTTGATTACATCTCGCGAACCTGGAGACTTGGGAATTTTTACCACAGCTATTTTGAGCCGTTTGGGTTATGGTGGCAAAGATGCAGCATTACCAAATGAAAAAGACACAAGTGCTGAATGGTGGAAGCTGGCTGATGCTTGGGGTGGATCAACTAAAGGTGAGATCGCCAAAGGTTTAAATAATGCCCTTGCTGGTGAACGTTATTCGCTAGAAGCATTTGAAAACTACTTGCAAAAGGAATCAGATAACGAAGTTAACTCAGTCTTTCAAGAAATAATTGCTAATAAACAGCGCCACATTCAAAAACTGGAAACTTATCTCCAGTTATTGGGCGAAAAACCCTCTTTAGGCGCAAATATTGCCAATCAGTATGCGAAGGTCAAAACTGCCATGACCGGAAGTGATGACATATATCAGTTACGTTCTGCTTTAGGTGACGTGCAAACTGGTATCGGCGATATTGGCAATTTGTCTGCAATGTTCACTGACCCAGTAGCAACTGCTATTTTCAAAGAAATTTACCACGATTTATTGAAATACGAACAGCGATTGGCACAGTTGTATCGGGCGCGGATAGGCAGTCAGATTCAGCCTCCTAAGCCTACTACAGGGGCTGCTGTGTCAATGTAAGGTTTTTTGAACGTAGATGGCTACCGAAGAGGCGCAAATAACACACAAGAAAGAAGAGGGTATTCGCGCCTCTATGGTGAATTTACAGTAATGGAGATATAAAAAGTGACTTCAACATCAGGGGATAAATCAAGTACAAACCAGCCAGAAGCTAGTGAAGTAGAGCGTTGGGCATCCCTTATCGGTGGCGGTGCGATGGTGCTGATGGGTTTAAGGCAAGGTTCATTGCGAGGAGCGCTGACGGCTTTAGCCGGTGGTGGTTTGCTCTATCAAGGTGCAACCAAGCAAAGCACAATCCAGAAAGCACAGGAAGCAATAGGTCTAAATCAGCCAATCAAAGTTGAAAAGACGGTAACTATCAATAAATCGGCAGAAGAATTGTATCGCTTTTGGCATGACTTTGAGAATTTGCCTACATTTATGAAGCATCTCAAATCTGTCAAAGTGTACAACGAAAAACGTTCTCATTGGATTGCCAATGCACCTTTGGATAATACAGTAGAATGGGATGCAGATATTCTCGAAGACCGAGAAAATGAATTTATTTCTTGGGCTTCTGTAGAAGGTGCAGATGTTGATAATTCTGGTTTTGTTCGCTTCAAAAAAGCACCAGGCGATCGCGGCACGGAAGTCAAGGTTGTTTTGGAGTATAACCCACCCGGTGGAGCATTAGCAGCTACCGTAGCTAAACTTTTTGGTGAAGAACCAGAACAGCAAATTGGTGACGAATTGCGCCGCTTCAAAATGCTAATGGAAGCAGGCGAAATTGCTACAACAGAAGGTCAACCTTCTGGACGCAGCTAGTTATTTGTTCTTTGTCTATTGTCATTTTTCCTTTGCCTAAAGCGAATGACCAATGATGAATTACTAATGACCAATGACTAATGACTAAGGACTAATAACTATGAAAGCAGTCTGCTGGAACGGTGCTAATGATGTGCGGGTACAATCTGTACCAGATCCGACAATTCTTAACCCGCGTGATGCAATTATTAAAATTACTTCCACGGCTATTTGTGGCTCCGATTTACATATATATGGTGGCTATATTCCCACAGTGCAACAGGGTGACATTATCGGTCACGAATTTATGGGAGAAGTCGTGGAAGTTGGCAGAGGAGTCAACAATTTAAAAATAGGCGATCGCGTTGTTGTTCCTTCCACAATTGGCTGTGGTAATTGCCATTATTGCCAGCGTGATATGTGGTCGTTGTGCGATAATTCCAACCCCAAGGGCTGGATTGAAGAAAAATTGTTTGGCAATATCACCTCAGCCATTTATGGCTATTCCCACATGTTAGGTGGTTATGCAGGGGCACAAGCAGAATATATCCGTGTACCCTTTGCTGATGTGGGTGTTGTCAAAGTTCCCCCAGATTTGCCGGATGAGATGTTGTTATTCATCTCTGACGCTATCCCCACAGGTTATATGGGTGCAGAGTTATGCGATATTCAACCGGGTGATACTGTAGCCGTTTGGGGTTGCGGTGCTGTTGGACAATTTGCCATGATTAGCGCCTACATGATGGGAGCCGAAAAAGTGATCGCGATTGATCGCTTTCCCGAACGCCTGGAAATGGCGAAAAAGTTTGCCAAAGCAGAAGTGATTAACTACGAAGAAGTTAATGCTGGCGAAGCGTTGAAAGAGATGACTGGTGGTCGTGGCCCCGATGCTTGCATCGATGCCGTTGGTTTAGAAGCACACGGCGTTGGTTTAGAAGACTTCTACGACCAGACAAAACAAAAGCTCAAATTGGAAACCGACCGTCCCCACGTTCTGCGGGAAATGATGGTCGCCTGTCGTAAAGGCGGGACTCTTTCAATCATGGGTGTTTATGGTGGTTTTGTAGACAAAATGCCATTTGGTGCAGCCTTCAACAAGGGGCTAACCTTTAGGATGGGACAAATGCATGGACAAAAATATATGCATTTGTTATTGCAGATGATTTTGGATGGAAAACTCGATCCATCCTTTGTTGTCACCCATCAATTGCCTCTAGAACAAGCACCACACGCCTACAACATCTTTCAACAAAAAAAGGATAACTGCATCAAAGTTGTTCTTAAACCCTAAATGGCGAAGAGTCATTCAGTGTTTGAATTGTACACCTTACATAATGCAATTGAGGTTTTTTATGAATCGACTAAGTTCTTGGTTACGAAATATTCGCATTTCCCAAATCCTTGTAGTTTTCTTAGCAGGATTTATGTTTTTACTGGGTCAAGCTTTTAGCTACGTTAATGTAGCGCAAGCTGATGTTATAAGTCCAGAGGGCACTTATTACAAAGGAATCCCAGACGGACAAGGTGAAGTCAGAAACGATACCCAAACAAGAAATAGCCAAAATAGCCAAAATCCATTAAAAGAAGCTGGTGATACTATCCGCGAAAAGTTAAACTTGGATGAAAAAACTCCTAGAGCTACAAAAGAGTTTTTTGATCCTGCAAAAAACAGAGCCGGAGATAAAGCTTCATCATACGGTGCAGATAGAGAAGGTTATTATCAAAATCCTCCTAGCAAGCAACTGAGAGATAGAATCTAGACTGTTAGCGAAATTTGAGTCTAGATTTTTGACTCCTATATTGTTGAGCTAGATTTGAGTAGTTCCTGAGACGCGATAATTATCGCGTCTCAAAATCAGGCTAAATCGAGTATTTATCTTGATATAAACAAAGCAGAAATGATAACTAAGGAATAAATAATTATGAAAGCAGTTTGCTGGCACGGAGCAAACGATGTGCGGGTAGATACAGTTCCCGACCCCAAAATTCTCAACCCACGCGATGCCATTGTTAAAATTACTTCTACAGCAATTTGTGGTTCAGATTTGCATATTTATGACGGCTACATTCCCACCATGCAAAAGGGTGATATCCTTGGTCATGAATTCATGGGAGAAGTCGTAGAACTTGGAAGTGCAGTTAAAAATGTCAACGTAGGCGATCGCGTCGTTGTTCCTTTCACCATCTCCTGCGGTAGCTGCTTTTTCTGCAATCGAGATTTATGGTCATTGTGCGATAACTCCAATCCCAATGCTTGGTTAGTAGAAAAGCAAATGGGTCATTCGCCAGCAGGTCTATTTGGCTATTCTCATTTATTCGGCGGTTATGCTGGTGGTCAAGCAGAGTATGCACGAGTGCCATTTGCCGATGTAGGCTTGTTCAAAATCCCCGATGGTTTAACGGATGAGCAAGTGCTATTTCTAACAGATATTTTCCCCACAGGCTACATGGCAGCCGAGAACTGCAACATCAAACCCGGTGATATTGTCGCCGTTTGGGGTTGTGGTCCAGTCGGACAATTCGCCATCAGAAGCGCATATATGCTAGGTGCAGAACGGGTAATCGCCTTTGATCGCGTTCCTGAACGTCTGCAAATGGCTAAAGAATACGGCAAAGCTGAAGTTCTCAACTACGAAGAAGTGAATATAGGCGAAGCTCTCAAAGAAATGACTGGCGGTCGTGGCCCCGATGCTTGCATTGATGCAGTAGGAATGGAGGCACACGGCACAGACTTTATGGCGATGTACGACCAGGTAAAGCAAGCAGTACGTCTAGAAACAGATCGACCGACGGCATTACGGCAAGTAATAGTATCTGCTGCTAAAGGTGGTCACGTATCACTTGCAGGTGTGTACGGTGGCTTTTTAGATAAAATCCCGATGGGCGCTGCTATGAACAAGGGATTAACCTTCAAAATGGGGCAAACGCATGTCCATAAGTATCTAAAACCTTTGCTAGAACACATCCAAAACGGTGATATTGATCCAACGTTTATAATCACTCACAGCTTACCTCTAGAACAAGCACCCCACGGCTACGAAATTTTTAAGCACAAGAAAGATAACTGCATCAAAGTGGTACTCAAACCGTAATGGGGAGCAGGGGAGCAGAGGAGCAGAGAATAGTAATCAATGCTTAATTCCCCATGACCAAAGTTAAAACTATAAAGAGGCAAAAAATATGTCTGATACAACCGTTATCAAAGTAGATTCTAGTCATTCTCCTAAAGGTGTACATTCGCAAATTAGATGTCGCAATTCGCAGATAGTGTCGCAACCGCATTTAAATAGCTAAAACCTTTACCCTGTAAAGATTACACACTATTTACTCACATAAAAAATAGATTTGTCTAATTCGCATTTTCTATGTCGTAAATCCTAGATTCTCAAATTAAATGTCGTTTGTTAAGATTTAGGCATTTATCAAATTGTATGTCGCATTCTTAGCAAATTAATGGTACATTAGTACCTTAATTATTCATGAGTGTTTTTCACTCCAATGGCAGACAAACAATTTGAATTCACGGAAGAATTAACGCAAGCTCCAGATGCTATTTTTCTTGACAAGAGTAATTTTGTTGTAGATCCATCCCAAATTATTCTGGAAACATCAGATAGGCATAAACTGACATTTAATCTGATCCAGTGGCTTGCTGAATCACCGAATCGCACAATTAAGTCTCAGAGAAAGCAGGCTGTTGCAAATACTCTTGGTGTTTCTACTCGCCAGGTGGAACGTCTCCTGAAGCAATACCATGATGACAAGTTATCAGAATCAGCAGGAGTACAACGCTCAGATAAGGGAAAACATCGAGTCAGCGAAGACTGGCAAAAATTTATCAAAGCAATTTATGAAAAAAGTATTAAAAACAAACATCCAATTTCACCAGCATCTATAGTTCGCGAAGTAAAGCGACACGCGATCGTTGACCTTAAGCTCAAAGCAGGAGATTATCCTCATCAAGCTACTGTTTATAGGATTTTAGATCCTTTAATTGCACAACAGAAACAGAAGACAAAAGTCAGAAATCCGGGTTCAGGATCTTGGATGACAGTTGTAACACTAGATGGACAGCTACTGAAGGCTGACTTTAGTAACCAAATTATTCAATGCGACCATACTAAGCTGGATATTTGCATAGTTGATAGTGATGGTAATTTATTGTCTGACCGTCCTTGGCTAACCACTATTGTGGATACTTATTCAAGCTGTATTGTTGGTTTCCGCTTATGGATCAAACAACCAGGTTCTACAGAGGTGGCTTTAGCTTTAAGACACGCTATTTTGCCCAAAAACTACCCTGATGATTATAAGTTAAATAAAGTTTGGGAAATATACGGGACTCCTTTTCAATATTTTTTTACTGATGGTGGAAAAGATTTTCGCTCAAAACATCTTAAAGCCATTGGTAAAAAACTAGGATTTCAGTGTGAACTACGCGATCGCCCTCCCGAAGGCGGTATTGTAGAACGCATTTTTAAAACTATTAATACTCAAGTTCTCAAAGATTTACCTGGTTATACAGGGGCAAATGTTCAGGAACGTCCTAAAAATGCAGAGAAAGAAGCGTGTTTGACAATACAAGATATAGACAAGATCCTAGCTAGTTTCTTTTGTGATATTTATAACCACGAACCATATCCCAAAGATCCCCGCGAAACAAGATTTGAGCGCTGGTTTACAGGAATGGGAGGAAAATTGCCTGAACCTTTGGATGAGCGAGAATTAGATATCTGTTTGATGAAAGAAGCGCAACGAGTTGTTCAAGCGCATGGATCTATACAGTTTGAGAACCTGATTTATCGAGGAGAATCACTCAATGCATATAGAGGTGAATTTGTAACGCTTAGATATGATCCAGACCATATCCTGACTTTATATATCTACAGTTGCGAAACCAATGATAATTTAGAAGATTTTTTGGGCTATGCTCATGCCGTGAACATGGATACCCATGATTTGAGTATAGAAGAATTGAAAGCCTTGAATAAAGAGCGAAGTCAAGCTCGTAAGGAGCATTTTAACTATGATGCCTTATTAGCATTAGGTAAACGGAAGGAACTTGTAGAGGAACGTAAAGAAGACAAAAAGGAAAAAAGACGCTCAGAACAAAAGCGTCTACGTTCAGCTTCCAAGAAAACCTCAAATGTTGTTGAACTGAGGAAAAGTAGAGCTAATGTTTCTTCAAAGAGAGATGAAAAACTGGAACTCTTGCCAGAGAGAGTTTCAAGGGAAGAAATACAGCTTCAGACAACAGAATTGCAACCAGAACTATCTGGTCAAGTTGACACTCAAGAGCAGGAGAGACACAAGCTGCTTGTCCCTAACCGTAAACAACATTTGAAGAAGATTTGGTAATTTATGGCGCGATCGCAACTTGCTATTCAGTCCTCGGTTGAAGCCTTAGCTCCTGAGCTAGATTTAAATGCTCAACTTGCTAAAGTTGTTGAAGTTGAAGAGATATTCAATAATTGCTTCATACCAACTGATCGTGCTTCAGAATATTTCAGATGGTTAGATGAGTTGCGGATACTGAAACAATGCGGTCGAGTAATTGGCCCCAGAGATGTGGGGAAAAGTCGAGCGTCTCGTCACTATCGGGAAGAGGATAGGAAAAAACTTTCGTATGTCAGAGCTTGGTCAGCATCAAGTTCCAAACGTCTATTTTCGCAAATTCTTAAGGATATTAACCACGCAGCACCAACAGGTAAGCGGGTAGATTTACGTCCAAGATTGGCTGGTAGTCTTGAATTATTTGGGATAGAACAGGTCATTATTGACAATGCTGAAAATCTCCAAAGAGAAGCACTGCTAGACCTCAAGCAACTTTTTGACGAATGTCATGTTCCTGTCGTCTTAGTTGGAGGACAGGAGCTAGATAAAATCTTGGCCGATTTTGATTTGTTGACTAGCTTTCCAACACTGTATGAGTTTGACCGCCTAGAATACGATGATTTTAAGAAAACACTAAGTACAATTGAATTCGATATTCTGGCTCTGCCTGAAGCTTCTAATTTATTTTGCAGTCCTATATTCGAGATTCTAGCTGAAAGTACAGGTGCGCGAATAGGACTGCTAGTAAAAATACTCACTAAGGCAGTTTTACATTCACTCAAGAATGGCTTTGGCAAAGTTGATCAAGGCATTTTAGAAAAAATCGCTAGTCGGTATGGCAGAAAATACATTCCCCCAGAAAACAGAAATAGCAATAAATGAAGATTATGACATTCTGCCAAGGTTGGGCTATGTTGAGCCATACCCAAATGAAAGCATCAGTCATTATCTAGGACGCTTGCGCCGATTTAAGGCTAACAGTCTTCCTTCAGGATATTCTTTAGGAAAAATTACTGGTCTTGGTGCTATCACAACGCGATGGGAGAAGCTTTATTTCAATCCCTTTCCGAGTCTTGAGGAATTAAAAGCTTTGAGTAAGGTAATTGGTGTGCAGATCGAGAGGTTATATGAGATGCTGCCACCAAAGGGTGTAACTATGAAACCTAGACCAATTCGGTTATGTGGTGCTTGCTATGCAGAAGTTCCTTGTCACCGCATTGAGTGGCAGTTTAAGGAGAAAATCAAGTGCGATCGCCACCAGTTGGGTTTGTTAACAAAATGCACTAACTGTGAAACACCCTTCCTAATTCCTTCCAATTGGGTGCAAAGAGAATGCGCTCATTGTTCCTTGCCTTTTGCAAAAATGGTGAAGCGTCAGAAGCACTATTGACAAAAAACTCCAAATAAGAAAAAGACGTGATTAAGTTCACGTCTCCAGGTAATGGAAAATTAATGGATGAAAGTTATTAGGCTACATCTGCTACTAGCAAACCGTTGACAGCGACGATGAAAATCTGTGCTAACTCAGGAGTGTTACAACAAGGTCTTTCATCTCTATTACAGGGTTGTGCTACCCATTTGCCCTCAAAATTTTGATAAAAAGTTCCGAGAAGCTGAGAACCATACCAAACTCGGTACATTTCTCCAAGATCATCTGGCACTGAGTCGATTTCAATTTCTGGTGCTACTGCATCAGCTAACTCCTCAACGTATTCCTCGAATTCGGATTGTGCCAAAGTTTGGTTGTCAAATACTTCTTGTGTAATCATGTGAATGACCTCATCAATGGGGTTGCACAAAAGGCGATCGCAGACTCTTCCCGGAGAGCGATCGCTTTTGTTTTTTCTATAACTTAATCTACGTGACGCGTAGATATGCGTCAAGTGTAGATTTATAAAAATCAGAGTGTTATAAGTCTACTTGTAAGCTTAGATACTGACAAGTAGAGAAATCTACATCTAACAGCTACTAAACTGGGGATGTAGTAATATGCCTATGGATAAAGTGATTCGCTGGAAATTAAATGAAGTGATGGCGCGAAAGCGAGTCAGGAACAAGGATTTAGCTGAGGCTTTAGGAATAACTGAAAATTCAGTGTACAGACTGCGTAAGGTTGACGAAATGCCACGATTAGCCCCAGAAAGGTTAAACGGCATTTGTAAGGCTTTGGATTGTCAACCTGGGGAGCTTTTGGAATATTTACCCAATGATGACGATGGCAAGGTAGTTTCTAGCGTTGAAGTGGTGTGATTTTAGGGCGTTGGGAGTTGAGCGATCGCACTCATCAACAATTAGCGATGCCTACTACGGGCTACGCCAACGCATCCTGCTGTTAAGTGAAATTGCCACTGGGCAATAGGGGGATTATCGCTCGTCCTCAAAAACGCAACATCAGTGATGAAATTCTCCACTTTTCTGGAATTTAGAGCGTTAATGTTGAATTATTCTGATGATCTAGTTGCGTCTCACGCCTTTACTTATGAACGAACAGCGTCAGCAAGTTTATCTCAACCTTATTCGCAGCCTGTTAGATTCCCCCAGTGGTGAAGAATCAGAGATTTTGGCAGCAAACCAAGAGTTACTTGATGCTGGCTTTGTGCAGAAGGTAGAAGAAGTAGCACAGATGTGTTCCCAACACGGAGATGAGAAGACAGCTAATTGGTTGCAAGGTTTGGCAATGCAATTAAGGGAAAAGTTGAATCTAGATACTACAGTAGATTTACAATCTCTTAGTGAGGAGGAGATACAGGCATATTTTCAATTCTTGATGGAGATACTACAAGCAACTGTAGACAGTGAAGGTGACGCGCAGGTAGTTTACTCGTTGCTGGCAAAGAATACAGACAAACTCGACGAGGTGTTAGCAGAAATATTGCGCCAGTCGGGGACAAATATACTAAGGGAAGCGCAAGCAGATAGGGTGGAATACCTAACAGCAGATATTGTCGCATTTAGTAATCTAATTCGGCAATTCCCCTTGGGTAACAAAGCTAATAATGTGGAAATTGCCATTACTGGCTATGAAGTCGCGCTAACAGTCTACACCCAGCAAGCTTTTCCCTATAAATGGGCAATGACGCAAAATAATCTTGGTGTAGCTTACAGTGAAAGAATCAGAGGGGAAAGGACTGAGAATTTAGATGTGGTGATCACTTGTTACCAAAATGCTCTGAAAGTTTATACTTTTGACGCTTTTCCCTATGAATGGGCAAGAACACAAAATAATCTTGGTGAAGCTTACCGTAAAGGAATTAAAGGCGATAAAGCTAACAATTTAGAAAAAGCGATCATTGCTTACAATGAAGCATTGAAAGTCTATACTTTTGACGTATTTCCCTATGAATGGGCAATAATACAAAATAATTTCGCTGCTGTTTACATTGAAAGAATTAGAGGAAATAAAGCTGACAATTTAGAAAAGGCGATCACAAGTTGTCAAAAAGCCCTAAAAGTGAGAACTTTTGAGAAATTTCCCCAATATTTCGCGGACACGCAGAATAATCTTGCTATTGCTTACTTTTACAGAATTAAAGGGGATAAAGCTAACAATTTAGAAAAAGCGATCATTGCTTACAATGAAGCATTGAAAGTTTATACTTTTGACGCATTTCCCTATGAATGGGCAAGAACACAAAATAATCTCGCTAATTCCTACTGTGAAAGAATAAGAGGGGATAAAGCTGACAATTTAGAAAAGTCAATTGCTGTTTGCCAAGAAGCATTGAAAGTTTATACTTTTGACGCATTTCCCTATGAATGGGCAATGACACAACATAACCTCTCTAATGTTTACCGTGAAAGAATCAGAGGGGATAAAGCTGGCAATTTAGAAAAGTCAATTGCTGTTTGCCAAGAAGCATTGAAAGTTTACAATTTTAACGCTTTTTCCTATCAATGGGCAGATACACAAAATAATCTCGCTGCTAGTTACCGCGAGAGAATAAGAGGAGATAAAGCTGACAATTTAGAAAAGTCAATTGCTGTTTGTCAAGAGGCATTGAAAGTATTGACTTTTAACGCTTTTCCTAAAGATTGGGCAATGGTACAAAATAATCTCGCTCTTGCTTACAGTGACAGAATAAGAGGGAATAGAGTTGACAATTTAGAAAAGGCGATCACTGCTTACATAGAAGCTTTGAAAGTTTATACTTTTGACTCATTTCCCTATGAATGGGCAATGACACAAAATAATTTGGCTAATGCTTATTCTGACTCAGATATACTCGGAGGTTATAAGTTTGATAATTTGGAAAAGGCGATCGCTACTTATGCAGAAGCATTGAAAGTAAGAAGTTTTGACACATTTCCTTATGAATGGGCAATGACACAAAATAATTTGGCTCTTGCTTACTATGACAGAGTTAGAGGGGATAGAGTTGACAATTTAGAAAAGGCGATCGCTGCTTATACTGCGGCTTTAACTGTCAGAACCCAGGAAGCTTTCCCTCAAGATTGGGCAGCAACGCAAAATAATCTCGCCATTGCCTACAGAGATAGAATCAAAGGAGACAAAGCAGAGAATGTTGAACAGGCGATCGCTGCTTATACTGAGGCTTTAATTGTCAGAACCAAGGAAGCTTTCCCTCAAGACTATGCAGAAACTTTGTGGGGATTGGGAATTACTTATCAAGACGCAAACCAGTTGAATGTAGCATACAATACTTTTAATTCTGCCATTGTCACCATAGAATCTTTGCGATCAGAAATAGTATCTGGAGACGAAAGCAAACGCAAACAGGCGGAACGTTTTAACGGAGTTTATAACTGCATGATACAAGTTTGCTTGCAATTAAATAAGACTACAGAAGCAATTGAATATGTTGAACGTAGTAAAACCCGCAATTTAGTTGAACAAATTCTTGAACGTGACTCTAAAACTATCTTCCCTCCAGAAGTATTCACTCAATTAGAAAACTATAGGGATGAAATAGCCGTAGGACAATATCAAATTCAAAATGGCAAAGCAGAAAATCCCCAAGTCTTAGCAAAATATCTCCAAGAATTGCGCCGACAGCGTAATGAATTACAAAACGAATATTTACCTGTTGGTTATGGTTTCAACTTTAATTCATTCCAGGCTACTTTGAATGAGAATACAGTCATTATTGAGTGGTATATTCTGAATGATAAGATATTGGCGTTTATTGTCACAAAACAAAGAGAGGTAACAGTTTGGCAATCCCAACCAGAAGACCAAAAAGCTTTGTATGATTGGGTAAATCAATATTTACAAAACTACTACACTCAAAAAGACCAATGGCTTAATAATTTAGGAGCATCACTCCAAGAATTAGCCGCAATTCTGCACATTGATGAAATCTTAACCCAGATACCAAAGCACTGTAATCAACTCATCCTAATTCCCCATAGGTACTTGCACTTATTCCCCCTTCATGCGCTGCCAGTGAAAAAGCAGGGGAGCAGGGAGCAGGGAGCAGGGAGCAATGGAGAAAAACCAGCCACAAATTCTGAAAGTTCGTCTTGTCTTCTAGATTTATTTGCTGGTGGTGTCAGCTATGCACCCAGTTGTCAACTACTGCAACAGGTACAACAGCGCAAACGTCCTGATTTTCAATCCCTGTTTGCGATTCAAAACCCTACAGGCGATCTAAACTATACAGATTTAGAAGTACAAGTTATTCAAAGCTACTTTAATACTGCCAACGTCCTGAAAAGAACAGATGCGACACTCACCGCAATTAATAATTCTGACTTAAATACTTACCACTGCGCCCACTTTAGCTGTCACGGGTATTTTGACTTAACAAACGCTGGTAAATCAGCCCTAATTTTAGCAAATGCACCCACCGCAGACACACCAACAAAAGCAGACTCCGAACGTTACTTAAATGTGCGAGCAGGAGAAACCCACGATTTAGAAAAATGTCTTACCCTAGATAAAATCTTGGCTCTGCAATTAGAAAAATGTCGCCTGGTCACCCTTTCCGCTTGCGAAACTGGGTTGATTGATTATAGAAATATCAGCGATGAATATATTGGTTTACCTAGCGGTTTTCTGTTAGCTGGTAGTCGAGCTGTAGTTAGTAGTTTGTGGACTGTCAGCGATTTATCTACAGCATTTTTGATGATGAAATTTTATGAAAACCTGCAAAAAATAAATAGTGTCTCCTTAGCACTTAATCAAGCACAACAGTGGTTGCGAAATTTAACTACAGAGGAATTTGAAGCACTATTAATTAAATATCAGCCACAAATAGAAGAAATTTTTGCTCAACTCCCAGAAGAAAAGCGTCCAGTTGCAAGAGCGATATTAAAAAGAACCTGCAAGCGTAAACCTCACCCTTTTGCAGCAGCATTTTACTGGGCAGGATTTACAGCTACAGGGCTTTAGGGTTCAGGTTTGGTAGCTTCACAAAACTGCTTTACGCCGATTTTGGCAACATAAATTACTACTGGAGTTGCCAGAGCTATGGGAATATTACCACTTACTGCTAAGGTGGCGATCGCAGCTGTCAATACTCCCGTCATCAAGTCGTCAAATTCTTCCTGACAGATAATTTTGCTGAGTTTTTGTGCTAATTTCTCTAAATAATTTGAATCTCCCCTCAAGCTGACTTCTGCTTCGGTTGTCTCAACAGCAATTAACTGTGCTGCTGCTTCCAGATTTCCCTGACACTCTTCTATAGCATCCAAAGCTGCTAAAGCCTCTGAATTATCTGCCAACTGGCTGCGAAACTGACTAATTTCCTCTGGTGTAACGGTAATCATTTAAGAGCTTTAACCAGTAAATATACAAAATACTCAGCAATTATACATTTAATGCCGAATCTAGAGTTATGGCGATGTCTACGACGGGCTAAACCTACGCACTCACAGCGTCCATCTCCCACAGCACGGAGATGGCGAGAAGCGATCGCCATTTTTAGCTATGGTTATGTAGCTTTGAATTAATCTTCTGACTAATTTTAGCGACCTGCTCAATTAAGCAGCTCTGTCCTGCAAATACAAATACTGCTGAAACCCGATAAATACTTGACTGATATTTGCAACGCTTCCTAGTTCTTCTACAGCATCACGAACGGTATGATATTTCAACTCCAACAGTTGAGGTAATTTAGTGCGATCGAGTTCCCCCACCCCAGCTTTGATGTATTGTTCGAGTATAAAGTCGAGAAATTCTTGTTGTTTGCCGATATAGCGCGAGAAAATTAATGATTTGTGAGCGAGGACACGCTCTCGGCGGCTTATAGGTGGTGAGGCATAGGCGATATAAGCCAGCACATCATATAAATCGCTTTTCTCAGCATCAATTAGGCGACTAATTTCTGTGAGTTGTTCTTCCCCGTAGCCCTTCTCTGCCAGTCCTTCTAATAAAGCTCTACGGGTGTCAGGGCGACTCCAGATTGCTCTTAATTCGTCTTCATCTCTAAATAGTTCAGGAATTTCACCAAAGAGACGTTGCACAAATTCTGCGGCGCTCATAGGTTTACCGTCTGGACTCCAGAAGCTGGTAGACATTCGGTGCTGGAGAGTTCGTTCTTTACCATCGGCGAGTTTGATTTTGATGGTTTTGGGGTTGGGAACTTCTGCAATTTCGTTTCTATTTTTGCCTCTATTTATACCACTATCTGTTGTAGAGTCGTTGTATCCACCTGATTTCTCTCCTCCTCTGGCAATTTTGACGAGAACAGGTTCTTGGGGTTCGCCGTCCCATTCAGGATCGTCGAAGCGTTCGTAGGCTTTGACGAAATCATAAATAGTGAAGTAGTCTTTCCCATCAAATAGACGAGTACCGCGACCAATAATTTGTTTAAATTCAATTATCCAGTTGATGGGGCGCATCAGCACAATGTTACGAACATTCCGGGCATCAACCCCAGTGGAAAGCTTTTGAGAAGTGGTGAGAATGGTGGGGATAGTTTTCTCATTGTCTTGAAAGTTGCTGAGGTGCTGCTCTCCTAGTTTCCCATCATCGGCGGTGACGCGAACACAGTAATTAGGGTCACTGCTAATCTTCATTTGGTTGATTAAATCCCGCACAGCTAGAGCGTGGGGTTGATTGGCACAAAACACCAGAGTTTTTTGATTCTGGTCGATTTCTTCCATGAACAGCTGCACCCGGTAGCGTTCGCGATCGCTAATTTCAATGATACGGTTGAAGTCAGCTTCAGTGTAGGTTCTGGCTTCGTCTACTGCACCTTCGATCAGTTCATCTTCGGTGCTGTAAATATATTCATCTAGGTTAGTTTCGATTTGCCTGACTTTAAAGGGAGTAAGAAACCCGTCGTTAATGCCGTCTTTGAGGGCATAGGTATAGACTGGCTCGCCGAAGTAGGCATAGGTGTCTGCGTTATATTTTCGTTTAGGAGTGGCGGTGAGTCCCAGTTGTACTGCTGGGGAGAAGTATTCTAAAATGCCCCGCCAGGTGCTTTCGTCACTGGCTCCGCCTCGGTGACATTCATCAATGATAATAAAGTCAAAGAAGTCGGGGGGATAGTCGCTGAATTTGGGCGTAGGATTGCCAGCGTCGTCCCGTCCAGTCATAAAAGTCTGGAAAATCGTAAAAAAGATACTGCCATTTTTGGGGACTCGACCCCGTTTTTTGATGGCTTCGGGGTCGATGCGGACTAGGGCATCGTCGGGGAAGGCAGAGAATGAGTTATAGGCTTGGTTGGCTAAGATATTGCGATCGCTTAAAAACAAAATTCGCGGACGACGGGTGGGTTGTCGGCTGAGGTTCCAACGACTTTGAAAGAGTTTCCAGGCGAGTTGGAAGGCGATGAAGGTTTTACCCGTGCCAGTTGCCATCGTTAACAAAATCCGGTCTTGTCCTTGGCAAATTGCTTCTAGGACGTGCTTAATGGCATTATGTTGATAATAACGGGCTTCCCATGTGCCGCTTTTGTCTTCAAAGGGGATGGCAGCAAAGCGATCGCGCCACTCATTATCTTCGCTAAAGGTGGCTTCCCAAAGTTGCTCCGGGGTGGGATATTGATTGATGTAGCCTTCTGCCCCTGTGTGCATATCTACTTGGTAGATTCCGATGCCATTTGTGGAGTAGGCGAATCGAGTCTGCAACTTTTCAGCGTATTTTTTGGCTTGCCCTAAACCTTCGGTATCTCGTAAGTCACGTTTTTTCGCTTCGATGACGGCAAGTTTTTCACCGCGATAAACCAGGACATAATCGGCGATGTCTGATTGAGCGCGTTTACCGTTGCCAACTAAGCGACCAGGGGCAATAACTTCGCGGCGGATGCGACTATCTTCAATAACTCCCCAGCCTGCGGTTTTTAGTGCGGGGTCAATTAGTTCGGCACGGGTTTCGGCTTCGTTCATATTTCGCTCATCTCGATTTGCGTTAAAACACTTTTTGGTTAGTTCTGCAAGGGTTTCAGAGTTTGAGAGTGACTCATCTCGATTTGCGTTAAAACACTTTTTTGTTAGTTCTGCAAGGGTTTCAGAATTTGAGAGTTACTTGTCTCGGTTTGCGTTAAAACACTTTTATGTTGGTTCTGCAAGGGTTTCAGAATTTGAGAGTTACTTGTCTCGGTTTGCGTTAAAACACTTTTATGCCCAAAAAGGGAGATAACGAGCATAGCGGGTAGAGGTTGATTCGGATTCATCTGCTTTGATCAAGCCAGCTTCTTTGGTAGCTCCTATAATCAGAGAAACGGTTGCTACTTGCGAGTCACTTAGACGGAACCGCTCCCGTAGGGTTTGGTTAGACATTCGTTGATTGCTAACATACAGCAGACAGCAATGCTGATAGCAGGCTCGAATTCGGTCTGTTTTGCTCATGCCGGCGAAATCTTGATGGGCAAACAGCACTGCTGTAGTGCGTGTGTCACCTACTCGAAAATCTGGTGCGGGTAGTTGAAAATCTTCTGCTGCGCTTACAACTTTGTCAATGCCACTGCCTTTTTCTTCACATATACCGAAACGTCGCATTATGTCTGCGAGTTGTTCGTTACGGGAGCGATTTTCATCAATAAATCGCTCCACCTTAATAGGCGGAATGCCGGGATTAGATATCTCAATGCGATCGCTATACATCTCGATCATCACTGAAGTACCTGTTGCTAGAAAATCCTGATGCACTAAAGCATTAGCAATAAGTTCTCGTAAAGCCTGTTCCGGGAACATCTTTACTTCTTCTCGCACAACTTCTTCGATAAAGCGATTTTGCGGTGCTGCTGAGTGAACAAAATCTACTAATCTGCCAAAGCCAACGGCATATCCTCGGTTGCCTGTGTTGTCGTCACGAGTTTTTAGCTTATTGATACCTTCATATATAACAACGCGGGGAGCTTTACGAGCCAATGCAGGGGAAAAGGCATCCAGTTTTTTTGCCAAAAGGATAGCGGCTATGTTGCTGATTGTCCAACCCTGTACTGTCTGTTTGATTAAATCTTGGCTCTGCAATCGTTCTAAGACAGCATCGCGGCTAGTCGGATATGAGATTTTTAGCAGTTCAAAGTAGGTTTGGGTATCTAGAAGGGCTATTACATCATCAGGACTTGCGTCACATCGAGCGGGTTGGGAAAACCAATCTTGTTGGTCTTCAGCAAAAATCCGCTTCAGCATATCAGGAGTCATTGGTCGCAGTTCTTCACCAACTCTCATCAGGTAGGCTCCCTCATAGTCCAATGCACGACCTACAGGACGGGTAGGCACTTCAAAAACTAGTACTCGACCATTTGGATGTTGTAATTCTGTAACTTCTACCCGAAATCTGAGTTCATTAACTATTCTTGACTTAATACCGTTCAGTTCTCCTGCTTTTGAGTAAGCTATGGAACCTACTACTTGGCGAGGTCGCTTATCGGTAATACCCAAAACAATATAACCACCTCCTTCATTCGCTAGTGCTACACAATATTTCAGCAGTTTAGTCGAATCAAACTGTAGTTTGGCTTCTTTAAATTCAAGATGTTCTGTCTCTGTGGGTACAAGCAGCCATTTTTCAAGAGTTTCAAGGGTAATCATGCTGCAATTCCCTCCTTAGCGGTTTTCCTTACTTGGTTAGGGGTGTCTGCGGTGAGTTCGCCAGTGAAGGCTTTTTGCAGGATGGATTGTTTGAGTTCGTTGAGTGCGGCAAGTTTTTGGCGGTAGATGGTTTCGAGGCGTTGTGATTTTGACCTTAGATCGTCGAGACTATCACTAATGAAATTCTGCTCAGAGAGAAATGGTTTCAGAAATTTGAAGCTTTGAATCTGTTTTCCACTAATATGCGGAACTCCAATGCCAGTTTGATTACTCAGTATATGTTGTATAAATGAATGACTACCTATCAAATAGATAAGAAATCGATTGTTAATATTTTTATTACCACGAAGACAAGCAGTTCGTTGAACAAGTAAGCATGGCAAATCATCGGAAGAGATCATCGCGTGTTTCAAACCCGCTTTCACCCAAGGACGATCCATCGCAAGAACTACATCGCCCTCTTTGAGTTGATAACTAAGGTATTCATTTATCTCAGATTCTGGCCACTTCTTAACATCATCCCAACGAAGCGCACCTTGAACAATATTATCCCCTCGAAGTAATCGGATGCTCTGGTCTGAATCTGTATATCCGCTGCTCTTAAATGGAAATCCAGTCATTAAATCTATTTCTGCACCCAGTGTTGTTTCTTTCCACTCTTTATTATTCTGAGTCAAGATAGAATTTCGATAGCTTTCAAATAGTTCGCGGGAGTTGGTGAGGTTATTTTCGGTGTTTGCGATCGCTCTATCAATCCCCTCAAACGCCTCATCCAAAATTGCCACAATCCGCTTTTGTTCAGATATCGGTGGAACAAAAATAATCTGCTCCTTAAAAATTTTGTGCGTAATATCTGGTTGTGCTGTTCTTGAAGCTAATTTTAATATTTGGTTTTTGAAGCTCTCACTCTGCAAAAACAAAAAAAGATACTCTCTTAGCAAAGACTTGTCAGGTTCAATTTTAAAGCTGTTATTGTGTAAAATTCCAAACCTTCCAGTAAAAACCAGCCCAATTTGTCCTGTTCTTGTATAAATCAAATCCTTCTCAGTAACCAAACAGTTTTTTGGATAATTATTTGGATCGACATATTGTTCTACTGTGTTATTTTTAAGATCCTTGATTCTCAATAGTGGCAAATCACTTTTTTCAACTAGATAATGTTTTGTTTTGACATTAATTGCTAGTCCTTGAGAAAGTTTGCAGAGTTCCCCTATCTTCTTCTTTTCCCAGTTATTCTTCACAACATTCCCCCAATACCCGCCAAAATTTCTGCACTCTCCGCATCCAAAGCCCCAATCTCATCCAAAATTTCCTGCGGTTCTCGTAACAGTGATTCCTCAGCTTTATTTGGATTCTTCACCGATAAATCAAACGATTCCCGATCCAAATCAGCAATATCCACCAGCCAAGACTTTTCTGTTTCCGCAAACCTAGCCTGTAACTCCACAAACTCGCATAAATCCTCATCATTCAGGGAATTGGTTTTACCCATATTCCGCCCCGGAGCGAGTTGGTAATACCAAATTTTTTGAGTAGCCATTCCCTGAGTTAAAGGTTTTTCCTGAGAAAATAAAGGCGTTCCCTGAACGGAGTCAAAGGGCTTTCCTTTCTCAAAAAACAGCACCACCGTCTTAACCCCTGCCCCGATAAAAGTCCCACTCGGACAATCCAAAATCGTGTGCAGATTGCAACTACTCAAAAGCTCTTGACGCAACGCCCGCGAAGCATTATCCGAATTTGACAGAAACGTGTTTTTGATTACTACCGCCGCCCTACCGCCCATCTTCAGAATTTTGATGAAATGCTGCAAAAACAGAAACGCCGTTTCCCCTGTCTTAATCGGGAAATTCTGCTGTACTTCCTTGCGTTCTTTCCCCCCAAATGGCGGATTAGCCAAGATGACATCAAAGCGATTCTTGTCTTGAATATCACTGAGATTTTCCGTCAGCGTGTTGGTGTGGATAATATTCGGCGCATCAATGCCATGCAAAATCATATTCATGATCGCAATCACATACGCCAAACTTTTCTTTTCTTTACCCGTAAACGTATGTTTTTGAAGAATCTCAAGCTCTTTTGTTGTCAGCTTACCCCGACGTAAATAGTCGTAACTCTCGCACAAAAACCCAGCCGAACCACAAGCACCATCATAAATGCGATCACCAATCTTCGGCTTCACCACCTGAATCATTGCCCGAATCAACGGACGCGGCGTGTAATATTCCCCACCATTACGCCCTGCATTACCCATATTTTTGATTTTGGCTTCATAGAGATGCGATAGCTCGTGTTTCTCCTGTTGCGATCGAAACCGTAGCTCATCAATATATTCCAGCGCATCCCGCAAGCTGTAGCCGCTTTGAAACCTATTCTTAATCTCGCTAAAAATTTCCCCAATCTTGTATTCGATTGTATCTGGACTAGTAGCCCGTTGCTTGAAACTCTGTAAATATGGGAATAACTTGCGGTTGACATAATCAATCAAATCATCGCCAATCAGCGCATTATCATGATCCAATGTACCGTCCGCTTTTTTCGGTGCTGCCCAAGATGACCAGCGATGTGCCTCATCAATAATAAATTCGTATGGCTTGCCAGCCAGTTCCGCCTCTAGCGCCCTTTCCTGCTCCAAATCATCCAAATACTTCAGAAACAGCAGCCAAGAGGTTTGCTCCGTGTAATCTAACTCTGTAGTACAACCCGCCTCTTTCCAGAGAACATCATCAATATTTTTAAAAGTTTGCTCGAACATTTAGCTTTACTGTGGGATTTTTAATATTAATAGCTTGGCTCATAATTTTGCACCTACAAGGTGAAATGAGCGTGTGATTCAGTGCTACGCCACGGTCAAAAAAATTACATAATTAATGCAATCTAAAACTCCTCAGCCTAGATTGAACTTATCGATTGTTGTAGCTGTAAACCTCGCCTTCTCACAAAGGCTGACAAAGCAGTAATCAAGAAAAAATATGATATATATTATACAATTACTCCAGTATTTTTGACCATAACCCTTTAACTCCCCTGTGACTCTCCACCAGCAGGGGAATCTTTTTTTGCCAACCAATCTCTAATCGCCTCCTCCAAAGCCGCAGTCTGGGTCAATTCCAGACGCGCACAGGCAATTTCAAAGGCGATTTTTAAGTCTTTAGGGAGTCTACCCCGAACTTCTCTAGTTTCTTCTGCCATCCTAATTTGAAGCCAAAGCTTGCGGCTTTCATTTTTGCACAGCCTCTCAGTAAAAAAACATTTGCGGCATTGCGCTATTACGGCATTGCGCTACAATATTAGAAGTAAAAAAACAATTAACAATCCTGTCAGTGTTACCGAATCTACAAAGCTGAGGACACCATGAGCGTTATTACAATTCAATGTCGCTTGGTTGCGGAAGAAGACACTCTCCGTCAACTGTGGGAACTTATGGCTGAAAAAAATACACCACTTATCAATGAACTGTTGCTACAGGTAGGAAAGCACCCAGGATTTGAAACCTGGCTAGAAGAAGGCAAACTACCTACTCAATTACCCAAAAAGCTTGTTAACTCACTCAAAACTCAAGAGCGTTTTGCTGATCAACCTGGACGCTTTTACACTTCTGCGATCGCTTTAGTGGATTATGTATATAAATCCTGGTTTGCATTACAAAAACGTAGAAAGTACCAAATAGAAGGGAAAGAGCGTTGGCTGAAAATGCTCAAAAGCGATCTAGAACTCGAACAAGAAAGTCAATGTAGCTTAAACTTAATTCGTACTAAAGCCACTGAAATTCTTGCCAAATTTACCCCCAAGTCCGAGCAGAATAGCAACCAGAAAAAGGGCAAAAAGACTAAAAAATCTACAAAGTCTAAAAAATCTTCACTTTTCCAAATTCTCTTAAATACTTACGGAGAAACACAAGACCCTCTTACTCGTTGCGCTCTCGCATATCTGCTCAAAAATAAGTGTAAAATCAGTGAACTCGACGAAGATCCAGAAGAATTTACTAGAAATAGACGCAAAAAGGAAATAGAAATTGAGCGATTAAAAGACCAACTTCAAAGCCGCATACCGAAAGGTAGAGATTTGACAGGAGAAGAGTGGTTAGAAACTTTAGAAATTGCTACAGCTAATGTAGCTCAAAATGAAAAAGAGACAACAGCTTGGCAAGCAGCACTTTTAAGAAAAACTGCTGATGTTCCCTTTCCTGTGGCTTACGAATCTAAAGAAGATATAACATGGTTAAAGAATGATAAAAATCGTCTTTTTGTTCGGTTCAAGGGCAAGGATTTCAGAAAACTGATCTTTGAGATTTACTGCGACAAACGTCATTTGCACTACTTCCAACGCTTTCTAGAGGATCAAGAAATTAAACGCAGTAATAAAAAGCAATACTCAAGCAGTGTGTTCACTCTGTGTTCAGGAAGACTTGCTTGGTTGCCAAGAGAAGAAAAAGGTGAGGCCTGGAAAGTAAATCAACTGAATCTTTATTGTGCTTTAGATACTCGGTTGTTGACTACTGAAGGAACTCAACAAGTAATTCAGGAGAAAGTCACAAAAATTACCAAAATTTTAACTGTAACAAAACAGAAAGATGACCTCAACGATGAACAACAAGCTTTTATCACTCGTCAGCAATCCACGCTAGATCGAATTAATAACCCTTTCCCTCGCCCCAGCAAGCCTAATTATCAAGGTCAACCCTCAATCCTAGTTGGCGTTAGTTTTGGTCTAGAAAAGCCAGTCACTGTAGCGGTGGTAGATGTTGTTAAAAATGAAGTTCTAGCTTATCGCAGCGTCAAACAACTACTTGGTAAAAACTACAATCTTCTCAATCGTCAGCGACAACAACAGCAACGCCTATCTCACGAACGACACAAAGCTCAGAAACAGAATGCGCCAACCTCCTTTGGTGAATCAGAGTTAGGGCAATATGTAGATAGGTTATTAGCAGATGCAATTATTGCGATCGCCAAAACCTATCAAGCAGACAGCATAGTTATCCCAAAACTCCGTGATATGCGTGAGCAAATCAGTAGCGAAATCCAATCTAGAGCAGAAAAGAAATGTCCTGGTTACAAGGAAGCTCAACAAAAATATGCCAAAGAATATCGTATAAGCATTCATCGCTGGAGTTACGGCCGATTAATTGAAAGTATTAAATCCCAAGCTGCAAAAGTCGGAATTTCTACTGAAATTGGTACACAGCCAATCAAAGGTAGTCCACAAGAAAAAGCGGGCATTTTAGCCGTCTTTGCTTACCAAGAACGTCAAGCCGCTTAAATTTAATTCACTAATCCGAACCTAGAAAATATAATATTTTTATAACAGCGCCGCAGTTCATGCTCTTTTGAGCCAATGTACTGTGAAAAATCTGGGTTAGTTTGGCGGTTGGAAGACCGTCATGCTTTCTGACCCTGGTAGCTGCCCGCTTCTGATGCTGCTGTCGCAAGACAGGATAGGTGCGCTCCCAGCAATAAGAAGTAAGGCTTTTAGCCATAGTCGTTATTCATAACGGTGTGGATTACCACAGTGGTGGCTACTGAATCACCCCCTTCGTCGGGGGAACCCTCCAAATATTTTTTTGGCGTGTCAAAGCGGGAGCAAAATCCCTGGAGTCCCGCCAAAACTTTAAAACCCTTATCCAGTCTTGACTTAAAAAACTAGTGTGTCAATGCATTTAGTTTTTTAATTTGCAATTCGAGACTTTTTAAGCAGACCTGCCAAATTATGTGTATGGAAAGCTTTTATAGCAAGGGTTCTAGACGGGTAGAGTTTCAACAACCATCCCGGCTAGGGGTGGGTTGAAAGCCGCCCGAATCGAGTTTGGGCAGTACAAAGCTTGGGTTTCAACAACCATCCCGGCTAGGGGTGGGTTGAAAGTCATTTTATCTAAATCGCAAAGATAGCATTTTTGATCTAGGTTTTATCAACTATTCCATCTAATTAATGGTGCGTTGAATTAAACTTGACGTTTAAAGTTATTATCATTGCACTTTAATGCTATGGGAGGGTTGAAAGGCGCACATCTTTCACACCATTTAGATTACTGAACTAATCTTGATACTATTAATTATAATAGTCCAGATTGCTTCAACACAATTATTGCTTTGTTAGCCGACAGTGATAATTCTGCTTTCCAGCGACATTAATTTGCTAATGATATTAGAAATAAGGCAACTGTTTTATTTAATAAATAGAGACGCTAATTTGCAAAAAACGACATTAATTTGCGAATTGCGACATTTAATTTGCGAATGTACATCTACATGAGTGGGCGATACTGGATTTGAACCAGTGACCCCATCCGTGTGAAGGATGTGCGCTACCCCTGTGCTAATCGCCCAAGACAGTTTATCTTACCATAATTTACTAAATAGCAACGTAAGTTGAAATGCCAAAAGCTTACTTGCTGTGCCTACACTTTTGACGTTATTTTTCATCATTGCCGTATGTCACGCAAGGACTGTCAATTATCAGCGCTGGCTCAAATGAATTGCAGAAAATAACGGTAGAACAATTAACCCCAACTTCGTCAGGGTGAATGCACGTTATCACTTCTTCTACTAAGGCATGGAAAGCACAATCATTGCAGATAGTCTGATATTTCTCCACTAAGTATAAATTTTTAAATGGTATTGCGATCGCACTTCTATAAGTTATATGAGAACAAGTAGCGGCAAAATCAAATGTTTAAATCGCGTAGAGCCAGACGAATTTGCTCGACTCGTCTGCGGTTGACACCGAGATCCGACTCTCCCACGCGAGATGCCGATCGCAGATGAATTACTGACTCATTAGGAGGTAAATAAAATTCTACATCATCAACAAATTTGAAGATACGGCTTTTAGAAAGAGCGTGGATGTAATTATCTGTTTGTTCTACAATTTCTGTACGCGGAACAACACCGATAACTTTTAGTAAGATTTCTCTAGCTGCATTACGGTCTACATGATAAGGAATCGGGTCGATGGCGTGTTTTTCATCCGCGTTTTGACTGACAACACAGTTGTCTGAAGCCGGACAAGAACTAAGATGACCATTATCAATTCCCAAGCTAGAAGCAGCCCAAGTAGCCCCAGGAAGTATTAAACTACTAATCAAAGTTAAGAGTATTGCAAAAGCGATACTCTGCAAGAATCGCTGCCGGAACGCTGTTAGCAGACGGGACATGATAAATTTACTCCTTTTGTACGGTTATTTTGAGTGAGTACTGCGAGTTGCCTGTTCGCTCTACAGATTATCATCTATCCAGCCATACTCTGAGTTTGAGCAATCCCAATGTAGCCGCGCCGACCAGTCTCTTGTGCCATTATTCCTGCCAATAACGGAATCAAGCCAAAAAAGTGACCAATAATTCAGATTTCCATTGACTACGAACCCAAAATCATTAGCAGGGGTTGCGACTGCATTCCCTGGTGATTCCAGCTTTAACTCGGAAGAATTGGCTGGTATCGGCTTTGTTGTGGCCAATGTTAAAAAGTTTGATGGTTGTAGATGAATATAGGAATAATCCAGCCTTACAGTAACGGGTTTTTAGAAGTTGTACCAGAGAGCGATTATTGGCAGATTGCAGCTATACACATCAATGGCCAAGCCTACTGCCCTACTCCTCAGCTTTATCGTTCAGAAAAAGTGGCATTAGCAAAAGCAACACAAATTTATGATTGGATAGCTGACCACGAACACCAAATCAGTGATGAGGCTTACTACTGCTCTGAATTGAAACTCATCCTCTGGCAGCAACCAAAAGTATCTTAGTACAGCATTTCATTAATTCGTACCGAATTAAATTGGCAATACACGACAATGTTAATGCGTCGGCCGCCTTGTTAATGCATTGACTTGCATTAAAAACGCTACGCTTTTACGCAAAGCTGTACTTAGTTAACCAGGCAGATTGCTTGCCTTGGGCAAATCTGATACTAGTTTTGTATTAATGTTTCAGAGTCAGCCTATAGCCCCTGCCGCAAATGTGGGAATTTTACAAAGAAAGGCAGAAGGCAGTCCCGCCCGCTTGAGAAAATCGTGTTCAGTCGAAGTAGCTAGGATCTAGGTGCGGGGGTCACTGAAGATTCATTTCTTTAGTTTATCTAAAGTCGCATCTAAGTTATCAAATTACCTTTCTAAGATAGAAGCAGCAACTATAAGTTGCTATAGATGACTAAAACCCAATTAACAGCTAGTGGCTGCGGAGAACATAAAAATGACTAAAGCGCCGGAATCTTTAGACTTATCTGCTTACGATGCTACAGACAGAGCCTTAGATCGTGACTGTACAACCTTATCCCGTCACGTCCTCCAACAACTTCAGAGTTTTTCGCCAGATGCACAGGATTTAAGTGCGCTGATGAATCGCATCGCCCTGGCCGGAAAACTGGTGGCTCGTCGCATGAGTCGCGCTGGTTTAATGGAAGGTGTTCTGGGATTTACTGGGGAAGTTAATGTCCAAGGCGAATCCGTCAAAAAAATGGATGTTTATGCCAATGATGTATTTATCTCAGTGTTTAAGCAAAGCGGCTTAGTCTGTCGCCTCGCGTCTGAGGAAATGGAAAATCCTTACTACATCCCGGAAAATTGCCCCATTGGGCGCTATACCCTACTGTATGACCCAATTGATGGCTCATCCAACACTGATAATAATCTCAGCTTAGGTTCCATTTTCGCCATTCGCCAACAAGAAGGAACTGATAGCGATGGTAAGGCAACCGACCTACTCGCCAATGGACATAAGCAACTCGCTGCCGGATACATCCTGTATGGGCCCTGCACGATGCTGGTTTATACTATAGGTAAGGGCGTTCATTCCTTTGTTCTCGATCCCAGCTTAGGAGAGTTTATTCTCACAGAAGAAAATATTCGCATTCCTAACCACGGGTCTGTTTACAGCGTGAACGAAGGTAACTTCTGGCAGTGGGAAGAATCGATTCGAGAATACATTCGCTACGTTCATCGCACAGAAGGCTATAGCGCTCGTTATAGCGGCGCAATGGTGAGCGACATCCATAGAATTTTGGTTCAAGGCGGCGTGTTTCTCTACCCAGGCACAATTCAAAACCCAGAAGGAAAATTACGCTTGCTTTATGAAACGGCTCCTCTCGCCTTTTTGATTGAGCAAGCAGGTGGACGTGCTACTACAGGACTAGTAAATATCTTGGATGTGGTGCCAAAAAAACTGCATCAGCGCACGCCTTTAATTATTGGTAGCAAAGAGGATGTAGCAAAGGTGGAGTCTTTTATTCAAAACGGACACTAGAAGACAATTCGTAATGACGCTCCTGCGTTGCTAACGTAATTTGTAGTTAGTGGTACGTAAGGGTTTTAGAGGTTTTATAAGGGTGATTTATTTACGCTGTGCTGTACTCTCATCTGCCATTAATTAAACGTTAATCATGGTGATTTAGGATTGGGGATGCAAAATAGCGCTTTTTGAAGATCAATTAAGGATTATCTCAGCTGGCCGATGCAATAAGTAATTGGCAACGCCACAATTCAAAAGTAACCATCAATATTTGATGCGTTTTGCCAAATTTACTTAAAAGCATCACTATACAGGAGTGAAATAAACTAGCTATGTCTACCAATCATCTACTAGAAATTAACCAATACGGTCAAAGTATCTGGATGGATAATTTGAGCCGTGACATTATTCAATCAGGTGAACTCAAAAACCTGGTTGAAAATCAAGGAATTTCTGGGATTACTTCTAACCCAGCGATCTTTGAAAAAGCGATCGCTGGTAACGTTATTTATGATGCCGATATCGAAGCCGGAGTTCGGGCTAACTTACCAATAGACAAAATTTACGAATCCCTAGTTTTTGCAGATATCCGCAATGCCTGTGATATTTTACGCCCTGTTTATGAAGCCTCGAATAGACTAGATGGTTATGTGAGTATTGAAGTTCCACCAACCATTGCCCATGATACTGAAGCAACCATAACCGAAGCCCGACGCTATTTCCAAGAAATTGGTCGGGAAAATCTGATGATTAAAATTCCTGGTACAGAACCTGGTTTGCCAGCAGTAGAACAGGTAATATCCGAAGGGATGAATGTTAATATTACACTGCTGTTTTCTGTAGAAAGCTATGTAAACACAGCAATGGCTTATATTCGGGGCTTAGAAAAACGGGTGGCTGAAGGTAAGGACATCAGTAAAATTGCTTCAGTCGCTAGCTTCTTCCTCAGCCGGATCGATAGCAACATTGACGGCAAGATTGATGCTAAGTTGAAAAAAGGCGTTGATGATATTTCCGTGGAAGCAAAGCTAAGAGCTGTTAAAGGAAAAGTAGCGATCGCTAACGCTAAGATTGCGTATCAAGAATACAAGAAAATCATTAGAAGCGAGCGTTGGCAAGATTTGGCAGCAAAAGGGGCTACACAACAACGGCTACTTTGGGCTAGCACCAGTACCAAAGACCCCAACTACAGAGACGTGATGTATATCGAAGAGTTGATTGGTCATGATACCGTCAACACCGTACCACCAGCGACGATTAAAGCTTGTGCCGATCATTGTAACGTAGGCGATCGCTTAGAAACAGATTTAGATAATGCTTACACGCTGATCGAAAACCTCAAAGATCCCGACATCAACATCGATCTCGATAACGTCATGGATGAACTGTTAGTCGATGGTATTGACAAGTTTATCCAGCCCTTCCAGTCCTTGATGAACTCTTTAGAAGACAAGATCAAGGTATTGTCACCAGTGTAGGGACTGGGTATTGGGGACAGGGGGACAAGGGGACAAGAGGGATAAGGGG
>JADEXV010000392.1 GCA_015206945.1 Nostocales cyanobacterium LEGE 12452 | reverse complement strand
TTACTTCTCTAAATTGAACTAAAATATTGAATACATTAAACTGGTTTGTTTTAGCTTTTGAATTGACAGAAGAAGTTTGTGTGTTAATAATTGGTGTTGGTAATACCTCATTTTCTTTTAAGTTAATAGTTTGTCGCCAAGCAGGAAACTTACTACCAGTTACCTGTCCACGAATATATAAAAATTTGATTCTGGCTAAATTTAACTTAGCTATTGATTTTTGAACATAATCAACAAAAAATGATTGTTCTGGAACTTACTTAGCTTCAGCCGTTATGGTGAGGCTATCATCTTTGATACTTATCTGAACTGTTATGCCTTTGGGTTCTAGAGCTTTATTCATCAGGCTAACAATTGCTTGAGTATCACCCTGTTTTGCCTGGTCTAAAAGGTTTATTGCAGTCATATTAAATCATCATTATTTACTGTATACACTAGATTTTGTTGCTTCGGAGTGCAATCGCTAACTTTTCCTCTAAGAATCCGGTTTAAACCACTCATAGCAAATTAACTTAATGTCTTTTTGCTGGATAACTTCGATAGGTCTTATATCTTGATGATCTGCAAGTTCCTCATATTGGTCAGTGTCTACAAAATATTCATCTAACTCAGAAATGAGTAAGCTGACATTTTTATGTTGTTTGAAATTCTCCCAAACTGCCTTAATATCTCGTTCATAACTGCGAGAGTTAACTGTGGTAATAACTTTTAGCACTCGTTCTTTAGCTTCTTCATCAATTGGTTCACTTTGAAATAAATCAGGTTGAGTGAGGGCATGATAAATACTTTGTAATAGTTTGGGCATTTGCGGTTTAATGCCTTTAGCTGTTTGCTGTTGTTGGAAAGAGTTAAACAGATTGCCTATGGCTCTTTCTAAAACAGAGAAAATGCGGTTATCAAACTGGACTGGTGGTAATTCATCGGGTTTGGGAAAGTCTGAAGATTGGCATTTAAGCCAATTAAAAATGGTGCGTTTATCGCTAATCAACCTATTAGGGTCTAGGGAGATAGCATTATCAATGCGTGGGTAAAAATGCCAAAAGTGCTTGTCTTGTACCCGAAAAGCAAAGAATATTCCCCCATCAGGAACGTTGGGATGGGGTATGGGTTTATTCCAGGTGCTATGAATACCAAAGGGGATATCATCAATTAGTTCCTTGCTTGCTTGTTGTAAAAACTCTAGTAACGGTAATCTCATCTCATCTAGGGATACCAAATCAGATGCTTGTTCTAGTTCCTCTAAAATGGCTTGTTTTTCTGCATCGGTGTCAGCCATCTTGAGTTTGTACAGTTCGTCTAATGATTTACCAGAAATAGTTTCACCTAGTACACTACCGTCTAGCCCTACCTCACGGTCAATGGTGGCAATGCGCTCTTGTAATCTTCTAACTAATCCTAATAGCGTCTCTAGTCCCTGTTCTGGAAAACAATTGTATATAAACAGTTCATCATAATCTGTTCCCAGTCGGTCAATGCGTCCTGCCCTTTGAATCATGCGGACTGGGTTCCAGTGCAAGTCATAGTTAACTAACACTCCAGCATCTTGCAGGTTTTGACCTTCTGATAGTACATCTGTACCAACAAGAATATCAATTGGGTTTTGTTGCAGTAGAGTTAATTCCTCATCACTATCACTTTGGACATTAGCTTTAGGTGCAAACCGCTTAACTTTCTCTTCCCGTTGTTTACCGGGGGTTGCACCAGTCAATAACTCAATCACAGGCGCTTTAGTATTAACCGTCATTTGAGATAACCAAGCTTTATCTGTAATTAATTGTTTATATAAATACTCAGCCGTATCTTTGAAGTAGCTAAATACTAAAATCTTTTTACCTTGCAGTTGGGTTTTGAGCAGTTCTTTGAATGCTGCTAACTTGCGGTCATAGTCTGTGTTAGCTGTGGCTGAGGATTCAATTTTTTCTAAGGTGACAATAATGTTATTTAAAATTCTCAAGTCAGCTTGAATCTGCTGCTGGAGTTGATTTATGTCATAGTCTTTAGAGTCAACTTCACTTAGTGACTCAATAATGGCATTAACTGAGTTACCTTCTTCTTCATCTTCAGCAGCTAATACTAACTTCCGAAAGTTTTTACTATCTAATAGCTTCCCTTGTTGAGTGAGAATTTCATAAAAATTAGTCTGAAAGTCTCTCTGGTTGCAAATACTATTTTTAAAAGCCAGCAGTGAACTTTCAAATCGTTTAAAATAAAGGGCTTTTTGGAGGGCAACTAGTGCATCATTACGCTTGACTTCATTTTCTTCCCCTTTATCCTTGCGCTTTTTAAAAGCTTTAATATTATAAGCAGGTAGGTTAAGCTTGTCAATTTGAGTGGCTATGCCCGTATACAGCCCAGCAAAGCTATCTTCAAAGTTATAGGTAAACTGTTCTAACTGACGTTTAGGAAAGTGAATGAGTTTACCATTAATGCGAATTTCTTCACCTGCTTGTTGCCTTCTAATCACGTCCTGGCGGCTACGTCTCACCATTGTTTGCATGAGGAGTTCTGTAATTTCTACCCCACCTTTAGCTAAGGCTTTAAAATAAGTCTTGAGGTTAGAAATACCCCATTCTCGATAATAAGTTTCACCACCACGGGTAATTAGTAGTATTTGATGATAAAGGTCAAAGATGCTGTTATTAATAGGGGTAGCGGTTAGTAACACCACCCGTTTATTGCGCTTACCACTGCTAACTAGTTTTAATAAATTGCGGTAGCGATTGGTGGCACTGTTGCGGAAATTATGGGATTCATCCACCACCACGATGTC
Organism: Nostocales cyanobacterium LEGE 12452; assembly: GCA_015206945.1. GTDB lineage: Bacteria > Cyanobacteriota > Cyanobacteriia > Cyanobacteriales > Nostocaceae > Nostoc. Next base: position 2,013 of record JADEXV010000392.1, on the reverse strand, counting down.
ATAACGGGCGTAATCTTGAACATTAAAGCTTTGACGGCTGATTTCTTCATGGGAAATTACATCAGCTTTAATGCCAAATTCATCTAGTTTTTTGTCCCACACTAATTTTTTAAGTTGAGCCGGACAAACCACCAAGGCACGAGGCACAAACCTCGGTTTCCTCAGTTTAATTAGGTAATAGTCCAGCAGCCGCAAACCAATAAAGGTTTTACCCAAACCCACAGCATCAGCAATAACACAGCCATCATGTCTTTCTATGAGCCTGACTGCTCTTTCAAATCCCTCTTGTTGAAAACTGGCTAGTTCTAATGAAGTGCGATCGCTCTCACCAATGATGGTATCTTCCTTAAATAGTTCGTATAGTGCTTTGAGGAATATTTGGTAGGGGGTGTAAGCTTTACTGCCAAACTTGGAGGCGTTGAGCGCATCAATTAGCTTGGTTTTGTAATCTAAATCAACACTAGGGTCATTCCAAAATCCTGCAAACCAGTTATGTCTGAGGTCGTGAGCGATCGCACCAATTTTGTTGACAACGTTTAACTCGGTATTCCCTTCTAAGCCGGCTGGGGTGAAGTTGGAAGACCCGACGATGCTGTAATTATTGAAGATATAGGCTTTGGCATGAAGAAACTGATTTTTATCTCCATGCGCTCCAAACAGTCTCACCTCAACGTCATGCCTTTGCAGATAGGCAATCATGCGCTCTATCTCATTCTGGTATTTAGAATTTAGCGGTTGGTTTTCTAACTCCTCTTGAATGTTTTTCTTAAAGTAACGGATTAAGTCAATGCGATCGCTTTCTGCTGGTCGAATGGTGGGGTCACGTCCAATGAGTAACCGCAGGCTGGTGAGTTGGTTCATGGCAGCTTCCAGACGTACCCATGCCTCAATGCGGAAAAAGCCTGTGGCGATATCGAGGACTATTTGATTTTCATCCTCAATTAAGGTTTTGAGGATGGTTTGCAGTTTGTGGCGGGAGTTATCAATGTAGTCTGGTAGGGGCATTATTAATTTTTGTTATTACTTTCAGTATCAGTAAATGAAGATGCTGCTGGTTTCAAGTCAAAGGTTTCATTAAAAATCTCTTGATATGCTTTTAGAAATTGTTCTGTTTTTCTAAACTCTTTAAAGACTGGCCACTCTTGATAATGAATTGCTGAAACTTTTCCAGGGTGATTTCCAATTGCTTTCATTAGTTTATAGGCTTCGTCATACTCATCTAGTAAAACAAATTTTGCTAATTTCAACTCATCACAACAGGCACTCCAGTCTTGTTGTAATAGAAGGTTGCGATATTCCTTCATATCTCCGATCCATTTAAGGCATTGTGCTTTATTTAACAGCAGTAACAACTTTACCTGTTGAGAAGACTTTTTTATAATAGGTTCACTTCTTGCAAAGTCTAACAGTATATTTGATAGTTTATATTCTTCATCAATAATAAGTTGAAGACATAAATTGTTTAGCGTCATATCTGCAATTTCTCGTTCTTCAGGCTTAATCTTTCGCCATATAGTATGAGCTAATTTCACTCCTACTTCAAAGAAGCAATAATAAGCTTTATCAAAGTATTCTTCACTAACGTCTAATTGATCGCCAACTTTGCAATTAGATAAAGGGATTGCATTTTCTGTACATACATTTATATATTGATTTGAAATAATGCCATCACAATGAACAAACAAATTCCTTCTTTCCGTAATTTCAATAAAGTTTTTCCATGCTAGTGTGTCAAAATCCCTAAGACTTTTCATGTTTAATCTATTTTCAAGCCATTTAAAATGTTCATTATGGCTTTCTCTCAACACTGATTCTATTTCTTTTTCAATTAAATATTCTTTAGCTGCATCCATACTATTAAATTTTAGTAGCTGTTTAAAGCTAAGTTGCTTATCTGAAGCATGAATAGTTTCTGGCTGAACAAAAAACATTGTTCTAATAAGTAAACTTAAATGAATATCAAATTCACTAACTAAAGAAATAATAAAATTTCTTTTTATCACTGGTGAAGAT
>JADEXV010000391.1 GCA_015206945.1 Nostocales cyanobacterium LEGE 12452 | reverse complement strand
CCCCACTCCCCACTCATACAATCCCACGCGCGGAATCGGCTGAGGTGGCGGGGGATTATATGCAGTTAATAAGCAACTATCAGAGATAAATTGCAGAGCATTAACAAAATTTTCCACGCCGCCTTCGCTAAAATACTGCCATATCTGGTTAACAACACCCAAGGGCAGGGTAGACTGGGAAATTAAATCGGGATCGAAAGCGTCATCCCCTGGCATTACAATGAGGGTTCTACCATTACGTTGCACAATTTCTTGCACTACTTCTAAGCCATAACCCCAGTAAGAACGTCCTCCTAATAGGCGCAAAATAATTACTTGGGCAAGTTCCAAAACTTGCTCGCCATAAGTATCTATGCTTAATTGTTGCTGCAACTGCAACAGATTGGCGACTCTTAATGCAGGAAAGCTCGCAGGTAATTTTGTCACAGCAGCTGCCAAGGTTTGAATGTCAGTATCAGCAGCCGTAATCAAGACGAAAGGCGCGGGAGTTTGTTCTAAAAAAATTAAACCCTCTGACTGATTCCATCCACCCGATGTGCTACTTATACGATGCATAATCCTGTGTTACCGTTTTAAGTTATTGGTTAGTACATAATCAAAACAAACTTTTTTCCCTGGATTCAGCCCTCTCTTACCAAAATGATTGAAAATGCTTAGTTCTCCTGATTTGAGCTTTTCTCGAACCTTGCCTATTGTTGTATTTAATCAGCTTGGGGAGTTGTTAGAACAGATGGCTCAAACGGTGGGAAGTGCCGTTTTGATACTGACAGAAGCCGCGTTGGTGCGGATTTACATACCTGTGGAGTGGCAAAGGCAAAAGTTTACATTAGTGGTTTCTGAGCAGTTTAGCGCCCTTTTAGTAGGAACATTTGAGCAAGGAAGCAGGGAAACAGAGGGGCAAGGAATTTACTCGCAGATCAATGCTCAGTTGACGTTTAATTTGGAGGCGATCGCGTCCTTTATCTACGAGTTGCAAGACTTGTTTGAGTGCGATTCTTATACTCACCAAAATCTCGAACGCTATCAGCAAATTATTAGACCCAATGATGCTACGCTCCAAAGTCAATTCACGCTGTTGTTATTAGAATATCTCCTAACTCAGCCAAACCAAGAAATAATAGCATCTCCCAGCCCAATTGGGCCAGCCGTTTATATCTGTCAGCCAGTGGAAGATGCTTTAAAAAAACAGATTTCTCAAGAGCGGTTGTTAAATCAGGTAACAACGCAGATCCGCAAAAGCCTAGATTTGCCTGTCATTATGGCGACGGCAATTACACAGGTGCGTGAGTTTCTGGAATTAGACAGATTAGTAATTTATAAATTTGAAGGTTCCCAAGTCAATAGTAAACAATACCAATCTGATAGTATTCCCCTCAATGAAACGGCACTGACAACAGGCATGGAACTATCAGTTTCTAAACCTGCCGAAATCTATTTTTCTATACATGAGAAGCAGGGTGAACACTCGCCTTCTATGTCAGTTAATAATCAAACATTATTAGAAGATTACCAACAGTATGGAGGTTATATTGTCTATGAAGCTCGTGCTACAGATGCTATTAGCTCAGTATTGAATTACACAGAAGAAAATTGCTTTGTCCGAACCTCTCAATGTTGGGAGAAGTATCAGCAAGGTTTTACTTTAGCTGTGGATGATGTCGAAAAAACTTATGCTCTGGAAGAGTGTTTGTTAAATTTTTTAAGGGAATGCCAAGTTAGGGCTAAGTTCGCTGCACCGATAATGTTTGAGGAAAAACTATGGGGATTGCTGATTGCTCATCAGTGCGATGAACCCCACCAGTGGAATGATAGCGAAAAAAACTTGCTGGTTGCGATCGCAGAACAATTAGCGATCGCCATTCACCAAGCTGAGTTAATGCAAACGCTCACCCAAGAAAAACAAACTCTCGAACAAAGAGTTATTGAGCGCACAATGGCCCTGCGTGATGCTCTCCTCGCCGCCGAAGCTGCTAGCCGGATCAGAAGTGAGTTTCTCGCTACTATCAGTCATGAATTGCTCACACCTTTAACTTATGTTATTGGGATGTCTTCAACGTTATTACGCTGGCCTTTGGGTGAATTGAGCCAACGACAACGGGGTTATCTGCAAACCATCCACGACAGTGGAGAACATTTATTAGAAATGATTAATGAAATCCTTGATTTATCGCAAATCGAGGCTGGTAAAACAGCTTTAAATATTTCAGAATTTTCTTTGGTGAATGTTGCCGAAAATGCTGTAGAGTCACTGCGAAAAAAAGCAACAAGCGAACAAATTAATCTCATACTTGATTTGCAAGTCGATCCCAGGCGCGATCGCTTTACCGCCGATTCCAAACGAGTAGAACAAATTATCTGGAATCTATTAACAAATGCAATTAAATTCACCCCTACAAATGGCAGCGTCACCTTACGTCTTTGGGTGGAAGATGACACCGCTATTTTTCAAGTAGAAGATACCGGAATCGGTATTCCTGAAGAACAATTACCATTACTGTTTGAGAAATTTCAGCAACTCGATACACCTTATCGCCGCCGCTACGAAGGCACCGGACTTGGACTAGCTTTAACTAAACAACTTGTAGAACTCCATCGCGGTCGAATTGAAGTAGAATCGACTGTAAGTATCGGCTCGATTTTTACTGTATGGATACCAACTCAAGCAATGAAAGTCGTGAGCTAGGAGTCAAGGAAGAGACGCAATGAATCGCCGTATTTGTGATGATTTATTTCTTCAATTTGAGGCTAGGCTAACGAGCATTTTTTCAAAAATTTTCAACACATGCTCCTCTCCATTGTCTCTAATAAAAATGCCAAAATTTGGGTGAGAGTTGATTTCAATTAACCAATATTGATTATCTCGATCTAATACGATATCAAAACCACCATAATCAAGGTCTAACTCTTCAAAAACTGGTTGAGCAAAATTAGCAATCTCTGACAGTATTTGTGGATCGTTGATATACTTGGCTTTCGCACCATCCCAGTGTAAAGGACTGAGATTACCGACAAATTTCGCATCAGTTATATCTTTTTCATAGAGTAGAACTAACTCTTTATTTAAGAAAACCGCTCTATATTCGGATTTGATGTGAATAAATTCCTGAGCAAGAGCGACATAATCATACTTATTATTTATATTAAATATTTCTTTTAAAGCAGTTTCAATCTCATTTATATTCTTACATAAAAAGACATTATGTCCGCTTGCACCAGAGTTCCTTTTAATAATCACTGGTGTTTCAAAATTTTCTTTTATTTCTAATACGATATCTTGAATAGTTGGAAATTTTAAGTAAATCTTATATTGGGTGTCACAAAAAGGAGAAAGAAAACCCACCGTTCGAGGAAGTTTAACTTTTTTATTTAAAACATGATAAGTATATTCTTTGTCTTTGAGCAGGTGTGCTACTGCTTGATTAAGTAACGGGGTACTATAGTTACAAAAATAATGCTGTTTACTATTCAATTTTATTTTGATTAAGTTTTCCGAAGGATGAAGAATTTCATAGCTGATATTTAAATTTTCACAAGCTTTCAGCAAGAGCGAAACATTGTCTAGCATAAATACTTAAAGTTAAACTCCAAATTACGAATTATTTTAACTTGCTGTTTGCCGTTTAAAAATTACTATCTCAGTCCCAACAACCGGGTTACGAGCTATCAGCGTATTTTGGGAATCGATAATTTCTAAATGAGTAAAATCAAGTTCTTGAGAGCGTTGTAATATCTCCGCAGCTAGTTTGTCTTGCTGAGATTCCTTGAGAGTGTACCAATCATCACTAATTTTGACAGTCAAGTTACTGGTACGGAAGTTGGCTTGAATTGACTTTATCAGACCAGAGGCAATGCGATCGCTAATTTCAGCTACCTGATTTTCAATAGCCGCAATCAAAGCTTGTTCAGGTGTTAATTCTATGATTGGTGTCGGCGTTGGTGTTGGCGTAGGAATTGGTTCTGGTTCCGGTTCCAGCGTTGGTGTAATTTGTACTTCTGGCGGCAGCGTAATTTCCTCTGGTGGCTCTGGTGGCTGTGGTTCTGGTGAGACTGATTCCGGTGGAGTAGTTATCGTTGGTGTTGGTATCGGAACCTCTTCAACCGGAGGAACAGTTGCTATTTCCGTAGGTTTACCAGTAAATACAGTTGTAGTCGCCCAAACGAGAATTACAGCAACTCCAGTCACAATTCCTGTCAAAGCTGTATCTGATAACTTTGTTGACAAATCTGATGGTAAAAACAAGCGGATTGTCCTTAACAGTCCACCCCACCTCAACTGAAACTGCTGAAAAAAACCAGGTTTTTCCTCAGAACCAGGTGGGGGTGCTGTCTCCAGTTTCTCCACCGTTACTTCTAAAACCCCAATCGTCCCTTGGAGAAGTTGGATAATTTTAGCCTTCCAAAATGGCTGAACTCTCTGGTAAGGTTTTTGAGGAGGTTGGGTTATCTGCTCATTCGTCGGTTTTGACTGATTGTCTTGTGACATGGAACTTTCACCAAAAGCAGCGAATCAAAGACAAACAACGTACATTATTACTGGTGCTGCCTTCTTTTGCATTAATGTATCACTTCATTGCTCATTGTTTCCGCTAAACTGACTATTTATTAAATTTGGTGACTTATGAAACTGAAACGCCGTCAATTTTTATTTTTAAGTAGCGTCAGCGCCATTGGTACAGGATTTTTAAGCTGGATGTTAGCTCATGAAAATCATCAAAGTGCTGATATTAACGATTCAACAACAGCTATAGCCGCCAACCCAGCCAAAAAAGACTTGTTATTACGTTTTGTGTCTGTAGCAGATACGGGGACTGGCGCAAAAGGACAGTATGCTGTGGCTGGAGCGATGAATGCATATCATAAGAAAAATCCTTATGATTTAGT
>JADEXV010000390.1 GCA_015206945.1 Nostocales cyanobacterium LEGE 12452 | reverse complement strand
CTGCTCCCCTGCCCCTCTAGCCGGACTGCTAACGTTACACATCCCCGTTCTGGCGTAAACTTGACAGCGTTACTTAGCAGGTTGATTAGTACCTGACGCAGGCGGCGATCGTCTACTTGGATGCTGCCAATATTGTCAGAAATATGAGTAATAAGACGAATATTTTTTTTCAAAGCCATCTGTTTGACAAAGGCAAGGCTGATATCACAGAGGTTCTTGACAGAAACATCACTTAGTTGCAATTCCAGTTTGCCAGATTCGATTTTAGACAAGTCTAGAATGTCGTTGATTAGTTCTAGTAAATGTCTGCCACTGCGCTCAATAGTGGCGATCGCTTTTACCTGTCTTTCATTGATGGAGCCGAATACACTTTCTTGTAAGCCCTCTGACATACCCAAAATCGCATTGAGAGGTGTTCGCAGTTCATGGCTCATGTTTGCGAGAAATTCATCTTTGAGGCGAGTGGCGCGGGCAAGTTCCATGTTTGCGTTAGCAAGCTGCTCATTCGTTTGCCGCAATTGTGCTTCGGCTTGTTTGCGTTCTGTAATATCTTCGTGAGATACCAGTACGCCAATCACCTCTCCTACGCTATTGGTCAGGGGAACTTTATTAGTTCGTAGCCAAAGTTGTTCGCCATTATCCCCTTCAAATGGCTCCTCATAGCCTAGTTTCGGTGTTCGGGTGTTCATCACCATCGCATCATCTGCACGGTAGAGGTGTGCTAATTTGGCCCAAGGTAATTCAAAATCGGTCTTGCCGATAATTTCATCAGCTGTCAGTTGAGAATCGCGGATAAATGCGGGATTGCAACCGATAAACCGTGATTGGCGGTCTTTCCAGAAAACACGTTGCGGAAATGTATCTAGTACCGTTTGCAGCATTTTACGTGATTCTTCCAGTTCTTGCGCGGTCTGTTTGCGATCGCGGACATCAAACAGGGTACTGCGGCTGTATAGATAGTTCCCATCAGCATCCTTGACAGCAGTGGCGCTTACCAGCACTGGCAAAATTGTGCCATCTTTGCAAATCATGTCAAACTCCAAATCCTTCACCGAACCCTGCTTTTTGAAGCGAGCATAGTTTTGTACGAAGGACAAGCGACTGGCTTGGGTGAAAAAATTCGCCAGGGGTTGGCCAATCATTTCTTCACGGGTATAACCCAACCATTGCAGTTCAGTCTCGTTGATCTTAAGCAATCGGCCTTCGCTGTCGAGGGAATGGTAGCCACAAGGGGCATTATTGTACAAATCTTCGACCTCATGGGCATATTTCGCCAATGCCTCTTGTGCCTGTTTACGTTCGCTAATATCAGCGATCCGGACTAGATGCATGGTACGTCCGGCTACAGTAATCGGCTTGGCTGCAATGTTTCCCCAGAAAATTTTACCCTGAAGAGTAACATATTCAATCTCTAGACTCCAGACACCTTTTGACTGCATATCTTTGACGATCGCATCTGTTTCACTGGCAGTGAATGGACGCAGTTGGAGTGTCTGCCCATTGATATTGACTAATTCAGCTTTGTCAACCGCCTCAAACATTTCTACTGCTCGCCGATTGCAATCCAGGGTCAGCAGAGTTTGCGGATCGACCAGAAAGATGGCATCAGCAGATTCGTTAAAAATTGCTTCTCGTAAATCTCTGTTATGGATGAGTTCTTGTTCGGCTTGTTTGCGTTCGCTAATATCATAGCTAACCCCAATTAACCTTATAGGTTCACCCTGCTGGGCACGCTTGAGAATACCATAGCCTTTAAGATAGCGAATTTCTCCACTAGGCTGGACAATGCGGAACTCGACATTATATTCTTGCTTTCCTTGCAGAACTTGCTCTATGGTTCCTAGCATATAAAGGCGATCGTCTGGGTGCAGACAGTTTAACCAAGCATCAAAAGAACCGTTAAAATCAGTGCTGCTCACTCCATACAGTTCGTACATGCGATCGTCCCAAATCTGTCTTTCTTGGACGAAATCATATTCCCAAATACCAAATCCTCCAGAGCTGATGGCTATGGTTAGCCGTTCGGAGAGGTGATGCAGCTGTTCTTCTACTTGTTTGCGATCGCTAATATCTGTTAGTGTGCCAATGTAGCCAAGAATGGTGTCATTAGTATTAATTTCGGGTAGCACTTGGACATAGAACCAGTTGATGCTGCCATCTGGGCGTAGATGCCTACCCTCACTCTGATAAAATTCTTTTGGATCAACATATCCTTGCTCAAATTTTAGAGACCATTCCCTCCCCAAACGCTCGCCGTCTTCTGGGTGCAAAGCCTGTATCCACCCCGCTCCCAATGCTGCCTGTGTTGGTCTACCAGTCATCTCACTCCAGCGATCGTTGACATAGACGCATTTACCAGCGGCATCTAGCCGGAAAATAGCTACAGGAGCAGCTTCTGCCAGATGTGCATAACGGAGTTCGCTATCTCGAAGGGCTGTCTCTATTTGTTTTTGCTGGGTAATATCTTTGGCAATACTCAAAAATCCGATATTCTGTCCTTCTAGATCCTGGAGGATTTTCACCGACAGAAATACAGGGAAACAAGAGCCATCTTTGCGAATGTAAGTCCATTCGTTTTCATAGGTGCTTCCGTCTTGAGTGACGATAGTAAAAAAATCCTTACCGGATGTGATTTCCCTACCCAATTCTAACGAGAGTTCTGCTGCCCGTTGTTTGAGTTCCTCTGGGTCATGAAATGTAGTTGGATTTATTTGCTGAACAACCTCATCCGCTTTGTAGCCTAACATTTTCTGAGCAGCTGCATTGAAGATTTGGATGCCATTTGAGTTATTAAAAATAATGGCATAGTCGGTGCCATCTAAAATAGCTTGTTGCAAATTAGTGATCGCTAATAATTGAGCTTCTACCTGTTTGCGTTGTGTAATGTCAACATGGCAGCCAATCATCCGCAAGGGATTGCCGTCTCGATCCCAGGCAATGACACGACCGGAACACATGACCCAAACAGTAGAACCATTTTTATGTCGATATCTCACCTCATTGTAAAAGGGGATTTGTCCGCAACTTTGGACGTGTTGCTCAAAAAGTTGCAGAACACCTGGTAAATCCTCTGGAAAAATCAGGCGTTGCCAACTCTCTGGTGTATTTGGCAACTCACGATCTTCATAGCCGAACATCTGCTTGAAGGTTAAGCTCAAGTACTCGTGATTGCCTGGAATATCCCAGTCCCAGTAACCTGCTAGAACTACTTCGAGTATCTGCTCTAAAAGACGCAATTCAATTCGCAGCATCTGCGTGCGTCGCCGCTCCTCCTCTGAGAGCTTGCGTTCTGTGATATCCATTAGCACGCCCAGCATTTGCAGCAATTGTCCGGTTGCGTCGTAAACTCCCCGTCCTTTTGCCGATACCCAATGAATGCTGCCGTCTTGCCAGACAACTCGATATTCCACAGCATAATCGGTTTGTGTGGCGATCGCCTGTCTCAATTCCTGCTCAATCCATTCTCGATCCTCTGGATATAAATGATTGACCCACTTTTCATAAGTCCAATTCACATCACTCAGATCGGAACTAAAACAGCGAATTGCGTTCTCACTAGCAAATATTTGATTGGTGATTGGGTTCAACTCCCAATAGCCAATACCAGCAAAATTCAGGGTAAGCTTGAGTTTCTCTTCACTGGCTTTGAGAGCAGTTTCTGTCCGTTGGCGTTCTGCCAGTTCTGCCTGTACTTGCTCATAAGAACTTCCCTGTTGAATGGCGATCGCTATTTGCACTGCCAGTTGATCCAACAAATCTAGTTCTACTGATTGCCAATGGCGAGATGCACTACATTGGTGAGCAATTAATAATCCCCATAATTGCTCTTTGACCAAAATAGGTACTACCAAATTGGCTTTGACTTCAAATTGTTCTAGAAGTTGCAAATGACAATTCGTTAAGCCAGCTTGATAAATATCGTCGATTGCTCGCTTTTTCCCTTGGCGATAGTCACTTCCGGCTCCCTTGCAAAAACAGGTGTCTAGTATCTGCTTTCCCAGAGCCACTGTCCAACCAGGAAGCACTGACTCTGCCACAATTGTACCGCTCATATCCGGCTGAAATTGATAGACCACTACTCGGTCTGCTTTCAAAAACTGCTGTACTTCTGTTGCTATAGTCGGCAGAATTTCTTCTAGTTTCAGAGACTGACGAATCCGTAAGGCGATCGCAGCAATCAGTTGTTGTTGTTCCCGACTTTGTTTTAACTGTCGAATTAAATCCATCCGTTCAACAGCATGATGAATTGCGCCTTGAAGAACTTCAGCCGTGAGTTTATCTTTAACTAGATAATCTTGCACACCACTTTTCATTGCACGGACAGCAGTAATTTCATCCCCTTGTCGTGTCAGCATAATCACAGCAGTTTGGGTATTGCTATGGCATTCCCGAAATTGCTGAATAAACTTCAGCCCATCGCCATCGGGTAACAAAAAATCTAGCAAAATGATATCTGGTATCTCATGTTGACACCATTTCAGTGCTGGCGTTCCCGTCTCAAACTCTAAAAAGCGGTAGGTATACAGGCTGTCTTGCTCCAAAAAGCGACGATATGCTTCTCGATCTTCAGCGCAATCATCAATCAGCAGGATCGTGAGGCAAGAAGGATGACTCATAAGTTAAAAATACCAACGCGATCGCGTTTCAAAAAAATTATACCTCGATATCATCGTGTCAATAGCCTGATTTGACACTCCTTGGCGTGAACGCACGGGGATTCTTGAATCTAAGACATAACTTGCTCAATCAGGGTTGCCTCAGAATCAATAGAACACAGTTGTTCAGCTTGGCAATAATCTAGGGACTTCCAGTTAAAAAAATCCCATAGTAGGGGCGCAAGGCTTTATATCATGTTCGGTTAAAGACTTAATTAGGGCTGCAAGGG
>JADEXV010000535.1 GCA_015206945.1 Nostocales cyanobacterium LEGE 12452 | reverse complement strand
GCAGGGGAGCAGGGGAGCAGGGGAGCAGGGGAGAGTTCAAATACCAAGTTCTTTCCCCTCTGCCCCTCCGCCCCTGCCTCTTATCAGTGGGTTTGCCATTGCAATGTCTGGGCGATCGCTCTGGTGTCTAAAATCCAGCGATCGCCTGGCAGAATACCTCGAACAAAATTTAGCAGTTTGTTTGGTGAAAGGTCGGTTGGTGCCGATTGTGCTTGCTGTAAATCCTGCCACTCTACATCGTAGACATGAGCCACCAAAAACCCGATTACCTGATTTTGCAGCTCTATAACCAGAACCATTGGCTTTTCTGGTCGTGACTGCCGCTTTAAAAGCGGCGCATAACCAAGCAAATGTTCCAAGTCAACCAGCCGCAGCATTTGTCCTTGCCAATTATAGAAACCTAAAATCCAACTTGGTAAGGCCGGGGCTGGGGAAATTTCTTGGCTAGCGAGATGAATAATGTCCTGTATTGAGTCAAATGGTAGCAATCCACTTCCTTGATTCCCCAAAGAAAAACGCAGAAATCTTTGCCGTTGTTCGCCTGATGTCAGCCCAGGAGCCAAGGTTGGGGTTGTTCCGGGCAACCCCAATTTATCAGCCAATATCTGGCTCATACCAAAAAGAAGTACTTTGAGTGGTTCCTCGTTTGGTGCTACAGGCAAAACAGCCATGTGGCTCACACAGCTTAACTCCGCTACTTGCCGATAAGACCACGGCACCGGACGCACTGCTTCTAAAGGAATATCGATTAAGGCAGGGGGCTTGTCCACAGGAATGCCACAAATTTCCCCAGTCCGCGTTTGAGTCAGAAGCAGGAAGCGTCCTGAAGTATCAACCGCAGAGGGAACTTGATGCGCCTGTTGGCCTTGTACTTGCTGAATGAACTTCTGGCGCAAGTCCACAATTGTGATCGTTTGCGCTCCCAAATCAACCATCCCGATACCGCTTTCAACCGTACTGCTAATAGGAGGACAAGCCATCACCTTGAGAACTGCACCAACTGGCAGGGCAAATAAATAGTCTGCGATCGCAAAAACAACGACTCGTAATGAGTCGCGCTCGCTCACAGCGCCAGATAATCGCTTAAACGGAAAGGGAGTGTTAAGCATAAATACTAATTCGTAATTCGTAATTCATGAAGAAGGGGAAGGGGGAAGGGGGAAAGGGTAAAGGGTAAAGGGTAAAGG
>JADEXV010000025.1 GCA_015206945.1 Nostocales cyanobacterium LEGE 12452 | reverse complement strand
CATCTAAGCTAGTGCGACGGAGAAACCTTCCTACACTGGTAATGCGGGGATCATTCTCATTTTTGAATATTTGATCGCTTTCAGCTTCATTCTTAACTAGATGCTTAAGTTGGTCAGCTCCAACTGACATCGAACGGAATTTCCAAATTCGGAAATGACGCCCATTCAAACCACAGCGAATTTGACTGTAAAATATAGAACCTGGGCTATCTAACTTTATGGCGATCGCAACAGGAATTGCTACGAATACTGTAATCGATAGTCCAATAACAGCACCCAAGATGTCAATCATTCGCTTGGCTTTACTAATTACAGAAGGATGAACTGGAAGTTTAGCTTTAGGAACAGTATGGGTATCATCTAGAACTTGCATATCAACACGATCGGAAGTAGAGGTACACGGTAATTACAGTTTCAGTAGGTAAGTTTATAAACTCAATCGTCTGCACATTTGTTTATTTTGCTAACTTGTAAAAGCTGGAATGAGATTTTCTAATAGGTTAAGCAAGTAAATATGTAACCAGCCAATTTGTCCTTTAAGATATTTGCAGTGATGGTAGCGGTCAATACTTCATGCTTAAGCATTGAATATGGTTACGACGGCATGCATCATAAGTCCCATAAATTTCCAATACTGAATTCATCTGAGTTACTTCAAAGATCCTTCGATAATACAATACATTGCAGTTGCGGGTAAGCCAACAATGCCTGCAACAAAACTGAAATTTCTCATTTGTCAGGCTTTTAAAATACTTACATTCTTTTTAATCTGTAAAGTATCATAAAAGATTTGATGTGACTTGAAACTTTATTCACAAGTTTGAGTAAATAATTAGCGAATTCCACGTATACTTTCGTACACAAATAGCACTATAAAATACTATCTCATGGTTACTTAAATTATTTTTTATGCAGTATCCTAATGAGGAATAAAATTATCCAGCTAACTATCCGCTTGGCTGTAGCGTACAGATAGTCTAAATTTCATAATATAGTGAGTAAGCATGATAAAACGCATGTATGTTTAATTTTGTAAAAACACTGCAATAACCAATTCATAGGCTATTCGCTGAATTTACATTTTTTCACATAGCTTAACTTTTTAACGGTTCTTACTAATTACACCATATAAAAAGCAAAAAATCAGAGATTTTACGACTACGGAAATAAGATAATAAACAATTATTGCCACGCAGAATTAATGTTGAACGCATGATATGCTAAATCAAAATATTTCAAGTAGCAAGTGAGAGATTTTACTTATCTCTTCATTACTATAGTCAGCTAATAATGGCAGTCTGTGGACTTGTCAGATTACGGATTAATTGCTCATGCTTTTTATCTCCTGATACTTGAGTTTGTCTAATAAAAAAATAGATTTTTTTCTATCTTTACGCTCTTAACTGATGATTTAGCCCGGCTTATTCGCCCAAAGCTTTATTGTTAAGTACATTAAGCGTTTACGATCCCACTTTCTTTATAATCGCTAAAACCAATGTATGGTATGCATTTCGCATTTGCAGATAAGTTTAAATATATAAATTATATGAAAAGACACCGAATTATGGTTATTGGTAGCAATGTCACTACCGTGCAGCGCGTCAGCGGTCATTGCCTAAAACAAAATGCAGAAGTTTTTCCATATTACAGTATTCCCACACTTGAAGAGATCGCTTTATTTGCACCTGATGTATTGGTGCTATGTCTGCCCATATCTGGTAAATTCCATCATCAACTACTTCAACCTTGCATTTTGTGGTCAGAACAACTCATGAATGGCAACTCACCACTGGCTACCACTTTTACAGAATTATCTGCCTGTTTAAATAAATTCCTTTAAGCTTAAATCAACCCTTGGCGTACAGCTAAAGCTGCTGCTTGGACACGATCGTCAACGCTAAGTTTGTTGAGAACCATACGTACATAAGACTTGACGGTTCCAAGTGAGAGGTAGAGTTGGTTCGCAATTTGCTGGTTTGAGTGCCCTTGTGCAATAAGTTTAAGAATCTCGCGTTCACGATTACTAAGAATAGGTTGCGCTATTACCTGAGATACAGGAACATCGGGAACAACAGCGGTTGACCTAAACATCCGAGCAACTTTTTGAGCTATTAGAGGGTCTAAATAAGCACCGCCTTGAAGTATCAATTGAATGACGGCGATAAGCTGTTCCCATTCAATGGTTTTAAGACAGTAACCATCAGCACCAGCTGCAAGCATCCCCATGACCTGGATATCGTCATCAAAGGCACTTAAGGCTAGAACACGAGTGGTCAAGGAGCTACTTTTTATCTGCTGGGTGGCTGTAATCCCATCCATAACTGGCAGATCGATATCCATTAAGACTACATCTGGCTGGAGTTGGTTAGCTAATTCAACAGCCTGCTCACCATCCAATGCCTCCCCGACTATACTAAAACCAGGTTCAAGGCTAAATTGCCCTTTCATTCCTCGGCGGATTAAAGCGTGATCGTCAACTAATAGAACCCGCACAGTTTTCTCTTCGTCAATCTTAGGCATCATTCTTGCTACATCTGGTTATATTCTGTTCATAGTTACAATCAACGTTATTTATGGCACTTGGGAGAGTAAACCAGAAAGTACTTCCCTCTCCAAGAGAACTTTCGACACCAATGTTTCCTCCATGAGCCTCAATAATTTGACGACATAAGTACAGACCAAGCCCACTTTTTCCACGATGCCCTCGTCCTTGAATAAAACGGTGGAATAGCTTTTCCTGAGCTTGCGGTGCAATTCCTGAACCGTAATCACGCACCGAAATCTTCACTTGGCCTTCTTCATAAGGCGTTATCTCAAGAATAATTTCTCCTTTGGGCTTACTTACCCGCACAGCGTTATCAAGTAAGTTTTGTAAAACCCGTTGAATTTCTAATTCATCACCGTAGACAGTTGGCAGCAATTGAAAAATTTTACAAACAAAGCCTAACTCACGTGCAGATGTTGCTTTTACCTGACCAATTACTTTAATTAAAATCTTCTCCCAATTCAGGGGATCGCAGGCTAAACAAGCGCTGCGTGATTCATAACGAGAGATATCTAAGAGGAGTTCTACAAGCTTAAGCAGATCCTCATTAGCTTGATGGTACTCTTTAAACACTTCCTTCCAGGTGTCATTTACTGAACCAAAAGCTCCTCTACTCATACAGTCTAAAGTGTTACGAGTGGCAAGTAAAGGAATACGCAGGTCGTGGGAAAGTGCAGATATCATGTCTTCAAGCTGTTGGTTACGCACCTCAATACTTTCTTGACGGTGACGAGTCTTATCAGCGATCGCGTTAAGAACTCCAGCTAGTTGCCCGATCTCATCTATAGAAGAATGGCAGAGTTGCACTTCCATTTGTCCCGCTTGCCAAAGTTTACAAACTTGTGTCAATTTGTTTAATGGAAGCTTGACTCGTCGATACAACAACTGGAAATTTAAAATAGCTCCTAACAAAATGACTAATGTGCTGAAAATGTTTATAGCAGTATTAATATCATTCAAGTGCCGTACACGATCTTTGCGAACCCTCAAAAGCATCTCTTGTCCCTGAATCAGGTTCTCAATCTCGTTGTACAAGGAATCAAATAAAGTGGTTTTTGCCAGAACAGAGTTGCTGACAGAACCAGAAAGGGCTTTTTGCTTCAATTCCATTTGCCACTGGTTATAGATATATCTAATTTTATCGAGTTGCTTTATTTGAGCAGGGTTGTCTTCTACGAGATTGTACAGATGGTTGAAGTTAGGCTTCTTCTCACCATAATCTATACGATTGCTTCCTCCCCGACTGGAATTTTCTAAAAAACCTTTTTCTTCATTATCTATCACAGTATTAAGTAGACGTTCTCCTTCTCGCTCTACCAATAAAGCATGGGTTACCCGGTCACATGCTTCATGATTTAGGTGTGCTATGAAAAGGTTGAAGACTTGCTGTACAAATAAAAACAAGACTAGTACCGAAATACTAGTATGGAGAGGAGTTAAAAAATTACCTTTTCTAGATGAATGAATTAGGAAAGGTATCAAGCTAATAGCGATCACTATCTAATATCTCCACCACCTTAATTACAGTTACCTAGCATACTAAAATTCCATATTCTCGAAATGCAACCGTTTCGTTTCTTGCTATCAAAGTTGTTATTTAAAAGTGTTAATTGTTCATATATTACATATAAAATCCTTCATTTTTTATAATTTTAGTATTGACAACTCAAAGTATTAAGTAAGCCGGTCTTAAAAAAGAAACATATTGAACCAACTGTAAAATTAGCAAAGAGCTTATAAATGAATAGTTCTAGAGTTTTTACAAAACTCAACATATATTGGTTTAATCGTGCCCACTTACTTAAATAACGGAGTAAATATAGTTGTTTCTTTACTAAACTTAACATAATATACACAAATTAAAAGTCTTTTAGACAAAATTTCCTACTTAACCTACTGTAAAATTTATTACTGAAGATTATCTATGAAGTTAAATCTAAAAGAAACGTATTTTTATGAATTATCGTAGTATGTCTAACTACCTTTAGTCGCAATAAACGCTAGTTCGAATTGCTGCCACCTAGCCTCCATTACATTAGGCTCATTGCCGATAAGCTGGTGTAAAAAGGCGATGTCTATCCATGTTTTTGCTCTGCTGAAAGAGCGAAAAATTTCTTCGCCCATGCCAACGAGTTCTCCATACAAATACAGTACAGGAATTTTACTTCCCGTCTGTGACCTACTAAAGTCTGATGTAGCAGTACAAGCAGGTTTAAGGGGTGTAAATATGACGAAAATAGCCAGGTCAACTCTAGCAATACAAGTTGTTTTCCCAAACAGCGTCCAGAAACAGCGCTCGCTCATACCGATTGAAAAAGTCCAAGATATAAAGCGTATTTGTATCTTTGCACAAAACGTTACAAAAAATAATATTATATTTAAATCACTCAGTATTTAAGCCAAAGTCTTTTAAATAGCGATAAAAGCCAATAAAACTAATGTAGCTTTATCACTTAAATTTTTAAAAAGTATAGATTAATACGGAAAAGTGCAAAATATAACTATAATTATTAAAATAAAATCTTTACAAATGTCTACTATTAAATTGCTTAAAATTATTTATACATATTTTCTCACTTTGGGTATCTAGCTTTTGAATAAAGTGACAGGCAAGGTAAACCAGAATGTAGTACCCTCACCAACAGTACTTTCCACGTTGATAGTGCCTTTATGAGCCTCCACAATTTGAAGGCATAAGTAGAGACCTAACTTATCTATGTTATTCCGGCCACGTCCTTGAATAAAGCTGTTAAAAAGGTTTTTATTGTCTAAAGGTGTAATCCCCAAGCCATTGTATCGCACTGATATTTTTACTTTCTCAACTCCAAATAATGCTACCTCAAGGGTAATTTCTTGGTCTGAATTATTGACTTTTACAGCATTATCAAGTAATGTCTGCACAACTCGTTGAATCTCAAGAGCATCACCATACACAATCGGCAGTAAAGAAGGGATTTTATATCTAATTGGATACTTTTGTTTCCGAGTAGCGTTGCTGCGGAGAATGGTTTCGGAAAAAATGTTTTTCCAGTTAATAATTTCGGATTTCGAGCTTTTAGAAACTTCGGTTTTGTATCGAGATACATTTAACAGAGCTTCGACAAACTTCAAGAGGTCTTCGTTAGCTTGGCGGCAATCTTCTAGCACATCTCTCCAAGTGTCGCTCACAGAACCAAAAGCTCCACCTAGCATCGCATACAGAGTGCCACGAGTAGCTAGCAAAGGAGTACGTAGATCGTGGGAAAGGGCAGAAATTAGGTATTCAATCTGTTTGCACTCTTCACTAGTTATACGTTCTAGGTTGTATAAATTACGCTTTAACTCCATTTGAGCCATGACTTGACGGCTCAACGCTTGCAATGCTTCCAGTTGTTCTGAGTTTAGGTGTCGTGGTACATGGTCTATCACACACAGTGTTCCTAAAGCATATCCTTCCGGTGTTATTAACGGCGCACCAGCATAAAACCGAATATAAGGGTCGGAAGTTACTAATGGGTTGGTAGCAAAACGCTGATCAAGTAGTGTATCTGAAATAATCAAGGTGTCATGGGGCTGCAAAATCGCGTGGGCACAGAATGCCAGATCGCGGGAGGTTGATTCACTGTCTAATCCAATTTTCGATTTGAACCACTGACGGGACTCATCAATTAAGCTGATTAAAGCTATGGGAGTACGACAAATTTGTGCCGCTAAACGGGTGAGATCATCGAAAGCAGTTTCACAAATAGTATCTAAAATCTGATATTGGCGCAGGGCTTGAAGCCTGAGGGTTTCATTCTCAGTTAATATAATTTCATTCATTAGAAGAGTCTGAAGCATGATCTGCCTATAGAATAAAGATAAATCCTAAGATTTACTTTTGTCATCTTTCTATCGCATAAATCTACTATTTTTAGCATATTGGCAAGTATTTAGTCTGTAGTAAGTAAATATTAAAAATCAGATACAACTAGGTGGATAGCTGAGTGGATAACTTTATTTCATCCTAGAGGATGCTGTTTGCATTGATGTAATCTTGACCACTATTTGTGTTAAATCCTCAGCACTCAGTTTTAATAGGGTTTTATCTTGTTCGCGAGTCAGAAATACCCTTAAACGAGCCGTATTTATTTATCTTTACATGGTTTGGTTTTTTGGTGCTGAATTACTTAGTATAAAACTGGGAAAAACTGGGAGTGTACTTGGGCGATCGCAAAAGCCCACCTAGACTTTGTAATTCCGCAGCTAGTTCCCGACTTTAGAGGGTTTTTAATGGCAAATTATATAGAAATCTCTGGATACTTTGGCAAACCAGTAGCAAAGCGACAAGCCTTGACAACTTTACTCATTTCTAGCTCTAGCTACTAATCTAGCTTTCTGGGCTGGGTCTTAGCCTGTCTTTATCTAAAGGTTATGCCAACAATCTATACCAATTCTTCAGTTATTAATTTACCAAAAGCGGCGTCAAACGCCAATGTTAAGCTTAATGCGACAAGTTATATTAGCTCCAACTGATGATACCAAGTATTTACCATTAGCAAGCCAAGCATTGTTATACAGCTAAGTCATAATACCCAAGCGGATAACTTGGTGGATAACTATATATTTGCCTAGGACAGTATCTATAGATAGTATTGCTCTTTGAGCTTTCAAGGGATGCTATAGGGGTAAAGATACTTAACTACTTAGTAAAAAGCTCAGTATATTTTGGACGTAGAAATACAAGCTTAATTAGCCAAGATTTTTACATAGTAAAAGTTATAAAAACCGTGGGAGATATACGGTGATTCATAGAAGTCATGCATAAACCTGTTTTGACTATTTTTTACCAGTTTAATCCTTGGCATTCTACCATTGGAGGAATACAGACACTCGTAAATACATTTATTAAATACGCTCCCAGTGAATTTGAGGTGCGACTGGTAGGGACAGGAAGCGATCGCACTCAAACAATCGGTAAGTGGCAAGAAGCAGAATTAGCAGGTAGAGAAATTCGTTTTTTCCCGCTTTTTACCCTGGAAAATGATAACTTCCGAAGTCTGGTACCGACCACGGTTAAGTATGCAGCTGCACTTGTCGGTCATCGCTTGGAATCAGACTTTATGCACTTTCATCGGCTAGAACCAAGTTTAGCAGCCTTGAAATGGCGAGGAGAGAAAACCCTTTTTATTCACAACGATATTCATACGCAGATCAAAGCCGTAGGTGATAAGAATGCGATTTTATGGCGGAGATTTCCCGCAGCATATTTTGCATTAGAAAGCTTGCTAGTTCGGCAGTTTAGCCAAATTTTTTCATGTAATACTGATTCAGCACAATTGTATAAACAGCGGTATCCTCTAATCCAAGACCGCGTTGCATATATCAAAAATTCATTTGATAACGAGATTTTCTACCCCTTGAGTCAGGAACAGCGAGAAGCACAGAGACGGGATCTGGCCAAAAGGTTGAATTTGAAGGCAGAAACACGCTTTATCCTGTTTGCTGGGCGGCTACATCCTCAAAAAGATCCGATTTTGTTAGTACGTGCGATCGCAGCTTTAAATGAACCACATACTCACTTACTAATAGCCGGGGATGGAGAATTGGCAGCAGCGTTACGTACAGAAATCGCTCAGTTAGGATTGTCTAATCGGGTAACAATGCTGGGGGCAGTTCCAATACAAGAACTAGCGGGGTTGCATCGTATTAGTAATGTCTTTGTCCTTAGCAGTGCTTACGAAGGTCTACCTTTAGTAGTTCTGGAGGCACTTGCCAGTGGAACCCCAGTAGTTACCACTAGATGTGGTGAAACCCCAAAATTACTGACTGCTGACAATGGAGTTATCTGTGAACAGCGATCGCCAGAGTGTTTAGCAGATGCTTTGCAACAAGTAATCCTACATCCAGAAAATTATCCAAGTGCGTCCTGCGTGCGCGCTGCACAGCCTTATGCTGCTCGTACTGTTGTGAGGGATGTTTACAGCGACATGTTCACTCGCTGGGAAAAGCGAAATTTCTCAGTTGTTAGCTAATTCTCAATTTGCGATTAAATCCAATACAAAGATGCTGTTGTTGAAGAGAACCAGTAATACTGAATTTAGCTCTACAACACAAGCATACGCACATATTTATTATCGCTTTGTACATCTTTTTTGAGCATAACTTTTGACTATGAAAATTGCTGTGATTGGTGCAAAAGGTCTACCTCCCAAGCAGGGCGGAATTGAGCATTATTGTGCAGAAGTTTATCCCCGTATGGTTGCACAGGGACACTCTGTAGATTTATTCGCCCGTTCCTCCTATACTCATAGTTCTTGGCTTGAAAGTTATGACTTTCAGGGCGTTCGAGTTATATCTGTGCCCAGTGTAGATTTTAGAGGGATAGATGCTTTTGTTACCTCCGCACTAGCAGCGATCGCTGCCACTGGCAAAAGCTATGATATTGTTCATTTCCATGCTCTGGGACCATCTCTATTTACTTGTTTACCAAGAATTAGCAATGCAAAGATTGTAGTTACCTGCCAGGGGCTAGACTGGCAACGTGCAAAGTGGGGCAATTTTTCTACTCGCTTAATTCACACAGGCGAGAAGGCAGCAGTACGTTTTGCCCACAGAATGATTGTGGTATCAGAGGCGCTACAAAAGTACTTTTGGCAAACTTACGGTAAAGAGACAGTATACATCCCTAATGCCCCCGCCAGCTATGGTGAATCAGACCCCAATTTTGCCTATAGTACGCAGTTAGGTCTCCAGCAAGGGCGTTATATTGTGTATTTAGGCAGATTGGTACCGGAAAAGCGCCCCGACTTGCTCGTTGATGCCTTCTCAGCCTTGAAACCAGCTGGATGGAAACTTGTTCTGGCTGGAGGTGTTAGTGATACTAAATCCTTTACCTCAAACCTATTAGAAAAGGTTGCAAATAATCGAGATATTGTATTTGCCGGTGAACTGCGAGGAACTCGTCTTTGGGAAATTGTCCGGGGAGCAGGGTTATTTGTCCTTCCTTCTGATTTAGAAGGGCTACCTCTAGCGATGTTAGAGGCAATGCAGGAAGGTATACCAGTTTTAGCAAGCGACATCCCACCCCACCAGCAATTGATTAATGGGGGACGGGGAATGCTTTTTGAATGTGGAAATTTAGACTCTTGTATTAATTCCTTAGACTGGGCGATTCATCACCCGCAACAATTAGCAGCAATGGCTAAAAATGCACAAAAGTATGTACAGATAAATTACAATTGGGAACGCATTACTTATGAAAACATCAAGTTGTATAAATCTCTTTCTAATTTACATGGTGAAAGAGCTAGAGAAATTGCCATAAAAAGTGAATAAAAGATCGAGCGCTTGGTGCGGACAAAACATCCCCTATTGGTCGTAGTAATGAAATACGCAGATCACAAAATGGTAATGGATTCTAGAGAACCTGAAGAAATAGATTTTCAGAAAGGCTGGTTAATGCTAAAACGTCGCTGGCGCTCTGCTGCTAGTATTTTTGGAGTTGTAATTATGATTACAGCTTTCGCAGTTTTGAAGAAAGAGCCTTCTTATACAGCGTCAGGAAAACTTTTGCTCAAGCTGGATGCTACCCCTTCTCTAACAGGAATCAAAACAAAGGAAGATGGGGGTTCTTCTTTTGTACCCCTCAGTTCAACGGGTAACCCTTTAAATACAGAAGCGGAGGTTATTCTTTCCGACCCTCTCATACGAAAAACCGTAGGTGAGTTAAACCTGAAAGACAAACAAGGTAAACTTAGATCCGAGACGGAAGTAAAAAAGCGGCTCCAAGTGAAAAATGTCGCCGGAGCAGATGTCATGCAGATTTCCTATACAGGATCAGATCCACAAGAATCTGCGGCAATAGTGAATAAGCTTTTAAGTATTTATATAAGAAATAATATCAGCAACAATCGCTTACAAGCAGTTGCAGCTGGTAAGTTTATTTTCAGCCAGTTACCGGAGGCTGAGGCTGCCGTCAATCAAGCAGAAGCCGCTTTACGCAAATTTAAAGAAATCAATCAAGTTGTAGACCTCAGCCAAGAGGCGACTTCAACAGTAACAGATATTAAAGATTTAGAAAACCGGATTACTCAAACTCAGGCAGAACTTGCAGAACTTAATAAGTATTATCAAGTACTCCAAAACCAAATCCAAAACCAATTAGGTATGAGTGTACGAGATGCCTTAGCTGCAAGCGCTCTCAGTCAGTCTGTTGGGGTACAAGATATTTTGAAAAAATTTCAGCAGGTACAAAGTGATCTAGCAGTACAACAAACTCGCTTGAGTGATGAGCATCCCACTATAGTTAGCCTCAAGATGCAAGAAGCAAAGCTCAAGAGGCTGCTGGAAGAACGAGTGAGAGCAGTTATCACACCGCAACAACCAATACCCAAAGGAAATTTTCAATTTGAGGAGCCGCAACAAATACTGCTTGAAGAACTTGTTAAAACACAGGCGAAAACTCTAAGTTTATCTAGCCGATTAAGTTCATTAAATAATGCTAAATCCGGATATCGGCGACGAGCAACTATCCTACCAAAATTAGAAAAAGATCAGCGGCAGCTACAGCGAAAACTGGACGCCGCCCAATCTACCTACCAGCTACTTCTTCAAAAATTACAAGAGGTGAGGGTTGTAGAAAATCAAGACATAGGAAATGCTCGCATTATTGAGGCTGCCTCAGTTCCTCGAAGCCCTTCAGATATTAGTAAAAGAGTTATTTTTTTAGGATTAGGCGGGCTAGTCGGTGCTCTACTTGGTATTGCTACTGTTTTTGTCTTAGAGTCAACAGATAAGTCTATCAAAACTATTAAAGAAACGCGGAAAATATTTGACTATACATTGCTAGGGGTGATTCCCTACTTTGAAGGTTTTGCCAAAGACAACTCCCGAAATGGAGACACAGAACGTACTGCTTTGAAGGTGTATGTCAGAGATAATCCCCGCTCATTTGTAAGCGAAGTTTATTCTATGATTCAGGCTAATCTGAAGTTTCTCAGTTCGGATAAAGATATGAAGGTTATTGTAGTAACCAGTAGTGTTCCTCAAGAAGGTAAGTCTACGGTTGCTGCTAATTTAGCAACGGCAATGGCTCAGATAGGTCGTCGAGTTTTACTAGTGGATGCGGATATGCGTCATCCATCTCAACATATTGCCTGGGATTTAACTAATGAAGTTGGTTTGAGCAATGCTATCGTTAGCAGGGATGAACCCAGAGTGGTTGTGAAAGAGGTAATGTCGAACCTAGATGTTTTATGTTCTGGTGTTATTCCTCCTAATCCATTAGCGCTTCTTGATTCCAACCGAATGGCTTCTTTAATTAAAGAATTTTCTGATAAATACGATTTTATAATTATTGACACGCCTCCTTTGATGCTTGCTGCCGATGCTTTAATACTAGGTAAAATGGCAGATGGTATTTTATTAGTATCTCGACCTGGCTTAATTAATGCTACTAGTGCTCATACTGCGAAGGAAGCCTTGCATCGCTCAGATGTGAATATTTTAGGTTTGGTTATTAATGGTGTGCTTCCTAGAAACGAACCTAACAGTTACTTCTATTATTCAAATAGATACTCTATGAAGGAAGATTTTCAACTTAACCAAAAGTCTTTCTTTAAAACCTCAGACTCTATTAATTAAGCTCTTTAGTACCTATTATGCCAAATTATTAGTTGAACATCAAAACTTGGCCTAAAAATCAAGATCAAAGTTTAAAAGGTCTAAAATGTGGTTAGCCAAAGGATAATTGAAAAAATATTTGTTGTTTGTTCCCTGCTGTTTTTCTCAGGAGCAGGTTCGTACTTTATAGCACCGGCAAATCATTTGTATCTGCTCGTTCAGATTGTTGCCAATATCATCCAGATAGTCACTATTTTATTGATAGGTATACGTTGGAAGAAAATAGTTCCTTTTGTTATCAAAGAAAAGCTGCTATGGATTTTAGTAGGACTTACTGTTGCTTCTACACTGTGGTCTGAATTGCCCTTTATGGCAGCTCTATTTCACGATCACGGGCCTGGCGCTGGTGTAATACCTTTTATCCGAGTAACTTTGTTTGGAGTTTATTTTGCCGCTTCCTATGGTTTGAAGGAACAGATGCAGTTGTTAACTTGGACTTTTGGTGCAGCAGTACTGTTGAGTATAGTCGTTGCTTTAGGGTTGCCACACTACGGGGTGACGGGCAGTATGGTTTTCCTTGAAGAGGATGCTCGTCATGCAGGAGCCTGGCGAGGGCTTTACACACATAAAAATCTTTTTGGCATCATTATGGTTCTAAGTGCAATGGTCTTTCGCTTAGTTCATATTCACCATA
The DNA here is from genome assembly GCA_015206945.1 of Nostocales cyanobacterium LEGE 12452. Lineage (GTDB taxonomy): Bacteria > Cyanobacteriota > Cyanobacteriia > Cyanobacteriales > Nostocaceae > Nostoc. The sequence goes on along the minus strand of JADEXV010000025.1, from coordinate 34,874 downwards.
ATCGTTGGATAGCCTGGACTGGTTTTATCCTGTCAATTGCTCTTATTTTGCTTTCAACATCAAAAACTGCTTTAATTCTATTACTAACATTTCTGTGCCTTCTACCTCTGTACAAAGCATTGCGGTGGAACTACAACTTAGCTGTACCCTTCTTTATTGCTTTGATATTGATAGGTGGAGGTATGGCAACTTTGTTTCTAGAAAACGCGGCAACTATTTTGGGTGCTTTGGGACGCGATTTAACGTTCACTGGCCGCACAGACATATGGAGTGGTGTTGTAAATAAGATTTGGGAACGCCCTTGGTTAGGTTATGGTTATCACACATTCTGGCTGAGTGTGACAGATGGAACTATAGATGTTTGGAGTCCAACAATTAATAGATTTATGATCCTTCCACATGCTCATAATGGCTTTTTGGATCTAAGTCTTGACATAGGGCTATTAGGACTATTTTTATTCATGTTTAGCTATGTGAAAGTTTCCTTACAAGCAATCCAGTATCTACGTCTTAATCAATCATCAGAGGGTATTCTACCACTGGCTTACTTACTCTTTATGGTACAGTTTAACCTATCTGAGCCTTCGCTTATGAGAGAGGATATATATTGGATTTTGTATGTATCACTAACTTTGTCACTACAAAATTTTAATAGTTTGGTGAAACATCACACATCTTATCGGCGGCAAGCAGAAACACAAGTGACAGCAACAATCAGGTAACACTCATAAATTTGGTAATTTTGTATGAGTTTCTTAGGAATTAATCTAGCGAAAAATCATATATTTTTGATTTAAAAGAATTATTTTCAATATGCAAAAGGACATTATTATGCCAAAAGTTTCTGTACTTATACCAGCCTACAATGCTATGAATTATCTTCCTGAAACTATGGAAAATGTTCTGAGCCAAACCTTCACTGACTTTGAGGTAATAGTTGTTAATGATGGTAGTTTAGATGAAACTGAGCAATGGGTTTCTCAGATAAAAGACCCACGAGTGAGGCTGATTAATCAGGAAAATCAAGGTTTAGCAGGAGCGCGTAATACCGGAATTGCTTATGCTAAAGGAGAGTACATAACATTCCTAGACGCTGATGACTTGTGGGAGCCAACCAAGCTAGAAAAACAACTGCGTGTTCTAGAAGAAAATCTAGAAGTGGCGTTGGTATACACTTGGGTTGCCTTTGTTGATGAAATGGGTAAACCTACGGGCAGAGTGTTCAAAAATCAGGTAGAGGGAGATGTTTGGAAAAAGCTGACTGAACACAACATTGTTGAGTGTGGCAGTGTAGCAATAGTTCGTCGCTCTTGTTTTGAGGATATTGGACTGTTTGATCGCAATTTAGGCTCATATCTTGAAGATTGGGATATGTGGCTACGCATAGCATCTCGCTATCCTTTCAAGGTAGTGAAGGAACCTTTGGTTTATTATCGACAATCCTCAAGTAGTGCATCCCGAAATTGGGAAGCAATGGCACGAAGTTTTGAACTCGTTATCGAAAAAGCTTTCTCGGCTGCACCATCCGAGTTGCAGTATTTGAAAAACCGAAGCTATGGTTCTGCTAATCTCTGTTTAGCTTGGAAAGCTTTACAAAGCCGCGCTCAAGATTGGGAAGGTGCAGCTAATTTTCGTGCAAAAGCTTTGGCTTACTACCCTTGGCTTTGCTTTTCGCAAGAATTTGTGCGATTAAGTATTGCGATTACTCTATTGCGGCAATTTGGGCCTGATGGTTACCAAAGATTTTTATCCTATGTTTATACTCTGCGTCAGCGCATAGTAGCGATCGCACGTTGAACCATCATCTCAGCAGTAATTATTGATAGTGAGAATATGCCCAAAATTTCTGTGATTATTCCCGCTTACAATGCCGAAAGAACCATAGCAGAAACAATAAACTCTGTTCAGCAACAAACTTTTGCAGATTTTGAGTTAATTATAATTAATGACGGCTCAAAAGACAGGACTATAGAAATAGTTGAAAGTATCAAAGATGAGCGCTTGCAGATTTTTTCCTATGAAAATGGTGGACTGCCAGTAGCTCGAAATCGTGGTATCTCTCATGCGACTAGTGAATTTATTGCCTTTCTTGATGCTGATGATTTGTGGACAGCCGATAAGCTGGAACTACAATTGATGGCCTTGGAAAAGAATCCAGAAGCAGGAGTTGCTTATAGCTGGACTTGCTTCATGGATGTGGATGAACAAGGAAAACCTTTATCGTTTCTGCCATCACCTCGATATGCTTTTGCAGGTAATATTTATGAAAAATTATTAGTTAGCGATTTTATTCACAGTGGCTCAAATACCCTAATACGCAGGCAAGCAATTGATTCAGCAGGAGAGTTTGATCCGACACTGAAATCTTGCGAAGACTGGGATTATTGGCTGCGGCTAGCGGCTTGTTGGCATTTTGTCGTAGTACCTAAACACCAGATCCTCTATCGTCGAACACCTGGGGCGATGTCATCTAAAGTTGAGGTGATGAAAGAAGCTTCTCTCATTGCGATGGAAAAAGCATATCAAGCAGCGCCTCCAGAACTTCAATACCTAAAAAGCTATACTCTTACGAGTTTTCATCTCTATTGCACAAGTCTATATCTGCAACATTTTACTGATATTCGTGGGATCAGTCATGCTCGGCAACATTTATTGTCAGCAATTCGCTTAAACCCTAAAACTTTACTAGATAAAACAACTCAAAAATTAGTAATAAAATTGCTGTTGAAACAACTATTACCGCCTAGTATTGCTAGTTATTTTTTACAGTTGATGAAAAAGCCTCTTGTTCTACAAGATCCGAGGTTAGAAGCATGAACAAGTTCTCTAGTTTAAAACTTACCAAACAGCATGATAGCGATGAAAAGGAGTTATCTTATTTAGGTAAATCCTCAGAGCCAACGATCGCTTTACTGCATTGTTACGATTTAATTGATGATTTTTTAGATAGCATCAACATTTCTTTCGAGACTTTCTGTAAGGAGTTTGTCGGTAGCTGGATGTTTGGCTACATCAATGCTCTTAAACAAGTTGGTGTTCGGACAGTACTATTTTGCATTTCTGCTCGTGTGGATCAACCATCGCGTTTTACTCATGTACCTACTGGTGCCTTGATTTGCGTGCTGCCTCCTTCTGGGATTTATCATGCCTATCGTGCTGTACGACGTAATTCACTGAATCTTTATGGAGCAAGCGAAGCGCAATCTTTTAAGGATATTCAGGATAACGGTATAATCCGCCGTTCCCTGCTTACACCCGTTAAGGATTTGGCTAAGAGCCTGGGAACGTATCTCTCTACACCTCTAGGTTTGTTAGCTCGTGAACTGCGGCGTGAGAACTGTCAGGCAATCTTATGTCAAGAGTATGAGTATGCCCGCTTCGACAGTTGCGTGCTACTGGGAAAAATGATGCGTCTACCAGTATTTGCGACTTTCCAGGGAGGCGATCGCACCCAAAGCTTTTTGGAGGTTCTTCCACGACATCTGGCGTTTCGTACTTGCACAGGTGCGATCGTGGCAACGCAAACTGAGATTGGGCGAATTCAATCTCGTTATGAAATAAAGTCTAGTAAAATAGCCCGTATTTTCAACCCTGTAGATATAGTAGCTTGGCAAGCGAGCGATCGCACTGAGGCACGAGCAGCACTTGGTATTCCCCTCAACGCCAAAGTGGTTGCGTGGCATGGACGAGTTGAGATCGAGCGCAAAGGATTAGATATCTTATTGGAGGCTTGGCAGCAAATCTGCGCTGAACGTCCCGATCAAGATTTGCGGCTGCTAATGGTAGGAACGGGAAGTGATGCCGAGCAATTGCGTCAGCGCCTTGACACCATGCAGTTAAAGGGCGTGCTATGGCTCAACGAATTTGTGAGCGATCGCAATGTTATTCAGCAATACCTATCAGCAGCTAATGTTTATACTTTGCCATCCAGACAAGAAGGTTTTCCCGTAGCACCGATTGAAGCAATGGCCTGTGGCCTACCTGTTGTAGCTGCTAATGCTCCTGGTGTATCCGACATTCTTGAGGGGGGCGAAGTTTCTGGTGGAATAGTCGTACCACGAGAAAATTCAACCGCACTAGCGATCGCGCTTGGTGGAATTCTAGACGATGAAGCTTGGGGGTGTGAGTTGGGTAAGCGTGCTAGATATCGAGTTGAGAGTTGTTTTGCGCTTGAGATGGTTGGTCAACAACTGCGTAATGTCCTCTTGAAAAAAGAGCTTACAAAACAAGATTATTAATTACACCGTAACTGTAACCTGATGTTAATTAATAAGCTAAAGCGCATATTGTCGGGTCAATTTATTCGTAATGTTGGCTGGTTAGGAGCAGCAGAATTAGCCAATCGTGTTTTCCGTCTGGGAACAACGGTGACTCTAGCTCGTATGTTTAGTCCTCAAGATTACGGGCTAGTAGCAATTATTTATACTGTCCTTGACTTTGCTAATGTTTTCACGTTTAGAGGTGGCCTTGCAGCTAAGATTATTCAGGTTGATGAGAAGGATCTCAAAACTATCTGTGATACATCTTATTGGTTGAATTGGATTTTATGCGTGTCGATTTTTATTTTTCAGTGTATTGCAGCCTTTCCCCTTGCTCATTTTTATGATAATCAATTGATAATTTTGCCTCTCTGTACATCGGCCTTAGTGTATTTAATGATGCCGTTATATATGGTTCACTCTGCCATCATCGAACGAGAAAATCGTCTTAAAATTACAGCATTATGTAATGCTACGCAGTCGTTGCTTAGTAATATTATCACTATTATTCTGGCTCTTCTGGGTATGGGGGTATGGGCTGTAGTCTGGGCTATGGTTCTAACAACTCCGGTATGGATTGTAATTAACCAGATGAATCAATCTTGGCGTGCTCCTAAATCTTTTACACTTGAAAATTTTAGAGAAATTATCTCTTTTGGTGGCAATGTTGTTGGCGTTGGGCTATTGAATAGGCTAAGGTCAAACATAGATTATTTAATTATCGGAAGTTTTCTAGGAATTGATGCATTAGGAGTATATTATTTTGCTTTCAATGCTGGATTAGGAATCAGTTTGAATGTAATTAATGTATTTAGTTCAGCCTTGTTTCCTTATCTTTGTGAAGTACGTGACGATATTCACAAAATTAGACAACGATTTTTTAGTAGCCTTCAAAAGACTTTTGTAATTGTAGTTCCGCTTATACTTACACAAACATTATTAGCTCCATTCTATGTACCAATTATTTTTGGACAAAAATGGGTTAGCGCAATTCCTATTTTGATGATTATCTGCCTTTCAGCTTTACCATTGCCATTTTACTTTGCTGTCTACTACCTACTTAACGCTATAGATAAAACTCGTATTAGTCTCTACATTAGTTTTATAAGTACTACTATATTTACAATTTTTGTGTTGGTGGCTGTAAAATGGGGAATACTTTGGGTTGCCATATCAGTACTTATGCATCGAATCATGGAATCGATTATTCAATTCTTGATTTTGAATTATTATTCATCTAAAATTTTATACAATAACAACAAAAAAATGAATTCTAACTAGTAGTTTTCTCATATTATTAGTAAATAATTGTTGAAATTATAAAATGTTAAGTCTCCAAATCAATTAATCAGTTTAACCTCTTAAATTAACACACACTTTCTCAGGTTATTTTTCTATGAAAACTCTTGTTGTAGGTTGGTTCAGCTTTCAGGGATGTAATGTTACTGCTGGTGATCTGATGGCACGAGACATAACCTGCGAATGGCTTGACAATGCTGGTTATAGTTATGATGTTGCTCTTGCTCCTCCTTTTGTTAATGGTGTTGACTGGCGTTCAGTAGACCCCAATATTTATTCGCATGTTGTGTTCGTATGTGGACCCTTCCCTTGCAATAGAGGTACTACAAAATTTATACAACATTTTAGTAATTGTCGTCTCATTGGCCTTGATTTATCAATGATAGAGCCGATTAATCTGTGGAATCCTTTCGACGTTCTCTTAGAAAGAGATAGTTCTGTTAATTCACGTCCAGATATTACCTTTCTTTCACGTCAATCAAAAGTTCCTGTAATTGGTGTTATCCTGGTTCATCCACAAGGTGAGTATGGGAAAAAAGGTAGACATAATGTTGCTAATGAAGCCATTAACCGATTAATTGCTTCTCGAGAGATGGTAGTAGTACCTATCGATACTGGACTAGATCCTAATAAAACAAATCTCCGTACTGCTGCTGAGGTAGAATCGCTAATGGCTCGCATGGATATTGTAGTTACTACACGCTTACATGGTACTGTATTAGCCCTCAAGAACGGAATTCCTGTAATCGTTATAGATGCAATTTCTGGGGGAGCTAAAGTTCTAAATCAAGCAAAAACGATTGGTTGGCCTATAGCATTTTCTATTGACAATCTCTTAGACGAAGATTTACAGAAAGCTTTTGAATACTGTTTAACAGAAGATGCAAGAGTAAAAGCAGGGAAATGCCGCGATCAAGCTATCAAGCTTGTTGAAGAAATACGTGATGAATTTATCTCAGCATTGAATACGGTAAATTCATCAAATTCAAGAGTATGGTCTGAGAAAGCGCTTAAACAATATAAATTATCTTCTAACAAATGGTTAAAGCTCAAAGATGAAGTAATTGCCATGAGATATAGAATAACAGGTAGCCTTAAAATATGGATATTTAAAAAGCTTTTTAAATCATATTAAACTACACAAACTGCTCAATAATTTCTATCCAGATGAAATATTGCAAACAGCTTTTGAATACTGTCTAACAGAAGATGCAAGAGCAAAGGTTAGAGAATGCCGCGATCGCGCGATCAAAGGAGTCCGCGATCAATTTATCTTAGCCCTAGATTGCTCAAATTCATCCAGCGCGAGAGTGTGGTCTGAAGAAGCACTCAATAAAAGTAAATCCTTTTCTAAGGTTTGGCCAAATCTATGGAAGCAAGCGATCTCTATCAGGTATAAGATCGCAGGTGGCATCAGAAAGTTGATATGCAAGTTAAAAAAATACCTTTTCTGCTCTGTGTAATTGCTACAATACTAAGCTACTATTTTGCCTATAGAGTAGACGCACAGCCGGAAAAACCAATCAATTCAATTGCAACTATTATTTACGACATGCAACCACCTCACGAAGGTATACCACATGGCGTTCCTCTATCTTTCGATTGGGCAACTAAACCTCGTGTAGGTAGCAAGAACCGGAAACAATTCAAAGCGATGACCGCCTGGGGGCAACTATATAAAGCATCTCAAGGTAATCCTGCAACTAATACCCGCGTTCAAATAAAAAATATCAAAGCTTACTACCTCAGTAAGTCGGACGGTAAATGGCACCTCCTGCAAAGTTCAACAAAAGTTAAAGGGGCTGCCTATGAAGAAAATTTTGCAGGTGATATCAATAAACCCGCAGATATTCGTTATGAATCAGATGGTAGTATTTCGGCCAAAGCTGGTAATGGTTACAACTTTCACTTTTGGCCTGCAACTGGCAGAGCCACAATTAATCCTTATGATGTGCGTGGGATGTTTACCACAGTTCAAGCCAGGCTTGTAGTTGACAATCCTAAAAAACGTGATGATCGCTCTAAGGCTCGCTACTTACTAAATATGGGTGGCGATTACTGGTTAAACTTAACTGTAAAGTGGGACAATTGGGAGACAAACGAAGACTTCGGTATGGGTAAATTTAAGTACGTTACAAGCAAGTGGCAGGCTTTTAATATGATTACTCTGCCACCAAACCAAATTCGTCGTAACCCACCGCCAATTAAGTAAAAGCAAGCTTAAAAGCTAAATTGTTCGTTGGCGCACCACACGCTATGAATGGAACACACAAGTATAATACTCTTGCATTCAGCCATCTAGCTTGAAAGTGCTGAGTGCTGAGTTGAGAGTAAGAATTTCTCTCCTTGCCCCCAGTTCCCTCTTCATCTGTAGCTGTGAAATTTTTTCATCAGGTCTGCCTTATTTCTTGGAGGCAGCAGCACTGGCGGTGAACCCACCGCAAATTTAGTAGAAGCAAGTTTAGAAGCTAAATTTGCAGGATAAATTTCAGTCCATTCTCAGCGAGACGCTACGCGTAGCTTGCTTAAGCAAAGGGGTACGAGGAATTCTCTCATTTAAAATTGAAGACCCCACAGATTTATCTGTGGGGTCTTCAATAATGTTGGTTTGTATTTTTTATTCTCCATAAATAAATTAAGTCGCGGTTCAATCCTTTTCTTTTTGGTCATATTTTTCTCTCCTCAAAGTAACAAAAGCGATTGAGGAAAGCGATCGCCCATGAATGGCTAGCTTGAAAGCGCTGAGTACCAAGCTGTTTAATAGTACGAATGTATTTTAAATGTATCAAATATGCCATTTTTGTAATCTATTCCAATTGCCATTTAAAAAATGCTATGTTATTAAAGTAACTACAAGTTTACTATATTTAGGCATACAACCTTGGTAAAGCTAGTATTTACACTTAAGTTTGATTTTAAAAAAATTAAATTTTTGCTTATATTTCTATGTGTATTTGCTGTAATAGTTACTAGCAGTTTTTCCTACAGAGTAGATTCACGGGCACCAAAATCAATCAACTCCATTGAAACCATCATTTATGATATGCAACCACCTCATGAGGGGATACCACATGGAGTTCCTTTGGACTTGAGTTGGGCTACTGGACCACGTGTAGGTAGTGCTGATCCAGGTACTTTTACAGCAATGACAGCATGGGGACAATTATATGAAGCGTCTGAAGGTAATCCTGCAACTAACACTCGTGTGCAGATAAAAAATATTAAGGCTTACTATCTCAGTAAGACAGATAAAAAGTGGCATATTCTCCAAACTTCTGTGAGAGTAGATGGTGCTGCCTATAGGGAAGATTACGTAGGGGACATTAATCAACCAGCCAATATTAGATATGAGTCTGACGGAAGTATCTCTGTCAAAGCTGATAATGGTTACAACTTCCACTTTTGGGCACCTAGTCGGGCATCTATTAATCCTATTGATGTAATGGGGATGTTTACCACAGTTCAAGCTCGACTTGTGGTAGATGATTTTAACAAACCTGACGATCGCTCTAAAGCTCGCTACATTCTTAGTGAAGGGGGCGATTACTGGTTCAATTTAACTGCACAGTGGGATAACTGGACTACTAATAAAGACTTTGGTATTGGTAAATTCAAGTATGTTACAACCAACTGGAAGGCTTTCAATGTGATTACTCTGCCAGAAGACCAAATTCGTCGCAACCCACCGCCAATCTAAATTTTTACGGGATGTGGAAAAGGGAAAGTGGTTCGCACCGTTCTCAAAGATAGCGGCAAACGTTATCAATGGACATTGAGTTTAGGGTTATATCAAAGTAATAACAATCACAGATGACTACAAGCTTAATGAGCTTTAACGCGGCTTTTGGATCAAATCACTTACTTGAGTACCTGTATAATTTGGAATCCAACCTTCTGCGTTGGCGCAGCCCGCCGCAGGCATCGCAAAATAGCGTATCCCTTTGAAATTCAACAATGCAGTTGGGCTGCACCAATGCTCAACGCCAGCGGGGATGTAGAGATAGTCTTGTGCCTGAACTAAAAGCTGTACCTGGCTGCCATCAGGTCGCACAAAACCATAGATCATGTCTCCTGCCAACACATAGACGGGTTCAGGCGCAGGATGAGTATGGTAACGACCGTAGGTGGCGATCAGGTGGTGAAGATTGAACGAGCCTGGATGCACATTTAGTAAGTCACACCAGAGAGCGCCATTTTCTTGCTGAAGAAATTCAAAAACGCTGTTATGGAGTTCTACGCAATAACGTTTCTCGGACTCAGTTAAAACGTCCTGGTCTAGCAGATTAGGGAATAGTAGCGATGTTCCTGGGTCGTAGTGCTTGAGTTGAATGCCAAGAGGCGCAAGTTCGCGAGCTATTTCGTCTAAATCGCTCTCAATCGTACCGTCGTCAAGTAGTAGGTTAGCCATGACAAAAAGACTAATTAACTGTTAAGAAGAGTATACTCAATTTTGAGATAAAAAGCCACTATTCCCGATTGAGAAACCGGGGTTTAGTTGACTATTGACATCGTGCGATCGCAATTTTCATGTAAATTTGTAAGGATTGCAGATGTGCCCCCTTACACTACGCAATTGCAAACTGCTAGAGTTAAATCCTCAATGCCCATTTAAGAGAATAAATTTATCGCCAGAATGATGCTTATTGGTACCACTAGCATCTAAGCTAGTACGGGTGAACTATATCCAGCAGGGAATGTCTGACTTAATTCTGTTTTGGCATCGGCGCGATTTACGCATTTCTGATAATACGGGACTGGCTGCGGCAAAACGGCAAAGTCCGAAAGTAGTGGGCGTGTTTTGCCTCGATCCGAATCTTCTAGAACGGGATGATGTTGCTCCTGTGAGAGTAACTTATATGATTGGCTGTTTGCAGAAACTCCAAGAGCGATATGCTCAAGTTGGTAGCCAGTTGTTAATACTCCACGCCGATCCTGTACAAGCAATACCAGCCTTAGCCGAGGCAATAAATGCCAAAGCTGTTTTTTGGAATTGGGATGTAGAGCCTTATTCACAAGAACGCGATCGCACCATTATAAATGCCCTCAAAGAAAAAGGCATTGAGTTTCTTAACCAAAACTGGGATCAAATCCTCAACTCCCCAGAGGAGTTGCGCACGGGTAGTAACAGTCCTTACACGGTTTACACACCCTTCTGGAAAAATTGGATTGCCAAACCAAAGGCTCAACCAGTAGAAACACTGCAAAATGTTGAGGGATTAACGAAAGCCGAACAGGAAATTGCCAAACTTGCAGGAGCGATCGCACTACCTTCAGCAAAAAATTTAGGATTTATTTGGGATGAACAATTAATTATTTCACCAGGAGAAGCAGCGGCACAAGAACGATTAGAGGAATTTACTAATAAAGCTATTACTGAATATCAAGAACAGCGAAATTTCCCCGCAGTGGACGGTACATCACAACTGAGTGCAGCTTTAAAATTTGGCGTAATTGGCATTCGCACCGTTTGGCAAGCCACCATAGAAGCACTGGAAAACAGCCGCAGTGAGGAAACAGCAGTTAATATCCGCACATGGCAACAGGAATTAGCTTGGCGGGAGTTTTATCAACACGCAATGTATAACTTCCCCGAATTAGCTGATGGTGCTTTCCGCGACACCTTTAAGAACTTTCCTTGGGAAACTAACGAAGAACATTTCCAAGCTTGGTGTGAGGGGAGAACAGGCTACCCCATTGTGGATGCAGCAATGCGCCAGATGAATGAAAGTGGCTGGATGCATAACCGTTGTCGAATGATTGTCGCCAGTTTCCTCACTAAAGACTTGCTAATTAATCCCCAATTGGGAGAAAAATACTTTATGCAGAAGTTAATTGATGGTGATTTATCTGCTAATAATGGCGGTTGGCAATGGAGTGCTTCTAGCGGCATGGACCCAAAACCTGTACGGATTTTCAACCCAGCCAGTCAAACACAAAAATTCGATCCAGAAGGGGAATATATTCGGCAATGGGTGTCAGAATTGCGGTCTGTAGATACAGAATATTTAGTTACTGGGAAAATTCCATCTTTAGAACGTCATGCTGTTGGCTATCCTGAACCTATTGTGGATCATAGAATACAGCAACAGCAGTTTAAACTGCGTTATCAACAGCAAAAAAACCTTGGTAGTGGTAAGTAAAATTGTTAGCTTTTTAATGTTTAGTTAAGGCTGATATAGTAATACAAATTCTTTAAGAGGCTGCATAGAATAGACATCTGGTGAAATTAATTATGCGTTGCCCAAAATCATTAGTAAGCACAATTCATGAATTGTGCCTACGTTATTTTCACCCATATTTATAAAAGGTAGGTTGAAAACCATGACGTTATATCAAGCCTACTCAATTACCAATTAAGTCGTCGTAACCCCACCCCCAACCCCCTCCTCTCTCGAAGAGCGGGGACTATGATGTACCTCATGTGATTAGGAAAGGCTATATCAGTCTCCTATGGCAATTTATAGCTACCAACACGTAGATTTAACTGACCTTGGCGCGGGTTATCGCTGAATATAAATGCGCCTTCTTCGCTTTCCCCACTAGATAAAAAGTCGATCTGTTGCTCTCCTGTTTCTGTAACTTTGCCGTCAATCATTAACTCAGCCATAATCTGAACTGACTCAGCTGTATCTCCTCCACTATTCACAACTTCAAAAGGAACATAAAACTGACCATTAATTTCTCGAATTGTTTCTTTTTTAGTGACAGAAAGGATGGGAGGTTGATTTTTTTCGTTCAGCCAAGTGTAGCTTACTAGACTCACAATGATTGCTAGGATGAGTGAGGCGATGCTGAATGTTATCCACTCAGCTATTGAGCGCTTTGGTTGTTGTTCTGTTTTAGTCATATTGCTAACCTTCCGGCTGCACCACCAATAGTTGCGGGTAAACCCAGTATCAATGTGTGATCTAACCACATTGTCCAGGGGTCGCTAAAAGTTAATTTTTGAAAGAACCACAGCATAAAAGCGCCTGCTAGTAATGATACTAGGTAAGACATAATAGTTTCGCTCGATGGTCGTTGAAAAATTCCCTTTTGCTCTTTACGTTTTTGCTGGTTAGAAAAACCTGCCTGAAATACAATGCCATAAGAAATCAGCAAAGATGCGGCGATCATTGCCAACTCCCAAGGTGGAGAGGTTGCGGCTGCAAGCATAGAAATTTCATCTGTGGGAGCGATGTTAAATGCAATTATGGTTGCACCAATCAGGGTTCCACCCACATCAGTAAAGGTAGCGTGTAACTCATCCCTTTTGTTCTTAGTTGTACTATTTTCCCGATCGCTTCCTTGTCCTTTTCCATTGCTGTTTTCACTATCTCCCAACAACTGATTCGCTAATGCTACACCAAGAGCAAAGGGTACACTTTCAAAGATGATTTTACCTAAAGATTCTTTTAAAGAGGTTTCTGGTGTCAATTCTCGCAATAGTAATAGCACAAAGGTAGAACAAGCTATGCCGATCGCGATCGCTTCGACGGTATCCATTGCGGCTTGATAAGAGAGCCAGCGATATCTGCGTTTCCGAAAACCTTCTATCTGATTGAGCAAGTAAACTACAATAAACATTAATGCGATCGCTATCATGATAAATTGTGCTTTTGCCAGCGAGCCAATCCACCAAACCTCCATTGTGTACAGCAAGGGTATGCCAAATAAAAAACCTCCGCAAGCACCCCGAATGATGTCATTAATCTCACTCCTCCACACATTTTTTTGACGTTTTGTTGGCACTCCTTTATTTTCCTTTTATTTAAATTTTGTTTTATTTTATAGTTCATTTATTTGCGAAAAAGTTATTTTTTTAATATATATAAATTTTATTTATCAGATTTTCACATTTTGTATTATCTGCTACAATACCGATTGGCATCTCTCTTAAGATAATATAATTTACCAAAATATTCTCTCGGTTGATGGAAGTAAAAAAGAATACACAACTGTTAGATTAATTAATAGCTTAGGGACTTCCAAGTAATAAAATAACTCAAATATTTTATTACTTGTAGGGTGAGCGTTTTGCCCGTCCCGTGAAATGGGCGGGCTTTTCAACCCACTTTGCAAGTAGTAGTAATTTATCTTTGGAGTTCTCTGAATCAACTACAAGCTGGAGATAAAAACCATGAGTGCCGAAAAGAGAATAGAAGCGACTGCAAAAAATATTGAAGGAAAAATTCAAGAGATTGTGGGTGAAGTCACAGGTAATCCACAAGATAAAGCTGAAGGACAAGCAAAGCAAGCTGAAGCTCAAGTTGGTCACACCGTAGAAAATATTAAAGACGAACTGAAGAAAGCTTTAGAATAATCTCGCTTGTCTATTACAAATAGCGATTTAAACGATGAGTAACTCCTAAATTTGTAACATTACTTGCTCCACTTTCTATAAGTTAGTGGGGTTTTTTATCGCGTAAAATCTGAAAGTATTAGTTACTAATAATATCAAGTCTGGATAATTAGTTATGATTCCCACAGTCATTGCACACTCAGGGCAAACGCATCTAAATTACTCTTGACAATAGACAACATCCGTGAAATAACTGAGAGTTCCTGTTTGTCTGTTAACATTTTAGCAGTCTGCTGTTCTTCATTCCATCTCCCTGAAACATCTATTGAGCCAAAATGACTATTACTTGCAAACTTCTTTTACAAAATCACGCTCAAGATTGGCAACAAGCAACTGTGCATCCCTTCCTAGAACAGTGTCAATTAGGTATAATTCAACTCCAGCAATTCAATACATGGTTGATGCAAGATTATCTGTTTGTTGTGGAATTTACGCGGATGGTAGGGCGAGTATTAGCCAGCGCACCTCCACAACATTTTGATGTGATACTTGGGGGATTGGCAGCTCTTAAAGACGAACTCAATTGGTTTCAAGAAAAAGCTACTGAACGACAACTAAATCTTAATATAAAGAAACAAGCAACCTGTAGAGAATACTGTGAATACATGCAAAGTCTTGCAGACAAGCCTTATCCTGTGCAAGCAACTGCATTTTGGGCTATTGAATTAGCCTATAATCAAGGTTGGCAACTACCAGGTAAAATGCCTGTACCTTACAATGAATTTGCCGAAAGATGGGGAAATATTGAATTTACAAATTATGTAAAACTTTTGCAACAGCAAGCTGATGAGGTTTTAGAAACGGGAGAGTGGGATGTTCAAAAACAAGCTGAAGAAGCTTTTTTAATGGTGGCAAAATTTGAACATAATTTCTGGCAGATGGCTTTTCACACAGCACAGCATGAATCAAATTAGTTTTTTATAACCCAAAGTTATGCTAGACGATTTGGTAGGCGCATGGGCAACTACAAATAGATAGAAAAAACGTGGGTAAATACTCTCGCAAATGTTGAGAAAGCTCCGGGTAATGGATAGGCTAATGCGAGGAGAGACAAAGCATACCTTTGGCAGGGTGGGTTCTTTGAGTTTATTAAGTAATCAAGCGGACATGATATAACGCTGATTTTATAGTTGTGATTTCCATTTTTACAGCTATTGTAATTTATTGCCACAAACATCAAATTCCATGACTTTTACCGATTACCCAATTACGCCGGAAAAACCGAGCTAAAGCTGATTCTTCTAAAGATAAATAAATTGGGCGTCCGTGGGGACAGGTGCGGGGATTGCGAGTGCGTTGCCAATTATCTAAAAGTATCTGCATTTCTTGTTGATTCATCGGTGTACCGTTACGAATGGCACTACGACAGGCGACAGCTACTTGGGCCGTTTGTAAATCGCCTCCCCAACTAAGTTCTAAAATTGCTTCTGCACAGTCGTCTCGCTGCTGCAAAGGTGCTGGGATGTTTCGGACAGCCCAAAGTTGTTCGCCAAAAGGTTCTATTTCTAAACCGATGCGTTGCAATTGCAATACTTGGGCTGGCGATAATTGATAAAGAATGATTGACGGTTCGACGGGGACAAGTTGCCAATCATCACACAATTGCTCATACAAAACTCGCTCATGGGCAATGTGCTGTTCTACTAACCACATCCCACCTGAATGTTCCGCCACAATATAGGTGTTGCTAACTTGAGCGACAGCTTTTAAAGAGTTAGGAGTTGGGAGTGAGGAGTTAGGAGTTTTGGGATTTTGAGGATTGAAATTGTAACTGCCTTTAGCTTCTGCGGCTTTGAGTAATTTACTAACTCGTGTTGTGTGAACAGCTTCTTTGAGATTGTTAGAAGAGATGCTGAGTGCTTGGTTAATTGCTTGGGTAATTTGCTCTTGCCAATAAATGATTTCGTTGAGGTAAATTTCTGTTTTTGCTGGATTGCGATTCCAATTAATTTGATCGGGGGAAATGGCAAGATGTAAGAAACAAATTGGATAGCGATCGCGTGGTAATGTTCTATGAAATGCTGATAATATCGTTTGCTCTAGTTCAGGTGTTTTCACCATCCTGCCGTTAATGGCTACACGTACCCAATCTGGACGATGACGATGACAGCGATCGGGTAATCCTACCACTAAATTTAGTGCTGAGTGCTGAGTGCTGAGTGCTGAGTGAGGACTTGTACTGAGCGTTCGCGTAGCGTCTCGTAGAGAAGCCGAAGTAGTGGGGAGTGAGGAGTTAGGAGTTAGGAGTTCTGAGTTTAATGGGTTAGGTATTTCGAGTTTTACTTCTTGTAAATCACCTTGTCGCACTTGCGGTAAAATCTGCGGTAGCAGTTGTCCAGTTGTGGCAGCCGGAGAGATGGTGAACCATTGACGGTCATTTTGCAAAATCTGCCAGGTAACGCGGGGATGACAGAGGGCGATTTGGTGAATTGTGGCTTGCACAGCTTTCATTTGCTGTGCTGTTGTGGGTAATCCCTGACGGCGAGATGAGCAATTACCGAAAAGATGGGAAACTGTAACTACTGTACCAGGTGCGATCGCAGTTGCTTCAACTTGTACAACTTTCCCGCCATCGCCATAAATTATCCGCCATCCTAAATTTCCCCCCAGAGGACGACTCAAAATTTCTAAATCTGCCAGAGTCGTTAAACTGTGCAACGCCTCACCACGAAACCCTAAGCTATTAATTTTCCACAAATCGGCACTAGAGCGAATTTTACTGGTGCTGTGGGCTGTGGCTGCTTGTTGTAAATCATCTAGGTTCATTCCACAACCATTATCTGCCACCCGAATTCGCCATTGCTGCGGCCATAGAGAAACCACAATTCGCGTTGCACCTGCGTCTAGGGAATTTTCTACCAATTCCCGCACCACAGAGGCTAAAGAGTCGATTACCTCTCCAGCTGTAATGAGATATACGACTTCTGTTGGTAGAGCTTGAATAGTAGATGCCATAAATTATAGTTTATAGCTTCTGGGGACACGCTATATACGACTTATAGCAAGAATCCTTTCTCAGTAAAAAAAGAACCACAAATAAACACTGATAAATTATCTGTGTACATCTGTGGTTTAATTTATAAAACATTAATTTTGCAAGATATCTATTATGTATTACAACTTTTTCTATCGCATCAGAAAAAGTTAGTAATTGCAACATTAATTAACATTAAATCACCTGACTTTATGGATATTTTTAGGCGATTCGTTAATTACTATCTCTCATGGACAAAATTTTCGGTGGTTCAGGTTTGAGCAAACCATTCAACAGTGATAAAGGACGTTGACTGTAAGGCCAAGCAAAAGCATGACGGAAAGCCGCATCTTGACAAGCTTGTAGTTGTTCAAAACTAATGATGTTGTAAGTCAAGAGATTCTCATACTCAAACGGTAGACGCACATTGTGCAATCCAGCATTATCAGTACAGATAGCGATATCAACTCCAGCATCAAGACAACGGTCAAAAACTAATTTTAGTTGACGTATATCCTGCAAAGTTCCAGTTTTTAGGTAAGTTGTCGGACAAACTTCTAAACATTGCCCGCGTCTAGCCACATCATTAAGTAGCTCTGGATATAGTAGGGGAATTTGAATGCCGTGACCAATCCGCATCAAATATGGTAACAGTTCTGGGTAACAACCAGCGGTGGTTTCATATAGATGTCCCGTGGTGTTAACGCCCTGCGATCGCGCATAATCATATAAGCTAATCCATTCTTCTAAGCGATCGGCGTAATAACTATCACCTCCTGCTACATCCACTGCACAGACATACTGCTTATTTTGCGCCGCCAAATCAACAATCGCCTTGTTCACCTCATAAGGTAGGCGTGTATGCATACAGAGAATTTGGCTAGTAACAATCGGATATTCTGGCTGCTGGCTGGCAAGCCCTACGACGCGGACAATTTCTGCCATCTTGTCAATTCTTTCGGATTGACTCAGATGCTCAGGTGTCCGCAAATAAGGAGTGTAGCGCAGTTCCAGATAAGCCAAATTTTCAAATATGTAAGCACCTCGCACCAAACGATAGATAAAGTAAGGCAAAGTCTCCACAGTTTGCACGCTTTCTACCAGAGTGTGTAATTCTAGATACTCGTCTAGGGTGTTACGTGGGCGGGTATAAAAATCTTCAAAATCTGAATAGTCAGCAAAGCGGGAAATTAACTCCGAAGAATGCCGCTCGAAATATCGCCATAAAACTCGTGGTACGACCGAGCCGCCTAGATGTCTATGTAATTCAGCATATAAAGCCATAGTGTTATTTTTAGGTAAAAATTTCAATGATTGTAACAAAAACATCGAGAGAAAAATCTTCCATCAAAAAAATTTAGCTGCAACTTCTTTAAAGGAGAGGTTTCCCTACATCTGAATTTCAACAAATACTCTGCTGCGCGAACGATTTGGTGGCTTGGAGTTAGATAGGGTTGAGAGCAACAGATAAATTTCTGCCTCCTACCTTCTGCCCTAGTATTTGCAGCATGAATAAACTTGACATTACCAAGATTAAATTGATAGCATTGATATCCTTAATTTTTTGTGCTATAGTAAAAGAACATTGCTATTGTTAAGCGACTGAGATATAGCAATATATTTTTCCTTTAACAAAGCAAATTCCTGGCAAGGTTGGTATTAATTGAAAATTCAAGCGTTGGAAGTCAAGGCTGGCGATCGGATTATTGCTTACTGCAACAATAAAATGCAAACCTGCAAGGTAAAACGCATTTTAGATCCAGGTCAAGCTAATATCACACTATCAGTATTTACCTCTGAGAATTATCGCGGTTGCTCAGTTTCATCTATTGTCCGCTTTCAAAGCAACGCCTTAGTTGATTTGGTAAGTTAAAAACCAAGTAAATATTCAAACTCAAAAATATTTCTAGCTATTGTCCAGCCTCAAACTGGACAAAATTTTTGTCAAAGGTTCCATGCTTGCGGTTTTTGATAGCCTACGCACATACAAATTCGTTAATTGTGGCTAGATGATTTTTCTGAAAATGCAAAGCGCTATTTAGTGATTGGTAAACTGCTCCAGATATCATTTGCACATCTAAATTTAATTAAAACATTGTGGGGTGGACAGCGTTCGACTGACCTCTACTGAGTGTTATTAAAGTAGCGCTGATCCTAAAGTGTTGCCCACCCTAATTATGCAAGTTAAAGGTGGAACAGTTGATTACTGAACTTAACCCTCCACTTAATGGCTTTTTTCATTTCTTTTTCACATCACGAGCCATGTTGAGGTAGTAGTCGTCAAGTTTGGCATTAGAACGACGGCGGTTAGGGGCAGGAATTTTAGTAGTGTTATCCCGATTCGTTTCAATGGGCTGTTTAGTTGAAGCTTGATTTACGCCTTGCACCTGATCGGATTCCAAGAAATAACCAGACTCCGAGAATCCGAAAAGCTTACCAAAAAAACCAAATAAATTTCCGAAAAAATTAGAAATACTTTGGAATAAAACACCAAACAAGCCTTCAATACGAAGGAACAAGTTCCGAATAATTTGAGTTAGACGAAGCATAATAGCACCTTCAATGATTGCCTATTACCATTGTGACGCAATTCGGATTCGGGAATTGCTGATATGGCAAAAATCTACCAGTAGGTAGGTATAACTCCCACAATCCCTATTTTTCTTGAACCAGCAAAACCGACTTCACAGGACGCTTGATAGAATTTCCCTCCAAATCAACCTTTCCGTAAAAGGTTTTCCCATTGTAATAAAGCGAAGATGAACTTCCCCCATCCAGATTCATCGCTTGCTCGGCTCCAAGAGTTTTCATCAAGTCAGCTAATGCTGGCAAAGATATTCCAGAGTTGGCCGAAGCCGAGGGCTTTTGAGCCACCATAACTAAAATAACGCTGCCATCACGGGTGATACCTACGGCAGTTCTGGCATTGGGTTGGTTGCTGCCAAGGGCATCTCGTTTATTAGCGTTGTCCACAAAACCCTCTTTTTCTAAGGTGAGTTCCGGTAATAGGCGCGGGCCAGCACCGATAGCATCAACTAACTGACAACCTGCTGGTGGTGACTGACTGTGTAGGGCAATGGAATAGCGGCTAGTTTGTCCGCATAAGTAGCGACGGAATTCTGTGCGATTGAATATTTGACCCAAATAAGACTTTAAGTTGGGATTGTTCACCAGCCGCTCGTTTTCCTTGGGATCGGCTATCAACTTTCCTTGTCGGACAACATAAGATGTCGTTTTTTGGTTGGCTGGGTCAAAAAAGCCTGCATTCAAAATAGCCACGGCTTGATGCTTTTGGGCAAATTCCTCTACAGTGGCTACCTTCTGTGATAGTGCAGGAGTCACCAAAAATTTGCTATTAACTGGAATCAATACGATGTGAGCGATGCTTTTGGGCAAAGTGCGATCGAAGTAGCGGATAGTTTTTGGTGGTGAAGCCGCAATACTGGGTATTGAGGGTGTTGAAAAACGCGAATTAAACCACAACGCCATTGCAAAACTAATTAATATCAAAGCCAGTAGTTTGATTTTTCTCACTTTTAAACTCACTTGCAGTTAGCTCAAAAAAGTTGATTTAATCGATTTAATTAAAATACTTTAAGCTGAAAATAAGCAATTAACTTTAATTATTCCCAGTTCGCCCATTTTTTAGGGATTTAGGACAAATAGATAGTTAAAAGTGTACCGAAGGGCATATTCCCAAAAAGACTCAATTAGGTATATGTTCGCAATGATAGCTACTGAACCCCATAATTACAAACGAAGGAGCCGATGATATGCCTATACTTCTAACTCAAATAGAGCGTATGGGCATACAATCGCTAATCGATCAACACTTTGCGACACACATAAATTGGCAAAAGAATTTTCAAAAAGTTAAGAGACAATATCTTGCTAGACCTTCTCAACCAGTGTTTACTCGAACTATGCCGCATTTATGCAACGCTTAAAATCGCTTTTTACGCCAATTTAACTTTAAAATAACTAAATTATCTAGATTCAACAGAATATGAATAGAGTTATTTTCAAAAAACATCAAAAAATAAAATATGTGTGCTATTGAATTGCACATTAGCAAACCAGTATCTTGCAATTGTCCACAGAGATATCTGCTTGATAGTTGCTTCTCGGCTAAATTGAAATTGTTAACTGCTTATGCGTCCTCGTCAAAAAACTATCGAGATGTTCTCAACCTTCGTTGAGCTGGAAGGAGACAGATTCAGCAAATGGTTGATTGATATCAAACTACATCGAAATATTCAAAATTGCTTGGAGTCTTCACCATTCGTTCCTAACTCAGAAAATTTTTGGGCGTTACATTGGCACAAGTGCTGGCGAGAGCAATCTAATAGCCTTGCTAGAATGCATTTATCTGCTTATTTACAGGAACCAAATTATTGGGCTGCTAAAAAAACTATTGCCAAATTTACAAATAGTCAACATAGCCTAGCCGATTATTTTCAAATGGCGAATGCTGAAATTGAAACAATCCTCAAAAATTTTAATCTAGAAAAATGCTCTAGCTTAAAAGCCTATGCGACTATGGCAGTTCCCAGTCGGCTAAAAGATATTTTACGCCAACGCAAGGAAGCTGATATTTGCACAAATTGGGCATTGTTACGCAAAGTCAGCAAAAAGCAGTTATTAGAAGCTCTTACTCAAGCTGGATTATCGCCGATTCTAATTGCCCAATATCGACTAGCCTGGACTTGTTTCAAAGAACTGTATGTTCAAAACCAACCAGGTGGCACAAAATCACTACCAGAACCAGAACCCCAACTTTGGGAAGCTATTGTCAACCTCTACAACCGCGATCGCCAAAATCAGTTAACTCAAGCGACTCCAGAATCCACGAGAGAGAAAATTGAACAGTGGCTAACCCAGACATCTGTGTACGTGCGTGGTTATCTGTATCCACCTGTTAGTTCTTTAAATTTAGCAATATCAGAAGATGACTCCACAGCAACTTTTGATTTGCCAGATCCATCCTCTGACTCATTAATTGCAGAGATGATAGCCCAAGAGGATGCCCAAAACCAACAAAATCAACAATCTCAGATTGAAGGTGTTTTGTTAAAAACTTTACAAACTCTTGAGGTAAAAACTCAGGACATACTTAAACTTTATTACCAACAGGGGTTAACTCAGCCACAGATTGTAGAACACCTACAAATTAGTCAGCCTACTGTTTCTCGCCGACTGCTCAAAGCCAGAGAATCAATGCTGAAAGCATTGATCCAATGGAGTCAAGATACGCTTAATATTTCTGTAACTTCCAACCTAGTTAATGATATGAGTACCGCTTTGGAAGAATGGTTGAAAGTTAAGTATGGGGAATCTCGCTGAGATTATGAAGGATGAGGTAGTAAAAATGACTTCCGCTTTTACAGAACCGCAGGAACTATTGTTAGAAATATCACCATCATTACAGACAAGTTCTTGGCAAGAAAGCCAAATGTACGCCACACCTAGCAGTCGCTGGCGTGCTTACATGAATCAAATTTGCCTTTATGGGTTTTTGAATTGGGTAAAAGCTGAATATGTTCCAGAAGCAAGTATCTGGCACAGTTCCCCTGGTATTCCTGCTTTTTGGGAATTTGTCAATGGCACAGCAATTTTGTTAAAGGATAAGCGAGTCGTTTTAATTCCCAGCGAGGCAATTGACGATCGCGAGTTAGAAGTTCCCCAGGAATGGGTAGATATTCCTAGTTGGGCAGCAGACTATTATTTAGCAGTGCAAGTTACAGCAGATGGGGAGTGGGTAAGAATTTGGGGCTACATAACCCATCAAGAACTTAAATCACTAGCAGACTATGACCAAGTAGATAGGACTTATTGTATAGATGCACGGCACTTAATTAAAGACCTTAATGCTTTTTGGATGACCTACCAATTTTGTGGAACAGAGGAGATGAAAAGTGCGATCGCTCCACTACCAGAATTATCGAATGTTCAAGCAGAAAATCTGGTGCAACGGTTAGGTAATTCCTCTATAACATTTCCGAGACTTGCAGTGCCATTTACAACTTGGGGAGTGCTACTAGAAAATGAGCAGTGGCGGCAGCGTTTGTACCAAGAAAGGCTGCGATATTTACGACAGGCTGCGCCTACGCAATTTTCACAAGTACAAGTGAGTCTCAGTCGTTGGCTGGAGCAGATTTACGATGCTTCTTGGCAAGCTATAGAGACTTTTTTTGAGCCAAACTCCAGTAGCCTAGCTTTTAATTTCCGCACTTCTTCCGGGTTAAATGCTACCGCTATCAAACGCGCCAAGCTGATTGACTTGGGAATAGAAATAGAAGCTCAAAAAGTTATTTTATTAATTGCCTTAATACCAGAAGCTAACCAACAAGTTAGTATTCGCGTGCAGCTACATCCAGCTTCTAATCAACCTTACCTACCTGCTAATATCAAGCTAGTTTTACTTTCAGATCGAGGGGAAATACTTCAACAAGTACAAGCAAGAGTTCAAGATATTTATGTGCAGTTGAAACTCTTTGATGGGGAAGTGGGAGAATGTTTCAGCATCCAGATCGATCTGAATAATTATCAAATAACAGAAAATTTCATAATTTAGTTATTAGGAGCCAGCAGTGTCAAATTGGTGTTGATTGGGTCAAACTTGTGCTATGTAGTCTTTGTATTACACTTTTATTTGGTATTTTTGCATAAGTAGAATGCTTCCTGTTGATTAGTCATTAGTTAATCACGAATGGCAAAGTCTACCTAACTTATGAGTAAGCTAGTTGTCTTCAGCTTCTTGGGAGGAGATTTAAATCAAGGATTTCCTGTTGTCACGGCTCAACTTTGGTGTCATGACGAATTTGTACCCGTGAAATTAACAGGGAGTCTACCGCCAGCACCAGAACTAAGCGAACTCTACCGCAGATGGCAGTTACTCTACGCAGCAGTTCATCAACGCCTGGGTAGGAATCACCGGATAAAAGTACATTCGCAAGACATAACCAATATTTCTGTTAATGACTTCAATGAAGTATGTCAACAGCTACAAGCAAATATCAATGCTTGGTTAAAATTTGAATCATTTCAGAATATTGAACGGCAGTTGCGAACTCTACTTAGTCGTGATGATGAAATTAGAGTCATTTTTGAAACAAATATAGTTCTACTGCATCGCCTGCCTTGGCATCTATGGCATTTTTTTGAAGATTACCCGAAAGCGGAATTAGCTTTAAGCAATCATGAGTATGAATCTCCTCAGCTATTACAAAAATCTCCTACAGGTAAAGTCAAAATCTTGGCAATTCTAGGCAATAGAGTTGGTATTGATATTGATAAAGATGCCTCTGCTTTACAAGATTTAACAGATGGCAAAACCATTTTTCTTATAGAACCAACACGGCAAACACTTGACGAGCATCTATGGAATCATGATTGGGATATTCTATTTTTTGCCGGACATAGCACTAGTCTTACTGACGGAGAAATTGGGGAGATTTGCATCAATCAAACCGAAAGTTTAACAATTTTGCAGTTGAAAAATGGACTTAAGGCAGCAATTAGACGCGGTTTGAAACTGGCAATTTTTAATTCTTGTGACGGAATTGGTTTAGGACGAAATTTAGCGGATTTAAACATTCCCCAAATGATTGTAATGCGGGAAGGAGTGCCAGATTTAATAGCACAAGAATTTTTAAAAAACTTTCTTACCGCCTTTGCAGATAACAAACCATTTTACTTGGCTGTGCGAGAAGCACGAGAAAGACTTCAAGGACTGGAAAATGAATTTCCTTGTGCCAGTTGGTTGCCAGTTATCTATCAAAATCCTACAACTGTTCCTACTACATGGCAAGAACTGTGCGGTAATTTTGCTGATACTAAATTTGTAGGTGAAGTTTCGACAAAAGGTAAAATTGTAACACCAAAATTCAAACTTTGGACTGTACTACTTAGTACTTTGATTGTGGCTATTTCAACAGTAGGTTTGAGATACTTGGGAATCTTTGAGAAAATTGAACTGCAAAGTTTCGATCAAATGCTACGGTTGCGACCTCAAGAAGAGCCAGATCCAAGATTAATAATTGTAGAAATTACTGAAAAAAATATTCAATCACGACAAGAGATGACCAAAGGACTGAAATCCATTCCGGATAGTACGTTAGCTAAATTGCTTAACAAAATACAAAAGTCTCAACCGCGAGTTATTGGACTGGATATTTATAGAGACTTCGCCGATCCTCCAAATAAATCAAATCCAATACAACTTCCGACTGAACTTAATAAAGATAATGTTGTTGTTGTCTGCAAAAGCCGCGATCGTAAATATGACCCACAAGGTGTTAAACCTCCGAAAGACGTACCTGTAGAACGTCAGGGTTTTACTGATGCAATTCAAGACCCAGATGGTATTGTTCGTCGCCAAATTTTGATGATGGCACAAGAGCCTTCTTCAACTTGTACAACGCCTTATTCGCTCTCGTTGCAATTAGCTGCTCGTTACTTATCTTATAAAAATATTCAACCTAAATTTAATGAAGATTATATACAGTTTGGCTCTAAAGTGTTTAAACGCTTAAAATTTAGCCGCAGTGGTGCCTATCAACAAGGAGTTGATTTAGGCGGAAATCAAATACTTGTCAATTACCGTAATACAGATTATCAAAGAGTTTCTCTTGATGAGGTATTGAGTGATAAATTCGATCGTAAATCAATCAAAGATAAGGTAGTGATCGTTGGGGTGACAGCTAATACAGTCAGCGATACTTGGTCAACTCTCTACAGTACTGCACAGCAAGATTACCAAGAAATACCAGGAATATTTATACAGGCACAAATGGTTAGCCAAGTTTTGAGTGCAGTTTTAGACCAACGTCCAATTCTTTGGGTTTCGCCTTACTGGGGCGATATTCTTTGGATATATGGCTGGTCTGTAGTTGGGAGTCTGATTATTTGGCGGGTGCGATCGCTCTTACATAAGGGATGCACGATCTTTGTGACAGTTGTCATATTATATGGAGTTTGTGCGATCGCTCTTTTAAAACAAGGGTTATGGTTGCCATTTATTCCTTCTGCCTTTGCTGTGGTTGCAAGCGGTGTTGTTGTAGTGTTGATTCAACGCCGTCAGGAAGTTTTCCCGATTTCACAACCCTTAGTTGAATAAGATTTTCCTTTATAACTAAAAAATAATGTCAATTTAGCGATTGACGATCTCAAAAATCCGTCATTAATTTTGCTTTGCGGAGCACAAATTGCAGTACAGTTTCTTCGCGGGTAATAATATCAACTCTGCCATCCATACCCAATTGAATTTGACATTTCTTTGTACTGCGACCTAAAGCAAGTTTCTCTGGTTCAATTGTGACTTCGTAAAAAGCACCTACAGCAGTTGCTTTTGGGATAGAGTTCGTATCAGCATCAGCATCGTTTTTTTGCGACCTAACAGCATCCGGGGAAATCGCTTTGACAACGCCATTAAGAGTACCGTAATCAGGATAAGGACAAGCACTAACTCGCATTTGCACCTTTTGACCGACTTTTATCTTACCTTTTTCCTCAGAACCGACAGATGCTTTGATAACTAAAGGTGCATAACTAGGAACAATTTGGACAACTTCCTCCCCAGCCCGGAGAGTTTGACCGGGGTTTCTCAAATTTAGTTTGGAAATAATCCCGTCTGCTGTAGCGGTAATAGTAGTTTGCTTTAGGTCAATTTCAGCTTGCTTGAATTCGCTAGTATCGCGCTCTAATTGTTTTTCCGTTTCAATTTTCTGTTTGAGAAGCACTTGAAGTTCTCTTTCTAAGGATGCTTTATTCACTTCCCCAGAGGCTTTTTCTTGAGCAATACGTTCAGTCGCCATTGCTACCTCTGCATTGCTTGGGTTGAGAACTGCTTGAGCGCGATCGCGTTTAGCAATAGCCCCTAAAACAGCTTGTTTTAACCGCTCATTTGTTTTTTGTTGGGCTTTATAAGTTGCTTTTTGCGCCTGTACAGCTTGTTCCTGCTGTTTCACAGCCAGCTGTACTTCTTCTAATTGATCGCGGGATAATGCCCCTTGTTTAGCGGCACTTTCATATCGGTTCTGCTTTGATGTTGCTGCTCCTAAAGCCGCCTCAGTTGCGTAGAGATTAGCTAGTGCTGATTGTAACTGTGCCTGCCCTGCATATAATTCTTCTTGAGCCATTTTGACATTGGCTGATGCTTCTTGAAGTTCAGTGATACTGGTAATTTTTTTGTCTTGATGATCGCGATCGCGTCCCTGCAATTCCGCTTTCGCAGAGGCGATAGTCCGATTGGTGCGATCGCTTTCAGCTCGAATTTGACTATCTATTGCATTTATTTGCGGAACAGTTTGAATTAGTTGTAACCTAGCTTGTTGAATATTGGTTTGCAGCTGGTTTTTTTTAGTTTGCAGTCGAGAATCATCAATAGTGGCGATTTTATCTCCTTTTTGCAGTGTTTGATTTTCTTTGACGTAAATCTGCATTACCTGTCCTTCTGTTGCTGCCTGGACAATTGGCAATTCACCCGCAGGACGGACAACCGCTTGCCCAATCACCGTAACTTTATATTTAACAACCGCAGCCACAGGAACAGCTAACGACAAGGCAAACACAATAAATAGTCCACCAAATGTAGTCCAACGACTAATTGCTGGGAGAAACTCATTGTCTTGAACTAAGGGTAAAAAATTTGTTTGAGACTTACTAATCATAAATTATAAATATCTCTAAAAGGTCTAATAAACATTAACTAATTTCGCAAAATTAAAGAAGATTTCAATCCATTACCATTATTAGAAGAATAAATTTCATCAAGAAAGCTTAAATGCTCTCCAGGGATATGACGTAATTCTTCTGGAGTTCCTTGAATTTTTAAGCGCCCATCTTCAAGCAATACAATCCAATCAGCTCGTTTGATAACTTGAGGACGATGGCTAATCATAATTGTAGTTTTACCTTGACGGTGATTAAGTAATCTATTCAAAACTTGGGTTTCACTTACTGGGTCAAGAGCGCCTGTAGATTCATCTAGAATTAATACAGATGGATCAATCACAATTGCTCTAGCTATAGCTAATCTCTGCCTTTGTCCGCCAGAAATATTTGCACCAAACTCGCCTAAAACAGTTTGATATTTATCGGGTAATTTGCTAATAAATTCATCTGCACCAGCAATTTGGCAAGCAAGGACTATCTCTTCAAAACTAATGTTGGGATAACTGAAGCGAAAATTTTCCACAATCGAACGACTCCAAAAATGAGGTTCTTGAGGAACTAATACGACTTGCTGCCGCAAACATTCTAAAGATAAATCTTGCTGGTTGTATATGCCATAACGAATGTTACCAGATTTGACTTGGTATAAACCAGTAATTAATTTGCCAAGGGAGCTTTTGCCACAGCCAGATTGACCGATTAAGGCTATTACTTTACCACCAGGGATAGTTAAAGAAAAATTTTCTAATAGGTCAGTTCTACCAGCATGGTGAAAGTTAACTTGAGAACAACTAATATCTGCATTGCCAGGAATTTCTGCCCAAGGTTTTTTAAAGTCATTTTCATCTTCTGGGGTAGAATCTATCACTTCTGTCAAGCGTTGAACGACAATTTGAGCAGTGATAAATTCATCAATTAGCCCGACTGCTGACTCTAAAAAGCCAAGAAAGCTACCACTCATACCACTGTACGCCAGCAGTTGACCGATGGATAATGTCTGATTAATCACCAAGCTAGAACCTAACCAGAGTATGCTAATACTCGTCAATTTGGAAAGAATACTAGTGACTGTGCCGCTATAAAGCTCCAACTTCATCGTAGTCCAGTCTAAGTTAGCAAGGCGACCAAAATTTGTCTGATATTCTTGCCAAGCTTGCTCTGTAGCTTGGGTGGTTTTCAGGACTTGAACACCGCGAAAGGTTTCGACTAAAAAGCCTTGATTTTCCGTACCTTTAACGATCAGGCTGCGGGTTTTCTGGCGCAAGGCGGGAAGAAAAAGCAGGTTTACAAGAGTGACGATCGCAAAGGCGGCGAGGGAAGCTAGAGTCAGTTGCCAACTATAGAAGAGCATGAAACCCAAGGAAACCAGAGCCACAAAAAATTGACTGGGTAAACCAAGGACAATTTCGGAAACTAGATTATTGATGGTATGAACATCTGCAATCCGGCTAACGACTTCCCCACTGCGACGGGCTTCAAAATATGATAGGGGTAAGCGCAACAGTTTTCGGCCGTATTCTAGAATTAGTCCGTATTGCAACCGTTGAGCAAAATGACCAATCAGGTGAGATTGTACCAAACCAATGGCACTTTGAATTAGGTTCATGGCAATGACGCCAATTGCCACCGTTGTTAGCAGTTGGGTATCTCCCCGCACTAGCACATCATCAGTGAGGAGTTGCATCATTAAAGGGGAAGCCAGGGACAACAGCCCGATCGCGAAGTTGATGGCGATCGCCTGAACTAAAAGATTACGATAGGGCAAGACGCGGGCAATAAAGCGCCCAAAGCCGCCAATTTTATCTTCCCCTTGCTCATAGAAGCGGCTATCGTCTGGCATCAGCAGCAGCATCACACCATCACTCCAACCCGCGATTAGCTCCTGGGAGGTGAGGTACAAGATGCCGAAGGCAGGGTCAGAGACGACATATTTTTTCCCCTTTTTCCCGTACAATACTACCCAGTGGTAGCCTTTCCAGTGAATGATGGCTGGTAAGGGGACTTCATTTAATTTCTCAAGCAGTTCTGGGGTAGCTTGAACTTGACGGGCATTGAATCCTAGGGTTTCTGCTCCCCGCCTTAAACCTAATAGTGTAGTTCCTCGCGTTCCCGTGCCCACTGCTTCTCGCACGCGATTAAGGGCAAAGGTGCGTCCGTAGTATTTGGCGATCGTGGCTAGGCTTGCTGCACCACAATCTTCTTCACTGTGTTGCAATATGCTGTAGTATTTCATTGTTTAAAAAATTAGTAACAGCCGCAGTTAACAAGAGGTGGACAAGTCCGTTTTCTACCTAATAACTGTTAACACGGTTTACGTTTATTTATGCTATTTTGATATGAATGAAAAAGTAGGGGCGAAAATGACCTCGCCCCTACGAACTGGAAGAGAAGAATGTTATTCAACTAAAAACGAACGTGAGAGCATTCTTTTCTCTTTTAGGTTTTGAAGGATTCGAGTACACGGTATGAAATAGACCAGAGCTGATTATCCAGGTTTGACAGACGCGATGTCGTTGTTAAAAGGACCAGTAAAGTTACCTTTTGTACCTGCTTTCAGACGCCTTGATGCACCTGTGAAATTCTCACCAGTGTAGACAATCCAATCTCTTCTACCCGTCACCTCGTACCAAGTTGCTTTATTGTTAAAGCTGCCTAAACTGCGTCGTGCGTTTATGATATTATTTTGCCGCGCTCCTTCACCATTCTTCTTGTCGGAAAGGTCTAAGGCACCACCACTAATAGTGGCAGCGGCTTCATGGGAAAGCTCTTGCACAGCTTCGATGCTGTAGAAATCTTTGATTTGCTTGTTGTTCATATCTACTCCGTGATTATTGATGTTAGACATTGTTTTTCCCCTAAGTTTTAAATTGGGGTTTGAACTGAAGGTAAGCTTGTTTTTACCTTCTGATTGTTAATTGGTAGCAGTGAGATTGGTTTATTCACAGCTGGGAATCAGAAGTTTTTTAGCTTTACCTTCTGATTGTTAATTGGTAGCAGTGAGATAAGTTTATTCACGGCTGGGAATCAGAAGTTTTTTAGCTTTACCTTCTGATTATTAATTGGTAGCAGTGAGATAAGTTTATTCACGGCTGGGAATCAGAGGTTTTTTAGCTTTGCCTTCTGATTGTTAATTGGTAGCAGTGAGATAAGTTTATTCACCAGGGCAAACGCAGGTAATTTGTGAAACCCTTGTTGTATAAGGATATTGATAAAAAAATCGCCTCAATTATCAAACGCTCAAACCCTTGCTCTGGTTTATTCACTTGATTCAACAGTGCCAATTTGCTAATATCCTCTGTTATGCATAAGTTCATTGTCCTGACACTTACAGGACTAGCCCTTTCAAGGTGACTCGTTAAATATCTTGTTTTTATTTAGCGCTCTCTGTGCTTCTGTAGTTTATAAGTATTTTATTTAACTACATAGATATAGAAAACACCGAGTAAAGAGCTTAAAAAGTAATTTCTTGACTAAAGTTTTTAGCTACCTTGAAAGAGCTAGTCCTAACACTTTGTACTCAAAATTGAAGCTTCCAACCTAAATTTCCTTTTCTATAAGAGAGTGCAATGTCTTTTACAACTGCGCCAAACTGGTTACAAAGTCTATTGGGAGTTGCCATTGTCAGTGCAGTTACCTTATATGCAAATATCTCAGTTGCCCAAATCACTCCAGACGGCACTCTGCCAAATAATTCCAATGTCAGATTAGAAGGTAATACCAGCATTATTGAGGGTGGAACCACAAGAGGTGCTAATCTGTTCCACAGCTTTGGGGAGTTCTCTGTTCTCAATGGCAGTACTGCTTTGTTCAATAATTCACTGGATATTCAGAACATCCTGACACGAGTAACAGGTAAGTCAATTTCTAATATTGATGGCTTAATTCGTGCTAACGGTAAAGCCAACTTATTCCTGCTCAATCCTAACGGGATTATTTTTGGTAAAAATGCCAGTTTGAATATCGGCGGTTCCTTTGTCGCCACAACAGCCAATGCCATTGGGTTTGGCAATTTGGGATTTTTCAGCGCCTCAAATCCAGAAGCACCTTCACCCTTGTTAACAGTAAATCCAAATGCCTTATTATTTAATCAAATTGCAGCTGCACCGATTCAAAATAGTTCGACTGCACCAGCAGGAGCTACTCCTGGTGGAGCGGATGCATTTGGTCTACGTGTCCCAGATGGTCGGAGTTTGCTGCTAGTAGGCGGCAATGTGAACATGGATGGTGGAAGATTGAATGCTTTTGGTGGACTCGTCGAGTTAGGTGGGTTAGCTAATGTCGGTACAGTTGGGTTGAATGGGGATGATAATAATAGTCGTTTGAGTTTTCCCAATAGTGTAGAAAGAAGCGATGTTTTCCTTAGCGATGGCGCGCAAGTAAATGTATTTGCTGGCAATGGTGGTAGTATCTCAGTTAATGCCCGGAATTTAGAGATGACACGAGGGAGTTTACTGGGTGCAGGCATAGAACGTGGATTGGGTTCTAATAATAGTCAGGCAGGAAATATTTCGGTTAATGCTACGGTCGCAATAAACCTTAACAATAGTGTCATTGATAATCCGGTGCAAGAAAAGGCAAGCGGACAGGGGGGTGATGTCAGTATCAGTGCTAGCACCTTGCGGCTTGAGGGTGGGGCACAGGTAGGGGCTGGCATTTTCGGTGCGGGCAAAGGGGGAAATTTGACCGTTGATGCCCAAGATGTGCAACTGATTGGTAGAGGCAGTGGCTTGTTTGCTCCCGCATACTCAACAGGGAATGCGGGTGATTTGACTATTAAAACTAATACCTTACTAGTCCGAGATGGGGCAACGGTGGGTACTGGTACATCTGGTTCGGGCAAAGGTGGAAATTTGACCGTTGATGCCCAAGATGTGCAACTGATTGGTAGGGGCAGTGGCTTAAGTGCTTACGCACTGCCAAACTCAACAGGGAATGCGGGTGATTTGACTATTAAAACTAATACCTTGCTAGTCCGAGATGGGGCGCAGGTGGGTACTGGTACATTTGGTTCGGGCAAAGGAGGAAATTTGACCGTTGATGCCCAAGATGTGCAACTGATTGGTAGAAGTGCCGATAGTAATAAGATTTCCAGTGCCTTGAGTGCTCAGACCAGCGGTATAGGGGATGCGGGAAACCTGACGATAAACACTGGTAAGTTGCTTTTGCAAGATAGGGCATTCCTCAGTACTCTAACTTTTGGTGCAAGCAAGGGGGGAAATTTGAACATAAGTACTGGTACTTTGCTTGTACAGAGTGGAGCTGCGATACTTAGCCGGTCTTTTGGTGCGGGTAAGGCAGGAGATTTAACTGTTAATGCCACTGACACAGTGCAAGTGATTGGTACTTCTGCTGATAACGATCGGGTTCCCAGCAGATTGTCAGCTAATGCTTCAAATGGAGCAGCGGGAAACCTCACGATTAATACTCGTGAGTTGCTTGTTCAGAATGGGGCGCTGGTTATTGCGCAAACTTCTGGTAAGGGCAAGGCGGGAAATTTGACCGTTGATGCCCAAGATGTGCAAATCATTGGTAGAAGCAGTCTCTTAAGTGTTGAGGCACAGCCAAACTCAACAGGAGATGCAGGTGATCTTACACTTAGAACTAATACCTTGCTAGTCCGAGATGGGGCTACAGTAAACGTGCAGAGTAGCGGAACAGGAACCGCAGGCAACATGATGTTAAATGCTCGCTCTATCCGTTTAAATAACAATGCCTCACTCAGAGCCAATACACAAAGTGCTAAATTTGATCCGAATAGAGAACAGGCGACAATTAACATTAACATTGACTCACGAGATTTAATAATAGGTCGTAATAGTAATATCAGAACTGATGCCAGAGGAGTAAATGTCATCGGCGGCAACATTAATATCAATGCCGATGTCTTGGCTGCTTTTGAAAATAGCGATATTACTGCCGACTCTGATGACTTTCGTGGCGGGAATGTCAAAATCAAGACTAAGGGTATCTTTGGCATTCAGTTTCGAGATATCGCTTCCCAAAATACAAGCGACATCACCGCCACCGGAGCAACTCGCGAGTTGAGCGGTAATGTGCAAATCACTACACCTGATATAGACCCCACTCGCGGCTTAGTCGAACTCCCAATTAATCTAGTTGATGCTTCCAGGCAAATTTCTAATGCCTGCACACCTGGAACTCGGCAATTCCAAAATACATTTGTGGCAACGGGACGCGGCGGACTACCCATGAGTCCCACTGAAACATTACAAGATTCAAGTACTGTGTCTGGGTGGGTGAGATTAAGACCAAAATCAGAAAACTTGGTAAATACAACGACTCAGCCAAAATCAACAGCAGTTTCAACTACTCCCATTGCTGTTACAATTCCAATTGTGGAAGCTTCTGGCTGGGTAATCGATCGCAATGGAAATATAAAACTAGTAGCACAAGTTCCTCAACTCAACCCCCACAGCCCTTGGCAAACACCTGCTTCCTGTCCTGTATCTCAGGGAGGTGTGAAATATGGCAAAACTTCAGCTGCCAAAGCGAGTAATTAGGTTTGCGGTAACTCCCGTACTCCTATTTACCCTTGCTGTTTTCCTGACTATTATCCCTAGTACATTTGCTAAACAAATCCAGACAAATTCACCAAACGGGTTTCACATCCAAACCAATAAAACCCCAGCCACAACACCACAGCCACTTCTTGAACAAGGAGAAGCACTTTATCAAGCTGGACGCTTTACTGAAGCCGTAATTATTTTACAACAAGCTGTCCGTAGCTCTAAACGAGAAGCCAATAACCTCGCACAAGCCGCAGCGCTAACTAACCTCTCTCTTGTATACCAGCAACTCGGCTCGTGGAAAGAAGCTTATGCAACTATTGACAGTAGCTTAAATTTGCTTGGTTGGGATGAGATAAATCAAAAGTTAAATGTCAACAATCCAAAATCTGAATTGTTAGAAATTCTCGCACCAACTCTAAATATTCAGGGCGAGTTGCAACTATCACAGGGACAAACTGATGCATCTGTGAAAACATCACAAGAAGCAGAGCAAATCTGGAAGAAATTAGGTGACAATGCTGGAGTAACGCGCAGCCGGATTAACCAAGCACAAGCTCTACGAGTTGCTGGTTTTTACCGCCGTAGCTTAGATATATTGAATGAAGTATCCCAACAATTAATTTCCCAACCTGACTCACCTGTAAAAGTAACAGCTTTGCGATCGCTTGGCAATGTCTTACAACAATTAGGCGAACTTGAGTTATCCCAGAAAAACTTACAACAAAGCTTAGAAATCGCTCAACGTCTGCAACTGCCTCTAGAGATTAGCTTGACGGAATTTAGCCTCGGTAATACTG
>JADEXV010000389.1 GCA_015206945.1 Nostocales cyanobacterium LEGE 12452 | reverse complement strand
GGCAAATTCAGAACATTTTAAAGGTTCAACAGGCGGTTCTAGCAACCGGGCTAAATCGTAGGTGACTTGACTATTTGCGATCGCATCGCTTAAACCTTTCTTAACTAGGTCTGCGGCTTCTTGCCAACCCATAAATTCCAGCATCATCACACCAGACAAAATCACTGAACCAGGATTAATCCGATCCAAGCCAGCGTGTTTGGGTGCTGTACCGTGGGTAGCTTCAAATATGGCACTAGAATCACCAATATTTGCCCCTGGCCCCATTCCCAAACCACCAACAATGGCGGCGGCGGCATCAGACAAATAATCGCCGTTTAAGTTCATCGTTGCCAAAATCGAATACTCATCCGGTCTGGTTTGGATTTGTTGAAAAATACTGTCAGCAATCCGGTCATTCACCAAAACTTTCTCTTTCCATTTACCATCGCCGTGGGTTGCCCAAATTGTGTTAAGAACAGTTTCAACTTCCTTGACAACTTGCGCTTTCTTGTCTGGGGTAAGATTATCAAACCCAGGCTCAATCTGGCGGGCGTTTTCTTCTAAGGAAATATTCGGATTTTTTTCCTTGTTACTCAAAATCCAAGATTCCTGTTCAGTGACAGTTTCTTGGCGGAATTCACTAGTTGCTAGTTCATAACCCCAATCACGGAAAGCGCCTTCGGTGTACTTCATGATGTTGCCTTTATGCACCAAAGTTACTTGTTGCTTGTTTTTAGGCAATAGCAAGGCGTGTTTGATCGCACGTCTGACTAGGCGCTGAGAACCAGTTTTGCTGATGGGTTTGATGCCAATACCAGAATCAAGAGGAATGCGTTTTTTCCCATGTTCTGGGGTGGCTGGGATCAGTTCTTCATTGAGAATTTTAATTAAGCGATCGCCGATTTCGCTACCTTGTCGCCACTCAATGCCTAAATAAATATCTTCTGTATTTTCCCGATAAACAATTACATCCAGCTTTTCGGGATTTTTGTGGGGTGAGGGCGTACCTGCATAGTAACGGCAAGGACGCACGCAGGCATACAAGTCAAAAATTTGCCGTAATGCCACATTTAAAGAACGAATTCCTCCCCCAATGGGAGTAGTCAAAGGGCCTTTAATAGCTACACCATATTCTTCAATTGCTGTTAGAGTATCTTGAGGTAAATACTGGTATGTACCGTATAAATCACAAGCTTCGTCCCCAGCGTAAACCTTGAACCAGCTAATTTGACGCTGACCCTTATATGCTTTGGCTACCGCAGCATCAAGGACTTTTTGGGTAGCAGGCCAGATGTCTATACCTGTGCCGTCGCCACGAATAAAGGGGATAATTGGATTGTCCGGTACGATTGGTTCACCATTTTTGAAGGTGATTTTTGCTCCGGCTGCGGGGGGGGTAATCTTTTCGTACATCGTTCACACACTCCTAATCGATACGCTGCTATTCAAAAAATCTTTATGTGGCAGGCTTGTATATTTTGCTATGTCTTTTGTTCACCAAGCCAGAAGGCACAGATTTTCCCCCTATTCCCCTTGTACATTATTTGGGGATTAAGTGTGGGATTTCAGTGAAGCGATCGCAATTTTGTACGATCAAAAATAGTAAACTACTTTTCGCTATCAGTGTTTCACTTTAGAGGATGCCCGATAGCTTACCGCTCTTTCACTGACCGTTAACACAAGAATGGCATGACAGACCCAATGATTTTATCAGGCCCTGCAAATGACATCGACTCCCTCCGACAACCGTTAATCGCTGGGTCTGAAAAAGTCCAACAGCAGATAATCCCACAGTTAGCTGAGTTGGGTAATGAGGGATTAGACGTGTTGATGGAATTTTTACTGAAACGACGTGAAAACCCAGCAACTTGGATTGATGGCAAAACTTACCAAGTTTTATACAACTCTGACGCACCTCAAGCCAAAGAATTTTTGCGCTCCTGTTTTCCTGAAGGAATTGTACCTCTAAAATCAGAGTGCGGGATTAACTACAATTCTTTGCAACAGCTACTTGCTGCTCAAGACTTCCAAGCAGCCGATCGCGTCACCATCGAAAAAATGTGCGAACTATCAGGGCCAACGGCTGTACAACGAAAATGGTTGTACTTTACTGAGGTAGAAAATACCTCGGCTGTTGACTTGCAAACCATTAACAACCTCTGGTTAGTCCACTCCGAAGGTAAATTTGGCTTTTCAGTACAGCGAGAAATCTGGTTAAGTTTGGGTAAAAATTGGGAGAACTTCTGGCCGAAAATTGGCTGGAAAGCAGGTAATACCTGGACGCGATACCCTAACGAGTTCACCTGGGATTTGAGTGCGCCTAAAGGTCACTTACCCCTTTCTAATCAACTTCGGGGAGTACGAGTTTTTGCTTCTTTACTTTCTCACCCAGCTTGGACACAGTTATGAGTTAGAAGTTATTAGTTATGAGTTGAAGAGGTTTTTAATTTAGAACTCAAAACTCAAAACTTAAAATTCCTAACTCCTAACTATTAACTTTAATCAAATTAATGGCAAACGTTCGTCTAGAAGATATTAAACGTAGATTTAATAATGTCACCGCTATTGAGGATATTACCTTTGAAATTCCTGATGGCGAATTTTGGGTTTTAGTTGGGCCATCGGGTTGTGGTAAATCTACAATTTTGCGAACGATCGCAGGTTTAGAAACCGCTACATCTGGCAAACTCTATATTGGCGATCGCTTGGTGAATAATATCCCGGCCAGACAACGCGATGTAGCGATGGTGTTCCAAAACTACGCTCTCTATCCTCACATGAGTGTGGCGGAAAACATCGGCTTTGGCTTGGAAATGCGGAAGGTTGACCGGAAAATCATTCAAGAACGAGTGATGAATGTGGCGCGATCGCTTTCTCTGGATCATTTGCTGGATCGTAAACCCAAACAACTTTCCGGGGGACAGCAACAACGAGTAGCATTAGGAAGAGCGATCGCTCGTGAACCACAAGTGTTTTTACTCGATGAACCTTTATCTAATTTAGATGCCCAATTGCGCGATGATACCAGGGCAGAATTGAAACAACTACATCAAGAATTAGGCATTACAACAATTTATGTCACCCACGATCAAGTTGAAGCGATGACTTTAGCTGATAAAATTGTCGTGCTAAATCGTGGGAGGATTCAACAAATCGGCGATCCCCAAACTATTTATGCAAGTCCTGCTAATCAGATGGTGGCAACTTTTTTAGGTAGTCCGCCAATGAATATTTTGCCTGCAATTTATCAAAATAATAGTTTTGATGTGAGTGGGCAGTTATTAGCAATTCCAGCAGACGTGAAAGAAAAATTACAGTTACGTCAAGGACACAGTTATGATTTGGGGATTCGTCCAGAGCATATAAAAATAAACACTGGCTCAGAACGGGCTGAACGCCACCCTATCGCTAACAGTACTCAAAACTCAGAATTATTATCAGTTGAAGTGAAAGTTGTAGAACCTTTGGGAAGAGAAACTTTGATTCGTGCAGGTTTACCTGGTTCGGCGGTGATGTTGAATATTCAGGTAGGCGGTGATGTGCGTTTTCGTCCAGGCGATCGCCTTTCTCTACAGCTCGATTTAAATCAGTTGTTTGTATTTGATCCCAAAACTGGGGATAGAATCTTATAAAGAGTTTCTTAAACTACCAGAAATAATCGCTAATTTCCAATTTTTTGTAGCCAGAATCTAAGAAAATAAAAGCTGCAATAGAGACTTAATGGATTAGCTGCAAAAACTTATATGACTATTAATCGACGCCATTTCTTGTTTTTACTCACAGCAGGTGCTGGTGCTTTTTCATTAGATGCTTGTGCATCGGCAGAAAAACTTCCTCAAGAAAACACTGCAACTTCCGCCATAACACCAAATACAACACCAAATATAACAGGAGCTATCCAACTCCCACCTTTACCTTACGCCTACGAAGCACTGGAACCACACATCGATGCTAAAACGATGCAATTTCACCACGACAAACACCACGCAACCTATGTGAAAAATCTGAATGCAGCCTTAGAAAAACATCCAGAACTCAAAGGTAAAACCGTTGAAGAACTGTTGCAAAAACTTGACAATGTGCCACAAGATATTCGTAGAACAGTACGTAATAATGGCGGTGGTCATGTCAACCACTCAATGTTCTGGCAAATTATGAAGCCGAAAGGCGGGGGAGAACCTACAGGAAATATAGCCTCCGCAATTAATCAAAGTTTTGGCTCTTTTGCAGCTTTCAAAAAACAGTTTAACGAAGCTGGTGCTGGTCGTTTTGGTAGTGGTTGGGTTTGGCTAGTGCGTAACAAAGGTGGCAAGTTGGAAGTGACAACTACAGCTAATCAAGATACTCCCTTAAGTGCAGGTAAATATCCCATCCTCGGTAATGATGTATGGGAACATGCATATTATCTCAATTACCAAAATCGCCGCGCTGATTATTTAGATGCTTGGTGGAACGTGGTTAATTGGGATGAGATTAACAAGCGTTTTGCAGCAGCAAGTAAATTTGCTTGAACCAGACAAAAATTTAGAGTTGTAGGCGCTTAAAAACTGGCAACAGAAGTAATATTCTGTTGCCAGTTTTTTGATGTAATAATCTAATCATTATTCATCTTTTGAAAATGATTTACTTTAAATCGCCAAACTGATTTTGCAGTCTGGCGATCGAGTAATGGTACTTCAATACGGTTCAGATAAGCATTTTGAACTCAGAATTACCTTTGGGGAAAAGGTTAAAGGTTAAGGGTCAGTAAGAAGGGTGTGGGGGGTAGGGTGTTCGGTGTAGGGAAGACGGCAAAAGTCTGGGCTTGAAACCCCGACCAATGCGTTCGCCCTTGAAGGACGGGGCTTGAACGAAGAAGGTTGTTGGGGCTATTTCTTTCACTACACCCCACACCCCACACCCCACAC
>JADEXV010000388.1 GCA_015206945.1 Nostocales cyanobacterium LEGE 12452 | reverse complement strand
GCCCAGACACTTAATATTCGTCTAGATGAGATTAAATTCACAAACAGTGAACGCCCCCATAAATTATTAGCAGTTGCACAGATAGATGGCGAGGTTGGGAAAGATGGAAAACCCGCTTACCGCAACCTGGGGACAGTTAGCCAACAATCTGTGACTGACCACAACCTCAAGGCGGGGATGGCCACGCAGGAAGCTAAACTCCTAGAACTAAAGCCAGAACTTACTAGAAGCCAAACTAAACTATTCTTTGCCTTGGCAAATGACGCAGCAGAAGCATTTTACGCTTCTATCCCAGAGTCAGAAAAACTTGCATCTGCCGCTGCCGCTTGGAACATCTGTGCATCCCGCCAGGATGAACTCGAAGTTGCAAGAAAAGAAAACGCAAACCCCCAGGCGATCACCAAAAAAGTCTCTAATTTTGCCTTCGCTGCTTTCCCCAATGAGATTATCTCTCGCTTAGATAAATTGCAATTTACCGAACCGAAGTTAGTCACATTAAATAATGAAGCGAATCAATTTTTGGGTCGAGACTGGAATCCAACCGAAAAACACCCGATAGAAATCAGAGCTAGTCACCACCCACCGGGGCATGAACGCCACGTTTCCAGACTGTTGTTTGTACAGGATACTGACGGCGAATATAAAGAATTCGCCATGCTGGAGACAAGAACTGGAATGTTACCAATTGGCACAAAGGCGCGAGCTAATTTCATTGGCGTGGAACCTGCAACTGCTAAGGCCACTATTGGACTACCAGGAAACGAGCCGATTGACATTACCATCCGCGAACTTAAAAACTTCTCTTACGCAGGACTTGTTTTTAACGACCAAGCAGTAAATTTAGAATTTGGCACTGTACCGATTCCTGACAAAACAGTAAAAATTAAATTAGATGCTTTGACTCTGGGCGAGTTAGACAACGATTCTCTTCAACAGTTAAAACAAGTTGATTACCTAAAAAATGGTAATCCCCTAAAATTAAAGCTCACGTCAATCTCTGAGACAGGAGATCAAGCTTTTGTCCTGGGTGAATCTCCCAATGGTAATCTCCTCAAAATCAATAAAATCAACTTTTATGATTTTTCTGGTCAGTCATTCTCGGATCGAGATTACCGAAAACTGACTATCGAAACGCCACCTTTAAAAACTAGAGATGCTGTGTTTTTGAATGGTGAACCCCTGGGAGTATTGCACTTCAAAAAAGACAAAGACGCGCTCAGACAGCTTGGACTACTCAAAACCGGACAACTTACCCCAGCCCCCGCTATTATTCAAAGTAATTTTTCTGTTATTTGCGCTCAAATTGACCCTAATATCGTTGAATATCCCCAAAACTGGACGAAGGAATTTCAGGCTTTTGGGACTCAATTAGTTAACCCTCAGCAACTGTATATGATTGATAGTAGTGCGAAAATTCTACATCAGATTAAAGAGCGTCCTACTTTCTTATTTTCAACAGAATCAAACAAAAAACTTGGAGTCATGGGTCTGGCTGTTGACAACCAGAAAGCTGAGACTGTGACTAAATGGTTAACTGCTCAAAAAGTTGAATGGGAGCAAGTACCAATAGATGATGTTGTCAGGGAAACTCAAAAAGGTTTAACGATCTTTAACTTAGTCAGTAGTTCAATTCCTCCTAAAACTTTGGATAATATGACTAAGAAGTTTGGGGCAATTATTGAATCACCCCAAGAGTATCAACAAAAAGTTAGCTCCCTCGCCACACGACCGCAGTTTTTGAAACCACCAGAACAAACAGCACAATCCCCACCTAACCAATCTATAACTCTATTACTCTCCACTAATCCTTCTACAACAGACATTACTAATAGTACAAAAACCGAACCTCTAGGTGTAGAGAAGCTCCCGACGGTTACTATTGATGACTTGAGAAATTGGTACAATGCCGCAGATAAGTTGAGTAAACCATTGGAGTACAAAAATCAGATTGTAGAAGTAGGGAACTCGTTTAAATCAGGGCAACCACTATCTTCAAAAGCCCTCTCTGCAATGAATCAGGATACTACTCAACACCGAAGTCTTAGCCGACTGACTCAAATTGCTCAAAGGATTAGTCATGTTTTAGGAAAGCCATCACCTGATGGTTCTACTCAAGTAAGCGGGAAAGTTTATAATATTAATTTTAATTCTGACTGCAAAAATTTAACTATCACACAGAAAAACGGAGATGTAATTTTAGCGGTGGTATCAGCTAAAGTACAGGTAAATCATGTTTCAGATGACGTTATTCAAGCTTTTGAAGCGGCTAATACAAAACTTGACCAAGCTCTATCCCCAGTCCGATCTGGTGGTATGGAGTTATAAATGTGATGGCTGCGCCAACGAATTGGGCGAATGCAAAGAAATTCTTATTTAATCAGCAATACCTTGGCCAATTTCCGAGGGTGAGTTGATGTATTAACTCACTTCTCTCGAAGGCTTGGCAAAAACCATAAGTCCTAAAAATTCCTTCAAAGTTGACTACAAAGTTTTTTAACATATTGCCTATAGTATAAAGGGTTTGAGCGCCCAAGCTGCGAAGTCAAGCTAAATGCTCATGTATGAGTCATTTTGCCATTTTTTTTGTCAAAACTTTTGTAGGCTCTTATTTTGGCAAAGGTATTGATAGAGCGATCGCACAGCATGGAATGTGATCGCTCCAGTTGATTTTGGGTTAAGAGACTATTTATAAAGTAAATCAGAAGTTAGGATGTGTTATGGGCTTTAGCTTAACGCACCGTGTTATGTGACGGTGCGTTAGGGGCTTAAATTATCTTTACTGCACACATGTAAAGTTGCTGCTATCAGGAGTAGCATCAGGATAGAAAGTACGAACTCCCCCATTTCTTCTGACAAACACTGTTTTAAACGTATTACCCTGATCGGTTACAGTCAAATTACAAACAGTATTAGTGGAAGTGGTATTGGGGTTATTTTTATAAGCTAAAGCTGCTATAGAAAGAATTTCTTCAGCATTGAGAGTGTAGGCATAACCTTTGATAGAAGACTGAGAAGTAGAATTGCCGACTTTGACAATAGCACCAATGGTATAAATGGCATTGGGAACAACTTCTTCTCTGGATGTGTTGTTATTTAGTCGTCCAGCTAAACCCTTGGATTGAAGTTCTAGATAACGACCAACAAAGTGCAACCCACCTATTGCACCTCCAGCAACAGGTTCTCCACAGAAAATATGATCAAAACCTTCTGCATTAAACCAAACATTAGTCAAGTCAGCTAAAAAATCAGCATCAGAAGTGCGCCCCAAAACTAGATAGCCTCCTACATACTGCTTAACATTTGCTAAAACAGTAGGGTTATTTGTCATCATCGACTGGAAGTTAGAACGGCTGACAACTGTACCAGGTTGTCCACAAAGATCGGTAACTGCGGTGTCAAAAGCATTCAGAGTTGGAGCAGTAGGAGTAACATCCGCTGGGCTGCCGTATGCTAGTCCAGATACAGGATTGTTTATACTATCAAAGAATGGGACAGAACCAGCAGGTAGAGAGGGGGAACCAGAAGATCCATAATCGGTAATTACAATATCATCAATATTAGTTCTATTAGAAGTTCCATCTGTCTTGCGGATTTCGCAACGAACTGTGCCAGAAAGATTAGGTGTAAAAGTTGCTGTTTGAAGTGATGTAGAACTAGTTGTAACTGTTGAACCTACTGCTGTCCAAGACGTTCCGCTTGTAGTAGAACACCACAATCCCCATGTGGTGCTAGCATCACTACCATATTTAGCATGTTTGATTGTAACTGTGCCAGCGCCTGTAGTGCGATTGAATTTCATCGTAACCTTGCCATTATTACGAATGCGAGTAGATTGCAACCCGCTTTTGACATCACTGGAAGTGTTGCCAATCAGAGCATCATTCAAATTCCAAAGGCCTGTACTAAGGGTAACA
The DNA here is from genome assembly GCA_015206945.1 of Nostocales cyanobacterium LEGE 12452. Classification (GTDB taxonomy): domain Bacteria; phylum Cyanobacteriota; class Cyanobacteriia; order Cyanobacteriales; family Nostocaceae; genus Nostoc. The sequence goes on along the minus strand of JADEXV010000388.1, from coordinate 983 downwards.
TCAGCCACAGCATAAGCTCCCTTCTGACCAGACTCAAACTCTTCTGAAGTTGTGGCGCTAATTGCTCGTAAGGAACAAATTGAAAGTAGAAAGACCGCTCCTCCTGCTACCTTCAATGGAAATGCTAATTTTAACATAATCAACAAAGTTAAATACTCAACTAACTACTAATTTAAAGTAGGTTGATTATCTATTGATTAAGCTATTCTTAAAACTATAATATTAAATTTAAATTTATAACTCATTAAGTAATTTTATTTACTGAATTTATATAAACTAGAGCCAGTACTTTGCAACTAAAGAGAATGCACCTATTTCCAAATTGAAATCTTCTATATAATTAACAGTTTTATAATTAAGATTAAGTTGATTTAAGAACTACTGCTAAAATCATTTTACAAATATCCACCCAAGGTTTATTCTCTTGTGCTAAGTTCAGACTAGCTGCTAAAACTCAACGGTATCCAAATAATTGTTAAATTCAAAGAAACTATTCAAAACTAGGATTGCCAGCAGCCACTGACCAGGAACGTTATGCCAATATTTGAAAAGTCAAGAATTAATAGATGATTGAAATTGTTGAAGCAGACCTTAGTATGCCTGCTCAGGCGGAGGCTATGGTTCAATTAATGGATGAGTATGCGCTCGACCCGATGGGTGGTGGTAAAGGTCTGTCTGACTATGTTAAAGCAAATCTAAGAGCAGAGCTTGCAAAAAGATTTGCGGCTCATGTTATTCTTGCCTTTGTCGATGCCGAACCCGCAGGGCTTGTTGTCTGCTTGGAAGGATTCTCTACCTTCGCGTGTAAGCCATTACTTAATATTCACGATGTCATTGTTGCTTTACCCTACCGTGGTAGAGGTTTGTCCAAACTGCTGCTACAGAAAGCGGAGGAAATCGCACTCGTTTTGTTTATTACCTGCTCTTGGCGTTTTAATAATTCTTGTAATACAAAATCAGGTAATAGCCCAAAATTTCACTCA
>JADEXV010000387.1 GCA_015206945.1 Nostocales cyanobacterium LEGE 12452 | reverse complement strand
TTGACCAGTAAATATCAACAGGAACAAGACGTTGGCGTTGTTCATCTTTTAATTTTGGTAAGTTTATAACCTGTACTTTGCCACTTCCTGCTTCGCTAGGATCAAAGGGGAATGCTTGTTTAGTGGATTTTGCAGCCAGCCGAGGAGTAATGGCTTGCATGAACCGGTTAGTTTGCTGATACGACAAGTTCAAGTTACTAAAAACTTGAGATACTTCCTCCAAATTAATCACAAGGCGTTCACTAGGATAATTTTGGATAAAGCTAATAATAGAAAGTCCTTCTTTAGGTTTAGAACCATGTACCAATGCAGTTCTCAGAGCTTGCATTCCAGCATTATCCTTGCGGGATGTTAGTCTAGCAAAATCTTGGAGAATAGTGCTGCCAACTGAAGTATATAATAATCGACTTAAAGTGACAAAATTTACACGACTTTCCGTTTGTAGTGCTTTTAAGAACTTCTGGCGTTCTTCTAATGGAAATTTATTAGTATAAACTTTGTATTTCTGAGGTACTTGCCCTGTTTCTGGAATACTTTGTAAATCAGTAACTGAGATTGATTCTTCCCACTGACCATAACGCAATACAACAGTTTCTGCTGCTTTTGCAGAAGTATTTAGACTGATAAAAAAGGTAGTCAATAGTGTACAGAATAAACCGATATTTTTGCCTGTATTTTTCCAGTTATATTTCATAATCGCATCTTAAAACTTGTTTATTTTGTTACTAAATAGCGTGATTTTTGCATTAGCACATAAATGTAAATGCAAAAATGAGTAAGGCACTCATTAAGAATTTTTATGTCTAATGGATGCCTTCTTAGTATTTATTTCTGCCTTGTAATAGCTGCAATTAAAGCTTGTAACCCAACGTCAATAGGTTCATTGAGGAAATAACTCATGTGGTCGCAGGGTATTTCTTGAATATGGGGAGGATGCGATCGCGCGGTAGGAACACTCTTGATACTATCCACCTTCACAGCTATATCATTTGGCACACCGAAGAACGGTAATTCTACTACTTTATTAAATAAACGTTGTTGTAGCCGTTTCAAGATACTGGACTTTTTCTGTGGTTGTTCCTCTAATGCTGCGGCAATAATAGAGGTATTACCAGCAATAATTGAGTAAGGAATACCAGGGTCATCACTAGCGGCCAGAGAATTGAGAAATTCGGAAGCTGGGTTCATTTGGGCTAGAGACACCCGGATATTTTTTTCTAATGTACCAAGCAACGTACCTACTACTTTTGCCGGGGGAGCAACTGTAGCAAGACTGTTGAGTGCAATACCCAGAGTCAGTTTTACCCAATCTTCCACCACAGACCAAGGAGAACCTGCGTTTGGTGTACCCAACATAATTAGGTGTTGGACAAATTTATGCCCACCTTCCTGTTCAATAAACCAACGAGATACTAAACCACCCATTGAGTGAGCAATAATGTGTAGTTCTTTACCGTGGTTTTCTCCTAAACCTACATCTGTTAGCCGTCGTTTCAAATTTTGGGCATTCTGCTCAATAGAAGTATTCAAATTTTCATAATCAAAGGTAAGCACTAAGTCGTAAAGTTCGCTGATGGAAATTTTTTGCCCATCTGGTTGCAATACAGGCTGTTTAATAGTAGATACTAAACTTTCGGTATCGCCGATAATTCCGTGGATGTAGAGAGCAATTCGTTTGGCATTTTTTACCTGCTCCCTAACATAAGCTTCATCGTAATGATAGATTACTTTCTTTTCCTTGTTCTCCGTTATTTCAGGTACTGCTAATATCGGATACTTAAATTCCCGTCCCAAACCCTGGCTGATCACTTTTTGAAAGAAGATGCGGATTGCACCTTGCAGGCTGCGTTCTCCTTCACTCACGGGTGCTGGTAATCTTTCGAGGATAATTTCTGTTTTACCGTCGTTAGTTATTTGACCACGCCCTAGAGGTAAGAAAAATTCACCGTCATAACCTATAGGAAGCAGATATTCATTATCTGCTAGGGCTGCATCAACTAACAACTTCAGAGGTGCATCTGGGGTGACAACTTCGTAATCTGTAACGTCGTTCAGTTCCAGTACACTTAATCCTGGGTCTGTACCGCGACTCGTAGTAAATTGGAAAGGCTGAGTTACTTCTGCATCTTCCCGCAGAATAGGAGGCACAATGTTATTACCTAAATCTCGGCTGACTTGTGGTGTGGTGGTGAGGCGAACATTTGCCTTTAAGCTGGGATGAGGTTGTAATTTCACCCCTAATGCTAATTGTTGTTCTTGTCCTGGGGTAACTGGGGTAGATTCCAAGGGGCGGACTGTGGTAATTGTGATTTCCTCTGCGTACCAATCGTCAAAACTGACTGCGCTACTTTTGGCTCTGATTTCACGATTTTGCGTCCGATCCATTAAACGTTCAAGACTACTTTGATTTGAAGATTCTATATCTCTTGATCTAGGTCGAGGAGCATCTAGTTTATCTTGATTTAGCAATCTGGCATCAAATTCGTCATTGCTAACAATCAATTTAATTATGTCTTTGTACTCGGTAATTCCCAGTGTCCAATACTCGTCTGGGACTTCGAGGATCAATTCTTCTCCATCTAAAGCATAAGCTGATTCTCCTGGTTGCAGCCTGATACTACCAGATTCAAAAAATGGGGCGCTAATGGAAAAACTATCTGAAAGATTGACTAAAGCACAGTAAAGAGGCTTTTTAGTTGTGTTGGTAAGTTTCAGTTTAAATTCCGGTGGTTGCCACTTACCTTCTTTATACTTGTACTGCAAACGCATCTGCTGTGATTGTGATAAATCCTCGTCTTTAAAGATGAGTTCCATCTTCACATCACCAGTTTTAATCTGAGTCGCCGCAGTATTCTTCAGTTGAGCAATTGTTGTCCACCGGGCAATATGTTCTAAGCGTTTAATTGCCTTCTCTGCGTTGTCTGGAGTGTAACCATCAATTTGAGCGACTATAGGATGCTCATCTATGGGTCTGGCTATTACATACTGGTTATTGTGACACAACAGGCGCAAATCTGCGTTGTCCATTTCTTGGGACTCGCGGACATAGGCTGAAGGTTTACCATTGAATCCAGCTTTGTTTAGCTGTTCACGCGCTAAATTTACACCCGCTTCATCTCCTTCAAAGGAAACCCCTAAAGGTGGTAAGGGTAAACTGGTAACAACTGCTTTAAAAGTGCTATCAGTAGCTAGGTTATCTACCCCTTCGATATCTATTCGGCTCTTAGTTGACAATACCTGAGTTACTTTTGCTGTACCTACAGATTTTGAAGGGTCACGCAAATCGTCATTATTCGCATCAATTTTAAACAATGCTAATAAAGTAGTTTCACCATTTTTGGAGGGTTGCACTCCGTGGACAGCACCACCTTCAATTACCCAGCCAGAGGTTTTGTCATGGGTCACAATGAAGTATGGTTTAACTTCAGCTATGGCACCATCAAGAAAGAACTTATCACCATCTTGGGGATCATTCACTTCCAATTGCGGAGACTGTTCTCTACTTTCACTGCGGACAATGGCATTTGTGCGGGCAAATAAATCCCGATATGTCAGCTTTCCGTTCGTCTTGGTGAGTGTTTCCAGCAAATAATAGGAGAAATAACCCCTAAACTTACCTGGGTATTCCTTGGCTGTTTCGTAGTCTCTACAAGCTGCTAGCAGCACATGACGACCTTTGGGGATCTTCCAACCTGTGGGGTGTTTTTCGGGATCGCGATCGCGGGAATCTGAAAGTTTATCTAAATCTTCCAGTTTAAAAATAAAGCTATCCAAGGGACGTTCTCGCTTATCGGCGGGAAAGCGACGTTCTTTGGCTTCTTGCATGGGGTCTTTCGTGCCAGAACCAGAATGACAACAATCCATAATGATGGTTATATGCGGTTCTTTTTCTGCAACTTCTGCAATTAGTTTTGCCAACTCCTTATCTGCTAAATCCCAACCGTTCTCGGTACGACTGTCGTAGCAGACTAAAGTTTCATCCAGATGGTCTGGTTCGATGTGCCAAAATTCCTTCGGTGCTAGTTCCTGGGAACCATGACCACTGTAGTAGAACAAAACTACATCATCTTTTTGAGCTTGACAAAGATGGTTGCGGAAGCCATTAATAATTGCCTCACGGGTTGCTTGTTCATCTTGAAGCTTGAGTAAATGCAGTTGGTATTCTAGCGGATCAAACCTTTCGTTTAGATACTCGGTTATGGCTGTAATGTCGTTGACACAGCCGTCGAGGCGATGTTTGGGATCGGGATAGTTGTCGATTCCTACCAGTAAAACGTATATTTTCCGGCTTCCGGTTTCTCGCGTGGGAATCACTATGGCAGTGACAACACCCAAAACGTTATCAATTGCTTGTGTAATTCTAGCTATACTATTAGCTGTTTCAATTTCGCGGTTTAAGTTGTCTATTCCTTGTTTAAAGGAAGCTTCATTTGATTGTAGACCTGCTAATAGTGAAGAAAGTCTCTGATTTTCTAGTTGTCGAATTTGAACAGCGATTTTAGTTCTCGCTTCGTTAAAAGCATCTTTCTTACGTTGATCGCTTTCATGATCAATGGTGAATAAAACTTGTGGAGAGTTAAGTTTCGCATCAACTTGTCTTAATTTCTCAAAAATCGCTTGAGCTTCAGCTTCGGAATTAATAAGCATCTTTGAATTTTTCCTGAATAACGACTATTTTGGGCTGGAAACAAGTGCTGAAAATGAATTAGTTTCTTGTATGAAATTATCAAGACGTTTACTGGTTAAATCTCCCTCTATAGAAGCAATAAAAATCTCTTTAAATTTTGTTATTTTATCACTTGTATCCTTGATTTTTGTTACTACTTCAGTATCCTGTGTTAGAACCTTATATCTTGTTGCTATCCATGTATCGTCATTAACTTCTTCTAACTGAGTAAGGG
>JADEXV010000386.1 GCA_015206945.1 Nostocales cyanobacterium LEGE 12452 | reverse complement strand
GAATACCACGACCGATTAAACCTAAACCCCGACCAACTATTTGGGTAAGGATAAAAACTATACCACTACCGAAAACAGCTAATAGTGATTTTAAACGCGGTGCGATCGCATCGCTAAATTCTAGGAGCAATGTCACTACTAAAGGAATATTAGAAAGTTTTACTAATTCCTGATTTCGAGGAGCATAAACTGAAGTATTGGCAATGCCACGAGGCGCAATTACAAACAGTTCATAGCGACTTTCAAAAACTTCTTTTGGCTCGTTTATATAATTTTTTAATCTATACTTCCATGACAAATCATTTCTAAACCGTTCAATTTCTCTTGTAGAAATCAATTGCTGCCCATAAAACTTTTGCTTAATCTCTTCTACATCTGCTAAATAATTTAACAGTGGTTGCACTACTCCATTCGCTACCTGAATCAATAAGTTTTCTAAAATCATCAATGCTTGGGATTTAGCTTCAGCGCTCACTACTGGATAGGAGATATTATCAATGTCCAATTCCGTTTGAAATAATAGATAAGAATAAAACTCACAAACTAGCGGAATTTTATTAAGAATATCTCTTTGCACAACTTCTGTATTTTGCAGTAATAAATTAACTATTTCTATATTTTGATTAACTATTTTTATCCGAGAAAATTTCCCAAAAAAATCTATAATAACTGCTTGCCATAAATCGCTTATCAAGGTCTTCCTTAGTTCATGTAATTGATTTATCTCTATTTGAGAAGTACGCAGTTCATCCAACTGTTCAGCTAATTTTTGTAGTATTAGATAAAGTAATTCCCGTTTTTTATCTTCACGAAATATGTCAATTTCTAAAGGTATATCTGTGACATTTCGTAAGGGAAACTGAAGTTTAGTAACGCAAGATGTAAACAAGGCAGATTGTAGGGTTCCCGAACTAAGTAAGGGTGATACAGTTTGCCTTTGTTGAATGGCACTACTCAATGAAGGAGTCAACGGTGGCTCATCAGCAACCAGAATCTGTTCCTCTTGCCTTTCTTGTGGTGAAACCAACAACCGATTTAGCAACCAACGAGCCGCTAGCAGTTCTCGCTGCTGTCCAGCTAGAATGGCTCGATCTAGTACTGGTAGTCCGGGAATTTGTAATTGTGTTGTTACTGCGGCTAGGGTAGCTTCAATATTAGCGATTCCTGACAAACGTAAATTATTTCGCAGTTTAGAGAAAGGGAGTGAGGAGTTAGGAGTTAGGGGTGAGGAGTTAGGAGTTATTATTGCTTCTCTGTCCTGGAACCAGTAAGAACCACCATCTGCAACTTCTTGCATGGCGGCGACTAACTCAGGAAGTGGTGTACCTTTAGGGCAATAGCCATTTACACCAACAGATTTCGCAGCTAAAAGCAGTCCTTGTTCTTGAATAGAAGTGAGGAGCAGGATTGGTAGGTTGGGATATAAGGTTCTGAGTTGCCGAGAGAATTGTAAACCTAGCTGTTGACTGGTGGTAGAGCGACCATTGCCGAACTCCAAAACTACCAAATTTACCTGGTTAGGGTCTTTTTCGGCAATTTCTGTTAGAATCTGCAAGGCAATGGTATCACTTTCTACAACTGCGATCGCTTCTAGGTTAGGAATCGCTTCTAGGGCTACCCGTAATCCCAGACGAAAAATCGGGTCTTGGTCGATTAACAATAATTTTAAAGGGCGATCGCTCATAGTCCACTCAATTAGATCGGCACTGTTTTTTACCAGTCAGAAAAAAACTTTAATACAAAACTTTGTCTTCCCCATTGTCACCTGTTTTCGCAAACTGATAAATCGATCATAATTGCCTTATGCAGCCTTCACTGTGTGATTAAATGAACCTGAGTATTCGGCACTGGTTGGCAGAACGCCATATCGCAATCAATCAAATTAGAGGGTTTTCTGGGGGGCAATTGGCAGGTATTGCCTACCGTATTGTTCAGGATATGGAACTCAAAAGCCTTATGCCTTTTGATATCTGTACCTTGGCAGAGGTTTTAGAACTGCCCTTAAGTATTGTTTGGGAAGAAATCAGTGTCATTTCCCTGCTGACAGAAAAGCTTTTGCGTAGCCTCAGCCAAAAAAAACCGTTAAAACGTAATGAAGGCACATGGCTAGCGTTTCAAATTGCCTATCTCCAAGCTTTGCAAGCAATTCTAGAGCAGGAAGCAAGCTTACAAAAACCGTGGTTAGACCGGGCAATTATACCCATACAAGCACACATACTTAAAGAGGACGTTGGTAAACTCATCCTCGAAGATTCGCAACTACAAGGATTGCTGAAAACTCTCAGCCCAGGTAAATTGACTGATACTCAAGCTGAACAAGCACTGTCTTCGGTTGCAGATTCATTATTAGTGCAACAAATAAATAATGCTGCTATAGCTTGGTTAGTTGCCAATGGTGCAGAGGAAGCGGAAGCGAAACTTCTAACACAGCGTTTGGTTAACTCACTTCCTGGTGACATATTGGTAGTCGTCACCGAGAATGCTGCACCTTTAGCACAACTGCAAAAATTTTTCCGTTTGGGGATTTCATTATCTCCCGGTTTCATCACCCCAGAAGTTGGTTCTACAGTCAGTGAAAAAATTGATTTACACCGAGAACATTATCGTGGAAGTTTGATTAAAAACCTCAGTATCCCTTTGCTGATGGAATCCTTTGCTCTTAAGGATATCTATGTGCCACAAAAAGGCTTACCAATAGAGGAAAATGTTTCTGAGCAGGATAATAAAGCTGTTAAACCAGTTGACTTAAAAACATGGGCACAGCAACAGCTAACTGATTTAGAAACGATCGCTGTCATTGAGTCAGAACCTGGCTATGGAAAAACTAGTTTTTGCCAACTTTGGGCAGCACAGGTAGCACAGGAATTGTACCCTACTTGGATGCCGATAGTAATTAGGTTGCGAGATGTAAAATACGGTAAAACTTTAATCGAAACTCTAAATTCTGCCTTTGGTGTTAATCTTTCAACTTGGCTAGAGCAAGAAAATCTCCCTTGTCTGTTGCTGCTGGATGGTTTGGATGAATTGCCCCATTCTGCTCAGGGTATCAGGGCACAAGCAATTTTTATTCAGCAATTACTGAACTTTCAATCTCAGCACCGCCACAAAATTGTGTTGACAAGTCGCTCAACAACGTTACCAGAAATCGCCTCGGAACTACCGCTATTGTTGAGGCGAATTATTATTCAGCCATTGGATGGGGACGAACTCAAACAATGGTTTCAGCAATGGGCAAAAGTGCAATCTTTACCCATTGCTCAAAATTTCTTTACATTGTTAAAACAGGCAGGATTATTTACCAGCCAATCAAAGTTAAAAGAATTATCTGCCCTTGTCCGTCAACCCCTAATGCTGCATTTGTTGGGCATCTTGCACCGCGAGGGATTGCTAGATGATGAACTATTGCAGTTAGCTGCTAATACCCAAAAGTCTTTTCTGTTATGGGAAATTCATCATCGCCTGAGTCGATGGTTGTTGGGTTATCCGCTAATTGGTGGGATCAAGACGATGCTACTGCGTTCAGGATCAGCTCATATTCACCGGACTCCAGAGGCGATCGCTAATTTACTCGCCGATCGTCATCCCCAAGATTTACTTGAGCAGATGCAAGCGATTGCTCTCAAAATTTTACACTCGCAACGTCATCAAATTAATCTGGCTGGTGAATTTAATAGTTTACCAGCATTTTATTTTAAAGTTTGGGATGTAGAAAGCTCAAGTGAAAGCACAGCAAAAAGTAGTTTAATTGAGTTTTCGCATCTCAAGCTAGGGGAATCTCTTTGTGCAGATGCTATTGCTGCCCAACTTAAATTTCTGACTCAGTACCAAGATGAGGTTTATGGCACGCCCACTTTTGTACTCGATCCCAGTAGCGTGGCCCAGAATATTTATAATTTACTAGGTTACGGGATACTTAGCCAAGAAATTGAAGAACTAGCGATCGCCGGATTACGCCGCCAGCAAAAGCACAAATTTTCATTTGAAGTTTTATTTCAACGTCTTTTATCTTTCTGGCGTGCTTACTGTCAAGGACGTTGGTTAGATGAGGGGATAGCCCACAACGCTTTGACTAATTTTCACGGACTGCAAAACCTTGTGAACGTTGAACAGGTGAATGCTGCGGTGGGACTGAATGTGTTTTTATTGCTTTGCGCTTGCTACCGAGAAACAAAAGTTCCTTTTTGGCCTTGTGGGAATCCAGTCAATTTGACAGAATTCAACCCAGAAGTGCTGAGTGTGCTAATTGCTAGGACAACGGTTTTGCATAAAAGTGCCTTCGCAACCCGAATCAAGTCTCTGTCTGGACTCAATTTATCGGGAGCCTCTTTATCGCAAGTGATGTTAACTGGGGTAAATCTTGAGCAAACAAATTTATCTAATGCGGAGTTAACAGGGGCGAATTTGGCTGGAGCTAATTTGCAACAGGCGAACCTCACAGGCGCGAACTTACAAAACGCAAACCTTGCAGGCGCAAACTTGCAACAGGCAAATCTCACAGGTGCAAACCTGCAACAGGCAAACTTGATGGGGACAAATCTTAATTCTGCCGATTTCACCAACGCCTGCTTATTTGACACCACACTTGCTGCCACTGACAAAAAATTGGCCGCTGATAATGGTGCTTTGTTCTCAAAAGAAATGTTTCAAAAACTGAAACATTTGCGATCGCAACAGCCCTTCTTAAATACCGTGAAAATCACACCAAGCACAAACGTTAATTGGAACAAAACCCTTGCCATTGGACTAATTGAGAGCTGTGAAGGCGCAATTTTGCCAGCAGATTTAGATGATGATGATGTCGATGATGAGACAGTTTTTGGCAATTAAGTCGATTGGGGAATAGGGCATGGGGCATCCCTTCGGCTTCTCCTAACGGAGACGCTGCGCGAACGCTCAGGGCAAGTGGTCATTGGTCATTGGTCATTGGTTATTAATTC
>JADEXV010000024.1 GCA_015206945.1 Nostocales cyanobacterium LEGE 12452 | reverse complement strand
GACCTAAAGCCAGATTCTCACGCGTTACTCACCCGTCCGCCACTATGTCCGAAGACACCGTTCGACTTGCATGTGTTAAGCATACCGCCAGCGTTCATCCTGAGCCAGGATCAAACTCTCCGTTTTGAAGTGTTTGCTTTATTAGCTCTATTAGCTGCTCTTTTTTAACTTCAGCTTAGTTATTTTTATTTGCTTGACGCAATACACTTGCTGTATAATCGCTTTCAAACTATAATATTTTCAAGGTTCGGTGTACCTGTAAGCGTCGCTCTTTCGCGCTCCGCTTCAAGCACTTATTCAATATAGCGAACCTACTTCCTTGTGTCAACTACTTTTTCCAAAATAATTTTGGACCGCTTCTGCATCACTATCAAAACCTTGGAGCACAAGGGTTTTAGGCTATAGTATTGCTGGAAGTCTCTAAGGAAGCAACAAATCTGTGAGCTATTCTGCTGTTTTGCCCCCCTGGCTGGTTTTAGATCCTCTGTTGCGTACCTGGTTGTTGGAGGATATTGGTAGGGGTGATCGCACAACAAATACACTACTAGTTAAAGATGTGACACTAGGTTCTGCTAAATGGATCGCTAAAGCTTCAGGGATAATTACTGGCTTACCAGTTGCAGCTAGGGTGTTTCAGATTTTGAATGAAAAAGTCAGCTTTGTGGCTGTGGCGGCTGAAGGTGCACGGTGTGAGCCGGGACAGGTGGTAGCTGAAATTCATGGTTCGCTGGATGCGTTGCTGATGGGGGAACGAGTCGCGCTCAACTTGGCTATGCGGTTGAGTGGGATTGCTACGCTGACTAATATATATATAGAGAAAATTGCTGATTTACCTGCTCAGTTGGTGGATACGCGTAAAACTACACCAGGTTTGAGACTGTTAGAAAAGTACGCGACTGCTTTGGGCGGGGCAATTAATCACCGTATGGGGTTGGATGATGCAGTAATGATTAAAGATAATCACATTGCGGCGGCTGGGGGGATTGGAGAGGCTGTTACCCGTATTCGTTCTCAGATTCCTTATCCCTTAACTATAGAGGTTGAGACGGAAAGTTTAGAGCAGGTGAAAGAAGCTTTGCAGCACAACGCTGACATTATTATGTTGGACAATATGTCTTTGGATATGATGCGTCAGGCGGTACACCTGATTCGCCAGGAGGATAGTCGGGTGAAAATTGAAGCTTCGGGGAATATAACTTTGGAAACGATTCGCGGCGTGGCGGAAACGGGTGTTGACTATATTTCTAGCAGTGCGCCGATTACTCAATCGAAGTGGTTGGATCTGAGTATGAGGATTGTACTTTAATTGTCAAAATTTCAGTAATACTTTATAAGTGCACAGAAAAAATAAAAATAGCGATCGCTTTAAACAATAGGTTGACTAATTTGCAATCCCATGATTACTAAGTCCCGTTCAACGCTGTCAAGTTCGGCAATTTTAGGCAAATGTCCCCAACGTTGAAAACCAAATATTTCAAAAAGTTTTAAACTGGGCTGATTGTGGGCAAAAATGAAGCATACTAGGCTCTTTATACCCAAACTAGGGCTTTCACTAATTGCTTGTGCTAAGAGTTGTCGTCCCAAACCACACCGATGAAAGCTAGGAGCGATATAAATACTAATTTCGGCAGTCTTACTATAAGCAGGTCGGCCATAAAAGGATTGGAAACTAAGCCATCCAGCAATTACTCCTTCTACTTCGATTACCCAAAGTGGGCGTTGTGAAGGCGATCGCCCTTTAAACCAAGCAAGGCGACTTTCCACAGATATTGGTTCTAAGTCAGCGGTTGCCATGCGGCTAGGAATTGCAGTGTTGTAAATTGCCACAATTGCAGGCAAGTCAGTTTCAGTCGCATGGCGAATGGTCATTGCTACCGTCTCAGAAAAAATCTTCAGAAAATATTTAAGAATAATACAGTGTTAATAGTAGCAATTCTACAGTTTCTATCGTAATTGTCACAGGTATTTTGCCAGGTAGGGATAGTCTACCTTAGATAAGATAATGGCTAACCGTACTACCAAGTCTGCAATATGCCACTATAAAAGCCACTGCAGTTGTTATAACTAGAGCAAAATTACAACACCCTACTTAATGTATTTTATTTAACAGAGAAACTTTTTAAGTTCTAACTTTTTCTTTCCAAAGCATCATTCAGTATTCATCCTAGAGAAATAGATAAATTTATGATGCCAGAAAAAATATTTTTTTATCTTAATATTTGTATATCGCTTTTTACTCACAGCTTTCTATCAGAAAATAACACCTCAATTGCTTTACTAGTATAGATTATAAATAATTCTATTATTAATAAATACATAGATACTTTAGATTATACATAACAACAAATTATAATTTGTAGCTTTTTTAATAAAAACTTATTTGAAGTTTGCTTTAATAAATACAAGTTATATATATAGCTAAAGATAGAGGTTGATACCATATATTGGTCTTTAGAATTAATATAAAACCAATTAAGATTAAGCCAAAGTACTATGTCTATTCATTGTTTGAAGAGTAATGATAAATTTAGTACCAATAACAATACTAATGTTTCAAAAATTGTTGAAATAGCACTTTTTATAGATCAAATAAAAAGTAGCATTTGGGTTTTTGGGATTCCATCTTGGCTTTTTGGGATAACTGATAGAAGTATAGCCGCGTTTGCCGATGGTTATTTATCTCCTATAGAAATATTTCAGCTATTTACAGCCTCTTTCTTTTTTGTAAGTTGGTTATATCTAAAGCCGGAAGAAAGCTTCAACAGTAATGATTTAGACCCCAGCCAGTATCAAGAATATCTAGCTCGCACTCAAGCTAATAAGCTTCAAATAAAAAAGCTCCACATGATAAGCCAGGAGTATATTTTACCGTTTCCTTATATTTGCCAAATATATCATCTATTGAGCTTAAAGCATTTGGAAACAGTTCATAAGTTTAGCCTTAACAACCTGAAAATTTTTCAAATTAGCCACTTTCAGCCCACGAATACTGGTGGAATAATTAAATTTCAAACAATATTAGACTCACCAGCTAATCCTTTGAGAATTTGGCGACAACCTATTGTAGAGGTGGATTTAATATTACATACCCCTTACACTGTTGAACTAAGTATCCCAGTTTACAATAACAAAAGAATAATTGTTATATTTCATGCTTTCCCGTTGAATGACTCAGAACATCAATTTTTTATAGATATTTATAGTGACCTAGACTGGCCAAAGCCATTATTACAAATAATATTGCATTTTGCTTCTTGCTTGACCCTATTGGAAGATTTGCCGTATTTAAGAGCTTTAGCTGAAAAAAATATAGGGCGTTTATTCAACTTAAGTAAAACTTCAAATCACGAAACTGCATTGCTATTTAAAAGATTCGTTGAACTTTATAGTTCGAGTGGAGAACCAACTAGATTACTTGAGGGAAGGGAAGATAGTTAGGAGTTAGGAATGAAGAATTAGGAGTTTAAAACTTCTAACTTCTGATTTTATTTAGGGACTTGCAAAAAATAAATTATCCCAAATTATTTCTAGATTTGTAAAGGCGCAAAGCTTTACGCCCTTACTACGATGGAGTATTTTTTTACTAAAAGTCTTTTAGTTAAGCCCGTGCTAGTAAAGGAGCAGCAGCTAGTAAAGTTTTGGTATAAGGGTGCTGAGGATTGGCAAAAATCTTTTTTGTCAAACCAAGTTCGACAATTTTACCACCATTCATTACGGCAATCCGATCACACAAAAATCGAGCTAACCAAAGATCATGAGTGATGAATAGATAAGTTAACTCAAACTCTTCCTTTAATTGCAACATCAAATCTAGCACCTGCGACTGAACGCTGGCGTCTAACATACTCACTGGTTCATCGCAGATTAAGAGTTTCGGGTGAGTAATTAAAGCACGTGCGATCGCTACTCTTTGCTGTTGTCCACCAGACAAATCTGACGGATAACGCTCATAATACACTCCTGGCGGTGTTAAGCCAACTTTATTTAGCATCCACAAAACCTGTTCTTTTGCTTTAGCAGGATTGGCTAAATTGTGGATAAATAAAGGATCTGCAATACTTTGTCCCACTGTCATCGCTGGATTGAGACAAGCATGAGGATCTTGAAAAACCATTTGTATTTGTCGCCGCGAAGAACGAATTTCTTGACGCGATAGTTTAGTTAAATCCTGTCCTAAAAACTCAACTTTGCCACTAGTGGGACGAATTAGTTGCAATATTGTTCGTGATAGTGTGCTTTTACCACAACCTGATTCGCCGACTAAGCCGAGAATTTCTCCTGAATAAATATCCAGGTTGATTCCATCTACTGCTTTAATTGTCTGCGCTTGTGTGTTAAGCAGTCGTTCGATAAAGTTCGGTTCTATAGTGTAGTGTTGCTTGAGTTCTGTAACACTCAAAATTGGAGATTGCTGATTAATAATCGGTAATTGCTTTTCTTCGTCATTGGCAATTATCAATTCTCCACTATCAGTTACTGCTTGAATATGTAATGCTGCTTTTAAAAGCGATCGCGTGTACTCGTGTTGAGGTTGCCTAAATACGGTTTCTGTAGCACCCATTTCAACCATCTTGCCGTTGTACATCACGCCAATGCGATCGCAATACTCAGCCACCATTGCTAAATCGTGAGAAATCAGCAACAATCCCATGTTTTCTTCACCGCACAGGCGAGTTAATTCTTGCAATATCTGCGCGGATACAGTGACATCTAAACTGGTAGTGGGTTCGTCAGCAACAATAAACTTGGGGTTGAGGAGTAAAGCTAAAGCGATCGCTACCCTTTGTCGCATTCCACCGCTAAACTCATGAGGATACTGATTCCAACGGCTAAGGGGAATATTCACCTTTGCCAAGGTAGCAAGTGCTTTTTCTTTGGCTTCCCGCGTTGATAATTCTGGTGAGTGCGCCTGAAGGGTTTCGATACAATGCTTACCAATTGTCATTAACGGATCGAGGCGTGTCATGGGATCTTGAAAAATTAAGGCGATCGCCTCTCCCCGAAATTTCCGTAACTGATTAGGTGTCAAGTCAAACACGGACTGTCCTTGAAATGTCACCTGTCCCTCAATACGACTAGAGAATGGTAGTAAACGCATTACTGCGCGTCCGATAGTTGATTTACCACAACCTGACTCTCCCACCAATCCCATTCTTTCACCTGGTTTCAAGGTGAAAGATACATCATCAACCGCCCAGCTTGCTTCTTCTCCACTCCGAGCAGGATAGGCAACTCGCAGATTTTCGATACAGAATAAGGCTTCACTCATAGTTAGTTATTAGCCCTGAGCTACCAGTTTTTATAATTTCAAATTTAGGATAGTCTATCAAATTAAGTATTAGACCTGTTTTATAAAACTTACCTAAACCTAGCCAAACTTGATTTAGTGTACCCGTAGCATCGCAATAAATCTCCAGTCTTAGCAATTGGAGGCACCTATCGATATTCTTGATAAGCATTGCTAAAGTTGACATAGCACACAACTATGATGTTATGAGTGCAAAATTTAAATCTGTAGGAACTAGAATCAAAATTAAGTCAGTAAATCAGGATTTTCAAATTAATATTATGGAGCAAAATCAGCCAGAGCAGCGCCGTGCTGCCGATCAAGTATTTCAACAATCCCTCGAACAGTTGGAGGATATCTTACAAGAAAGTTCGACTGAAGAAGAAGAGATCCCCCAAGTGCATAGTGGTACTTTCACTGAAGTTGAACTCGATCAAGACTTGATAGATATTGATTTAGCGGCTCTTGAGGACGCGGTTGCTGATATTGAACAATATCTCGAAGAAATCACAAAAACCCAATTGGGGTAAAAAGTTATAATTACTGACAAATTAGTTGCCGTTGAGCTTCGTACAACATTAAAGCGGCTGCGATCGCCACATTCAAGGATTCCACCCCAGGGCTCAAAGGAATTCTGACTTGCCGATCTGCGATCGCTGCTAAATCTGCTGACAATCCAGCACCTTCATTTCCCAGTAAAATCATACTGGGTTTTCGCCAGTCCACTTCCCAATAAGTTAAAGTCGCATCGGGTAAGGTTGCCACTACCTGCATTCCTGCCTGCTGACTTTGTTGGACTGTCGCTTTTAAATCTTCGGTTACGGCTGTTGCGAGGCGAAACCATTGCCCTGCGGAAGCACGTAGAACTTTAGGACTATCTAAATCTACACTATCTCCACTGACCCACAACCCTGATGCTCCGGCGGCGGCGGCGGTGCGAATCATCGTACCCAGGTTGCCGGGATCTTGTATCGTCTCTAAAGCTAGCACTAAACCAGTCAATGGTAGTTGAGTTTGGCGTTGGCTTCGTTTTGCCGTTGCCACCACACCATCCGGTTGGACTGTGGTCGCAATCGCATCCAAAACTTCTCTACTGACAATTTCGGCGCGATCGCATCGGCTACAAGCTTCTTCCCACAGCGAAGGATGGGCGACTTGCCAATCTGGGATACAACACACTGTTTCTAGTGGGTAATTGACCGCACAAGCTTCTTCTAACAGGTGTGTCCCTTCTATTAAAAACAACTGCTGCTTGTGCCGCTCCTTGGTGGAGTGTAGCTTACGAATTTGCTTGACTAAGGAATTTTGTAAACTGGTCAACATCAAAAACTAGGAGTTAGAAATGAATAGTTAGGAGTTAGTTTTAGTTGTCTTTCAACTCATAACTCTTGACTTCTAACTCTTAACTTAGATAATATGCGGAACCCGGGACTTGAACCCGGAAGCCTTGCGGCACTAGAACCTGAATCTAGCGCGTCTGCCATTCCGCCAGTTCCGCTGGCATTTGTGCTTATCGACAATTTCTTATTATTGCGTTATGTTCTACCTTTGTCAAGTAAAAGCATAATGCCTACTTAAAAGTTTCTAACTGGAAACGAGTTTTTCAGGTACAAGGTCGAATCAAAATATTAACTCGACAGTACAGCATTGATTTTTAGAGAATACTTAAGTTATTTTACTGAGTATTTATTTTTGCTTAAAACTACTACTTGTTCATTCTTTTTTTTAAATTTTTTAAAAAGCTCAAAAAGCTTGCTACTACTTCTTTTCAGCCTGAAATTTAACCCAAAAAACAATTTTTTTATACCAAACAGTGCTTTAAAACGTGGACATTTTGAATCTTTACTGTAGAATCAAAACCAACTTCAAACATATAAAATACGTATTACTTTTGGAGGTAAGCTTATTAATCCTTCTACCATCTTACCAGATGCCAAAATTACTCCAGAAGCAGACTCCTCAGTCTTGCAAATTTGGGGTGGGCATCCTTTGCGGGGTCATGTGAAAATTAGCGGGGCAAAAAATTCAGCACTGGTAATCATGGCTGGAGCCTTGCTGTGTCCGGATGATTGTCGTATCCGCAATGTCCCCTTATTAGCGGATGTAGAGCGGATGGGTCAGGTGTTATCAGCTTTGGGTGTGCAATTAACCAGACAAGGTGACATTTTAGACATCAATGCCAGCGAGATTAAAACATCAAAAGCTCCCTACGAATTAGTTACCCAGTTGAGAGCGAGTTTTTTCGCCATTGGAGCCATTCTGGCAAGACTGGGAGTAGCACAGATGCCGTTACCAGGCGGTTGTGCGATTGGGGCAAGACCAGTTGATTTGCATGTTCGAGGACTGCAAGCAATGGGAGCGGAAGTACAAATTGAGCATGGCATTTGTAATGCCTACGTCCCTGGCAGCAGCCGGAGATTAAAAGGTGCGAAGATTTACTTAGACATTGCCAGTGTTGGAGCGACGGAAAATTTGATGATGGCGGCTACCCTAGCAGAGGGTGAAACGATCATCGAAAATGCTGCCAGAGAACCGGAAGTAGTCGATCTAGCTAACTTCTGTAACGCGATGGGAGCGAAGATTAAGGGCGCGGGGACTAGCAGAATTATTATCGAAGGAGTCCCCAAGTTGCATTCTGTTGACTACAGCATTATTCCCGATCGCATTGAGGCTGGGACGTTTTTGCTGGCAGCAGCAATTACCCGCTCAGAACTTCTTCTCTCGCCAGTGGCTCCAGAACATCTCATCCCAGTAATTGCCAAGCTGCGAGATATTGGAGTGACAATAATTGAAGAAAAGCCTGACCACTTACACATTCTGCCAGCCGAAAGCCTTAAGGCAACGGATATTGAAACTCAATACCATCCAGGTTTTCCCACAGATATGCAAGCGCCATTCATGGCTTTGCTGGCAGTGGCAGAAGGCGACAGTGTAATTAACGAATCCGTCTTTGAAAATCGCTTGCGTCATGCCTCTGAGTTGAATCGTTTGGGGGCAGATATTCGTGTCAAAGGCAATGCTGCTTTCGTTCGGGGAGTACCAAAATTATCTGGCGCACCAGTATTAGGTACAGACTTACGAGCATCGGCAGCGTTAGTCATCGCCGGACTGGCAGCAGAAGGACAAACCACAATTCAAGGTTTACAGCACCTCGATCGCGGCTACGATCGACTTGATATGAAGTTGCAGCAATTGGGGGCTAAAATCCTCCGCGTGGGCGAAACATCAACAGATGCAGAAATCGCTCCCAGCATCAGTAGCCTATCAAGTTGAAATCGA
This sequence comes from Nostocales cyanobacterium LEGE 12452, assembly GCA_015206945.1. Taxonomy (GTDB): domain Bacteria; phylum Cyanobacteriota; class Cyanobacteriia; order Cyanobacteriales; family Nostocaceae; genus Nostoc. The sequence continues at coordinate 40,045 of JADEXV010000024.1, read as the reverse complement.
TCGATTGAGACTGAGGCAAGGATAAGAAGAATAAAGGAGACAAGGTAAAATTTTCTCCCTTGTTTGCCTTTATTTCTCTCATCTATACCCTGCGAACTGCTGAATTCTCCTGATAGATAGAAGCTTTTAAGCTTTGTCCATATCTTTTTTTGATGAATATTCTGGAAAAATCTGTGTTGGCTGTTACAATATTGTTAAGAAAAGTTGCCCGTTGCATTTTAGGAACGCGTAATTGGGTTTTAACTCTCTTGAGAAGACAACGCAAAAACATTTTTTAGACCAGCTGTGGGAGGCTGGTCTTTTTGTATTTAAATTTATCATAAATTATACCTACATTTTTAGGTATAATACTGAACTGTTTTATTAATTACTTTTATTGCTTTGTAATACATTGGTTATTTCAGTTACCAAATCGCCTCAAGGTTTAAAATAAACCCCTGTAAAACATCTTCTCCTAACAAAGTAATAGGCGATTCCAAAACCTCAACCTCTTGCCCTTGCCGATAAATCTCCACTTGCCGCGATTTACGATTAATTAACCAACCCAAACGCACACCATTATCTATGTATTCCCTCATCTTTTCCTGAGTAACTTTCAAACTATCACTTGGCGAAAGTAACTCAACAACAAAATCAGGAGAAATGGGTGGAAACTTTTGTTTTTCTTCTTCAGTTAAAGCATCCCATCGTTCAAACTTTATCCAAGAAGCATCAGGTGAACGATCTGCACCATTAGGTAATTTAAAACAAGTAGAAGAATCAAACGCGATGCCAGTACCATCGGTATCTGACCAATTAAATAATTGTTGATTTAATCTACCATTACGATTTCCGGTTTCTCCCCCGGTTGGTGGCATGATAATTAATTCTCCGGTTGCAGTGCGTTCAAACCTCAATTCACGGTTTGCCTGACATAGATTAAAAAACTGCTCATCTGTCAGTTCCAATACTGATTGAAGGTTGACCGTTAAAGCATTCATAGTCATATCTCAGATTGAAAAGTTAAGGCAGGCTTTATGCCTGCCCATGTAATCCTAGTCTATCCCTTCAATCCGGTCTTCAACTTCTTGGTACAACTCACGCAGGCGATCTAAATTATCTTCGCTAGTTTCCCAATAACCGCGTCCATTCACTTCCAACAAAGTTGATACAATCTTGCGGAAAGAATGGGGATTAAGGTTCAGCAACCGTTTCTGCATTTCTTCATCTTTGATGAAGGTTTCATTAGTATCTTCATAAATCCAGTTATCCACAGCGCCGGCTGTCGCACTCCAACCTGTTGTATTCACCAACCGCTTGGAGAGTTCGCGCACACCTTCGTAACCGTGAGACAGCATCCCCTCGTACCACTTGGGATTTAATAATTTGGTACGCGCATCCAAACGCACCGTTTCTGATAATGTCCGCACTTGGGCGTTAGCTGTGGTTGTATCTGCAATATAAGATGCTGGTTTTTTACCATCACCCCGCAGACTTGCCACCAGCTTAGTAGGATCTGAATCAAAGTAGTGGGAAACGTCCGTTAAGCTAATCTCGGAAGAATCCAAATTTTGGAAGGTTGCATCAGCAGTTTTCAATGTACTTTCAAAAATCTGCCGCGATTCATCCATGATTCCGGGGTTATCGGAATTGAAGGAGAAGGATTTCCGGTTGAGATACATTTCCTGCAACTCGGCTTCGCTATCCCAAGTGCTGTTTTCTACCGCCAAGTTGATATTTGACGAATAGGAACCAGAAGCGTTAGAGAAAACGCGCGTCGCTGCTTGACGCAGATTAATCCCCATATCCTCAGCTTGTTGCAAAGCGTGTTTGCGAACAAAGTTCATTTCTAAGGGTTCATCCGCCTCAGCTGCCATCTTTACGCCTTGATCTAGCAGGTTCATTTGGTTGATGAACAAGTCGCGGAATACACCAGAACAGTTGATTACCACATCAATTCTGGGTCTTCCTAACTCTTCTAGAGATATCAATTCCAACTTGTTCACCCGTCCCAAGGCATCGGGAACTGGACGCACACCTACCATCCACATAATTTGCGCTAGGGATTCGCCGTAAGTTTTGATGTTATCGGTTCCCCAGAGGACGCAGGCGATAGTTTCTGGCCATTTTCCTTCGTTTTCTGCCTTATTACGTACCAAAAGCCTATCTACAACGATTTTGGCTGATTGGACTGCTGCTGTTGTTGGGATGGATTGCGGATCGAGTGCATGGATATTCTTACCTGTGGGCAATACATCCGGGTTGCGGATGGGATCGCCACCAGGGCCAGGTAGGATGTATTCACCTTCCAAGCCTCTGAGCAATGCTCCGAGTTCGTTGTCGGCACAAACTTGTTCTAGGCAGAATTCCAAATACTCAAATAGGGGTTTTAGGGCGGCGCTATCAACTTTGGGATAACCTGCTTTATGCAATGATTCTACCCAAGGTTCTTTTTTGCCCATGTTGAAGAAATTCAACCGGGAAACTAAAGAAACTCTCCCTTCCGCGTCGATTTGCTCTTGGACAAGAGCAGTAACTGCTGCACGGGTTGCCAAGGTGATGTCTTGGAGTAACTGGACATCTTCTAAAATGCCTCTGTCGTTATTTTGGTAAATATCGTCAATGCTACGTCCAATGCTATTGGCGATAATTCCCGGCAAGCCTTGAATTCCTTCTTCTTGACGATCTAGACTAGCAATGTTGACGAGAGTTGCGATCGCTTCTTCTGCACTTGGGGGTTTACCAATGACGTGCAAACCACAAGGCAACAACCGCGACTCGATTTCCATCAACTTGCGGTAGACGTTGCCAACAATATTATCCCGCTCATCAGCACTCATGTCTCTGGCATCGGTTTCTGGCAGGTGAATATCCTTATCCAGATTCACGATCCGGCATTTATCCATGATGCTGTTGACAATGGAAACACCGCGTCCACTATCTTTCAAGGTTTGGTAGGAAGCAATTAATTCGCTGAGTTCCTTCAAACCTTTATACAAACCAGCATTTTCTGCTGGCGGTGTCAAGTAGGAAATTGTTTCGGCATAACTCCGACGTTTGGCAATTGTCGCCTCACTCGGATTATTAGCTGCGTAGTAATACAAGTTGGGAATTGAGCCAATCAAGTTATCTGGATAACAATCACCAGACATCCCCATTTGTTTACCTGGCATGAATTCCAAGGAACCGTGTGTACCAAAGTGCAGTACAGCATCAGCTTTCCAAACTTGCTCTAGGTAAGTGTAGTAAGCAGCAAAACCGTGGTGAGGACTAGCGGAACGGGAGAATAACAACCGCATCGGGTCGCCTTCGTAACCAAATGTAGGTTGTACACCGATGAAGACATTACCGAATTGCTTACCATAAATTAGCAGGTTTTGCCCATCGCTGTTGAGATGTCCCGGAGGTGGTCCCCAGTTTTCCTCTAGGCGTTGAGAGTAAGGGGTAAGTGCCTCATACTCAGGAACTGACATTTTGTAAGCAACGTTCAGTTCTGGACTGTTGTACTGTGCTTGTGCGTCATGGATGACTTCTTGCATCAACGCTTCGGCTGATTCTGGCAATTCTGGTAAGTCGTAGCCATTATTTTTGAGGGCTTTCATCACCTCGTAGATGGAGCCGAATACATCCAAGTACGCTGCGGTTCCCACGTTGCCTTTATCTGGCGGGAAGCTAAAAACGGTGATGGCGACTTTCTTATCCAGCTTTGGTTTGCGGCGGAGGTTAGCCCATTTTAAGGCGCGTTCGGCGACAGCTTCAACCCGATCGCGCAGTGCGATCGCTTTCCCTGTAGTTCCATCCCTACCCGATAAAATTATTGGCTCAATTGCCCCATCCAATTCAGGAATTGCAATTTGCAAAGCTACTTGAATTGGATGTAACCCTAAATCGCTATCCATCCACTCTTCTGTGGTTTGGAATACTAAGGGTAACGCCACCATATAAGGACGGTTTAAGCGTTTAAGTGCCTCAATTGCCTTGGGATGGTCTTGTCTAGCTGGACCACCTACTAAAGCAAAACCAGTCAGCGATATCACTGCATCTACCAACTGTGTGTTGGTATTTGGTTCATAGAAGTAAGCATCCACAGGCTTGGAGAAATCTAAACCACCAGCAAACACAGGTAATACCCGTGCACCTAGTGCTTCTAACTCCTGCACCATTGCTACATAATGGGCATCATCCCCTGTAACTAGGTGAGTGCGTTGCAATACTAACCCGACACAAGGAGCTAGGGGATCTTTTAGATCGCTAGAAATATCCTTACGAGCTGTATACCAATTGAGGTACTCTCTGACATCTTCAAACATACTGGGAGCCAAAGGATGCCAAATCCCTAGATCGGGATAAACGACCGGCTGTTCGTATGTAGAAGGTGCAAAATTCTGTTTTTCTAAACCTTTAAATACATATTTATCAGCTAGCATCAGCAAGAAGTTTTCCAGGTTTTCTGGAGAACCACCTAGCCAATACTGAAAACTGAGCATGAAATTTCGAGCATCCTGTGCCTTGTCCATCGGTAAAAACTTCAGCACTTGCGGCAGTGTTCGCAAAAGCTTCAGCATCCCATCTTGGAATCCCGCACCGGATTTTTCTTTGCGTTTCCGCATGAATTGGGCGATCGCACTTTTTGACTGACCCAACTGTGCCAAGGAAAAGCTACCCATTTTACTCAGGCGCATTACCTCTGGCATCGAGGGAAAGACAACAGAAACATCCAAGCGATCGCGGTGTGGTTCTACTGCTGTTACTACTTTCTGTGCTAAGTCTTCGATGAAAATGAGGGAAGCGATGAAGATATTCGCACTCTCAATTTCTCGTTTGAACTCTTCGTAATTCTCTGGGTCGCGGAGTTCCTCAATCAAGTACCCGCTGATTTCAATCGCCAAGTTGGGATTGTTCGCGTTAATCGTGCGAACCGCTTGCGACAAAGCACTCTGGTACTGGGACTCAAGCACGACATAGACCACCTTGATTAAACTACGTCCGCGTAAGTTATCAGGCGCAATGTGTCTAATGGTGGACTTGACGTGTGTGAACATGCTTCTTCGGCTCCTTTGATGCGTGTTCTCTGAAGGAAGTTCCTAGCGGCATCATCAGCCACAGGTAACTTGTGATCTTTTAGGCAATATCTGTTTTTTATCAGAAAACGCTTGCCCAGTAGGCATTTTATCGCCTATATGACACAAATCGATATAAAAAACGAAATATTTCTTCGTAATTGTTGACTTTACCTAAAAGTGTTTACTCACTTTTTTGTAAATTTTTTGTAATATTATTTTGATTATTTAAATAACTATTTAGCTATATACCATTGCAGTAAGAAAGGAAAACCCATGCAAGCGGTTTGTAAAAATGAATTTTGAATCAACCTTTTCAATAGTTTTTCCACTGGTGGAACGGGATAATCATTCAAATCAATATACTAATAGCAAAAAGGGCGCGTAGGCGTAGCCCGCCACAGGCATCGCTCCCTTAGTTTGAATGACCCTCGTTGCGCTTTTAACCAAGAATTCAGCAATTGCAAGTATTTTCTGAATACCAATGCAGTTTAAGATTTAGGATTCTAATTTATCGGATAGGTAATTCAATCACAAACTCTGTGCCCTCCCCTTGTGTTGAATGGCAACTTAGCTTACCGCGATGATTGTTAACTACAATTTGGTAAGCAATAGATAAACCTAGCCCTGTTCCTTTGCCAATGACTTTTGTAGTGTAGAAAGCATCGAATATCTTTGTTCGGTTTACTTCGCTGATTCCTGAGCCATTGTCTGCAATTCTGAGAATAACTCGCTCTCCAATCGCTTCAGTTTTAATCCAAATCATACCAATATGTCTAAAATTTTCATCAAAATACTGATTTTTTTGGATTTCTTCAATTGCATCGATCCCATTACTAATCAAATTCATAAAAACTTGATTGAGTTCGCCTGGGTAGCACTCAATAAGTGGTATTTCTCCGTATTCTTTGATTAATTTAATTGCTGGACGATGAGCATTTGCTTTAAGTCGATGTCCAAGAATGAGTAGCGTAGTTTCTAAACCTTCATGCAGGTTAGCCAGTTTTTTTCCTGCTTCTCCGTGTCGAGAGAACTTATTCAACGATGACACAATTTCTGTAACGCGATCTGTACCTACTTGCATAGATTGAATAATTTTAGATAAATCATTTAACAAATAATTGATATCTTTTGTTTTAATAGCATTTTGAATTTCAGTTGGGGGATCGGGCAGATACTTTTGATATAGTTCAAGTAAATTAACAACATCTCGGAAATACTCTTCAACAAAATTCAAGTTACCAGCGATGAAATTGATGGGATTATTTACTTCATGGGCAATTCCTGCTGTCATTTGACCCAAGGTTGCGACCTTTTCTGCTTGAATCAGTTGAGTTTGAATCTGTTGTAATTCGGTGTTTTTGTCAATCAAGGTTTTCGTCAAGTTTTTAAGCTTAAGTTGATGCTCTACTCGCACCAAAACCTCTTCATACTGAAAAGGTTTAGTAATATAATCTACGGCTCCCAGTCTCAATCCTTTAACCTTGTCAGCAGTATCTGAGAGAGCAGTCATAAAAATGATTGGAATATCCCGGACACGAGGATTGCTTTCACTTTTTAAGTATTTACAAGTTTCAAATCCATCGATACCCGGCATCATGATATCAAGCAAGATTAAATCAGGTAAATTATCATTTTCTAATCTTTGAATGGCTTTTTCACCACTACGAGCGGCCCAAACTTCAAAGCTAGACTGATCCAAAAAGCTCGATAAAACTTGTAAGTTGGCAGGGTTATCGTCAACGACTAAAATAATTCCTCTACTAGGATCGCTATTTAGAGAATTTTTTTGATCGCCTATCGTTGCTGTCATAATATTTCTATCCTATATTGATTCACGTTACTTTTTTGCAAGACGCTAAAGGAGAACATTCCAAATTTAAAATTCACGCACTACAATCCCCATAAATAAATTTAAGAAAATTAATCTTTTAATTTTTCGGTCAAAAATTTAAGGATTAAATCTTCATCAAACTGCCTAGCTAGCTGCCGCAATTGATTAGCAAAGGGAGTAAATTTTGTGTCTGTTTCCTCTAGTTTATCTGCCCATTTGAGAATGTCATTGAAGTTACCCTTACTGGCTAAATTCATCAGTTCTTGCAATATATCGGGGGAAGGAGGAGTCAACTTATCTGGTGAACTATCAAGTGTTGTAGGCGAAGAATTGATTTTTTGTTCCTCAGGCTGCTGGTAAATCCATGTCAAACCTAAATGGCACTCTAATTGATGCAGTAATTCATCTGCCTGTATCGGTTTGCTCAAAAAGGTGTCACCTCCTGCTTGCAGACTGCGATGTTGGTCGGCTTCAAAGACACTAGCAGAAGAGACGATAATCTTGACATCATGGATATCTGGGGTATGACGCAGGTGTTTAATCAATTCAAACCCATCCATTTCTGGCATCAGCAAATCTGTAATCACCAGGTCTGGTTTCAGAGCGATCGCTTTTTCTAAACCTTCTTTACCGTTACTGGCTTCAACCACTTTGAAACCCAATGGTTGCAATAAGTTTGTAATTACTGTGCGATTCTCCCAGCGATCGTCCACCATCAGGATGGTGCGAGGACTACCTTCAAAGCCAATGATTTGTTCCTTGGATGCAGCCATAGCAGACTCTACCCATTCGCTGGCTTGGGCGATCGCAATTTCAAACCAGAAAGTACTACCCTGACCAATCTCACTTTTAACCTGGATATCGCTACCCATCATCTGCACTAACTGCCGAGTAATAGCTAAACCCAGCCCTGTCCCTTCTATCTGATGCTTTTTCTCACCTACTTGTTCAAATGGCAAAAAAATGTTGCCCAATTGGGTTGGAGTTATGCCAATTCCTGTGTCTTTTACACTAAAGCGAATGCGATATTTCTCTGTCTGCCCATCAGCAGTAAGTCGATCGATTACCTCAACCTTGAAGCTAACCTTACCTTCATCGGTAAATTTAATGGCATTTCCCAGCAGATTTAAGAGAACCTGACGTAACCTTTTGACATCGACATGAACCCCTGTGGGTAAGTTGCTTGTGGGTTCATAGACAAATAAAATACCTTTTTGCTCGGCTCGAATCTGGCAAATTTCCCCTATTCCCTGTAAAAAAGACGGAAAATGCACATCTTGAGGATGCAGTTCCAGTTTTCTCGCTTCAATTTTGGAAAGATCCAAAATGTCATTAATTAAAGTCAGCAGATGAGAGCCACACTGTTCAATAATGTTTACATGATATTGCTCTGGCTCCGGCAAACCTTTAGAACGCAGCAAAATTTGAGCACAACCCAAAATACCGTTCAAGGGTGTTCGCAGTTCATGGCTCATGTTGGCTAAAAATTCGCTTTTAGCCCGGTTTGCGATATCAGCCGCCGCTTTAGATTTTTTCAGTTGAGCTTGTTCAAAGGCTTGTACCTGCCACAATACAGCAATCATCGTTACTGTCAATCCGCCCACAATTAGGGTAATCAGATCGAGAAATTGTAGCCGAGATTCAATATTTTGGCGCGGAATTACCAAAGCCACAGACCAATTAGCTTCTCGCAACGGCACATAAACAACATACTTTTTAGTGCCGTCAATTTCCATCAACTGAATTCCCTGTTGTTTGTTTACCATTTTCTGCGCGATCGCATTTAAATTACGATCTGGAATTTTCAGCAGGCTGGGTGCAGGTTTTTCTACCGTTGACATTAAGTTTGAGTTGGGATGAACGATCGCTTCTCCTTGGGAATTGAGGGCGAATGCATAGCTGTTCTTGCCGTAGCGCAACGAGTTGACCACCTTAGCAATGCGATCGACTTTAACATTGCCGTGGAAAACCCCAATTGGTGAACGATTGCTAGGAGAATTTGACCAGATTGGAGTGGCGATCGCAATTAAAGGAACGCCTGTGGAACGACTAATAAAGGGATCGGAAATGTTTCTGTTTCCGGCTAGTGCTTTTTGAAAGTAGTCTCGATCCTGAATATTTTTATTTGCTCGACCAACCTTAGTATTAAAATACGAACCATCCGGGGTAGCTATTTGGAAAAAGAAAAATTCATCGATCCGCTCAACTTCTGACTTTAAATAGGGTTCTGTGATAGACCAGTCTAAGGAGCGTACAGTTGAAGTATGAGCAAGGGTTTGCACCTCGACTTTGCGAACATGTAACCACTCCTCAATTTCATCAACCCTTCTCTGTACCTCTAAAAAAGCTTTTCCTCTTAAGTCTTGTAGCGTTATTTTCCGAGCAGCTTGATAGCTAAAATAAGCAGAAATACTCACAATAAGAGTAGTGCCGCCAAGAATAAATCGGAGCAGTAAATTCCGTGAGGAATATATTTTGGGAGCGGATGGGCTGGAGTTGCCTTTGATCACAGGATTCACTGCCTAAACAATGGGTTTGATAAGCAAAAAAAAGGGCTATATTTAGATTGCCCAAAAAATTATTAATAATCGCAGCTATGATTGTTAGCCATAGCTGCGATTGTCAATAACCTAAACTTTACTAACCCTGCTTTAAAGACCTGTATTGCGGAGTACGTATAGGCTTATCATCGGGTAAGTTAAAAAAAATACCTTTTATGGAAAATATAATAATCAACTTTACCGCTATATTTTTCTCGATAGTTAAATAATATTACTGACACTTAAGTTTCATGAAATGGTCATTCATTATCTATTTAAATAGGTATTGAGAATTAAAAATTATGGATTATTTGGTAATATCAACTAAATATAGCTGAAAACCAGTAGTCGCAATCTAGGTGACAGTGTTAGCGATTAAATAACTGCCAACTCTATGCAAAATTAATGTGAAAGAGGTTATCAAATCTGATTAACAAGCTACAGTATATACCTATAGCATGACGAACGAGTTAGGTAATATTTGCCTTTTGACTAATGACTCAAGTAGATATTCTGATACTTTCAAATGGCCCAGGTGAAGTAACAACCTGGGTGCGTCCGGTAGTGAAAGCGTTGCGGCAAGAATTAGGGTATGACCGTTCTTTAGTGAGGATTTCTGTGGTATTATCACCATGCTCAAATGCCAGTGGTAAAGAAGCAGCGATCGCTCTTTCTTTCCCCGAAGTAGATAGAGTTCAGGGAGCAGAACATTTTTGGCAATTTTTGCTTTGGGGCAAAACATTTGAAAATTGGGATTGGAGAAGTCGCGGTATTATCGTTTTTTTGGGCGGCGATCAAATTTTTCCAGTGATTATAGGCAAAAAGCTCGGATATCGCACAGTAGTTTACGCCGAATGGGAAGCTCGTTGGCATAACTGGATCGATCGCTTTGGCGTGATGAAACCCGAAGTAGCAGCCAAAGCCCCAGCAAAATATGCTCACAAATTCACTGTTGTCGGTGATTTGATGCTAGAAGCACAAGAACAAGTCAGTACTCCCTACCCCCGTTCGGCTACGCTACCTCAGCTCCGCCCTTCGGCTACGCTCAGGACAGGTTCGGCACAAGTCACGGCAAGCCTACTCCCTAACCCCGACTCCCCAATCATTGGTTTACTCCCTGGTTCAAAAGCAGCAAAATTAGCCCAAGGAGTACCATTATGTTTAGCTATTGCCGAATACGTTCATGCAAAGAGACCGCAAACCAGATTTGTAATTTCTGTAGCCCCAACTTTGGATTTACCAACTTTGGCTAGTTTTGCCGATCCCCAGAAGAACTCTATTGCTGAAAGCTTTGGCTTTGGCGGTGCTTCCTTAATTATCCCAGAGGATGCTAAAGGTAAAGCATTGCTCAAAACAGCAACGGGCTTAACTGTGGAACTGTGGCAAGAAAACCCTGCATATGACTTATTATCCCAGTGCTGCATCTGCTTAACTACGGTGGGGGCAAACACTGCTGAACTTGGTGCTTTAGGAGTGCCAATGATTGTTTTATTACCAACCCAGCAACTTGATGCTATGCGTTCTTGGGATGGTTTACCTGGATTGTTGGCAAATCTGCCAGGATTAGGTACACCCTTTGCTAAGGTAATCAATTGGTCATTTCTGAGATTTGTGAGACACAAAGGTTTATTAGCATGGCCAAATATCTGGGCACAGGAAGAGATAGTCCCAGAAATTATGGGTAAAGTTCAACCACAAGATATTGGGGAAATGGTTTTAGACTTTTTGGCGAATCCAGAAAAATTGGATGATATGCGCGTTAAACTCCGTAATATTCGCGGTGAAAGCGGTGCAGCCCAAAAAATAGCACAGATTGTTGGTGAGGAAATTAAGAAGTCAGGAGAGATGAGGGAGTAATGAGAGCAACATCTCCCTCATTTGTACTCTGGCTTAATCTGAAGATTCTCCATCCCTGCGCCCAAGTTCAAAAATGCCAGCACCCATACAGGCTAATATACCTGTACTAATTCCCCAACTCTCACCTAAACTAATTTCCAGACCCCAGTTACATAAAGCGCCGACTACCAAAAAAGGCACAATGCTAAACAGTGAGGCGTAGAAAGCATTTTGCGATTCTCTGGCTTTACGAGTCTTTTCAAATTCTGACTGGCTGGTGTAGAGCGATCGCTCGGCAAAGTTAAACCAGCGATTGAGTTGCTCAATTACCCATTCATTGACTCTGGAAAAACCTAGATATAGCGCCAATGACCACAAACTCGCTCCAGCGATCGCGATCGTGTCTAACTCAAAACGGAAAGGCAAAATTTCAGTCAGCATTGCTTGGGGTTAGTCCTGCAAAGGGTCAACTTTAGCTGTGAGTAGATGCTAAATAAACCTCTTGTGCAATTTTAAGCATAAAAGCTAACAAGATTTCAACTACTTGGCAACTTCCCGCTTTTTAGCTTGAAACAAACCTAATTTACGGATTGCTGGGTAAATTATCGGGGTCGATACCAAGAGAACGTAAATGCTGTGCAAACTTTTCTGCTTTTTCTTCTGCCGTTAAATACCGATTTCCTTGTTCGTCATACCAAGATAGAAATTCCTGACCTATTCCACCAATAACACCTTGATGTCGTCCAATTCCTAAACCAACCTCTGGCATCCAATGGGGTTCGCCAATTTGTAATTGATAATTTTTATCTACCAATTTGTAAATTTCAAATGGTTGGTGTCGATCGCGTTGCCAATATTCGGGGTTGTAAATAATGTAGTAAAGTACGCCAAGTTTCCGATAAACTTCTAACTTTTCGTCGTATTCACTTTCTGGGGAATGGGATACCATCTCCAATGTTAGTATCGGTACTACCTCATTTTCTTCCCAGACAGCGTAACTTCTACGCGATTTACCACCTTTTTTGCGATCGACTCCCAAACTCAGAAACCCATCGGGTACTATGGGGACTTTCGCATTAGCCCCTGTCGTGTGGTAGATTGCCATGTCTACGCCGAAAAACCAATCGGTGCGCGTTGCCCAAATCGAGGTTAATAAGAACAGTAGAATGTTGGGCAGAAAATTTTGATCCTCATTATCCACTGGTATATCGTCCGAGCAGGCTAGTTCGTCAGTGCTTGGAAGCCCAACGACTTTAAGGTTTTCTGACAGCATGACTTTTACCGCGGTGGCTTCGGTTTCTTTGATTATAGGTAAATTCAACTTGCTAAGGGTGTAGGGAAGGAACGCATTCTAATAGCGTTCTCCACCCCAGCTAAAAACAACTTGCAGGCAACTCTTTTGCTTATGCAATATTTGAGAAGTGTTTTTCGCTGTAAAGTATGCCAGGAACGAGACTTGAACTCGTGACACGAGGATTTTCAGTCCTCTGCTCTACCAACTGAGCTATCCCGGCTAGGGCTTTTGTGAGCCACGATTAATCAATGTAGCAAAGATAAAAGAATATAGCAAGTCTTTGGAGAAAAATAGTTATGCAGCTTTCAAACTGAACTTAAACCAGATGAAAACGGCTACAAATAGGAGAAACTGGACAAGAACAATACTTGGCCCAGAAGCAAGGTTGAAAATACCTGAGACAACAATCCCAGCAATGCTGCTGATGGAACCAACGATCACCGACATGACTAGAAAGCGGCTAAAGTGGTGACTCATCAGTTTGGCGGTAGAGGCGGGAATGACCAAAAAGGCATTCACCAGTAAAACACCGACGGCTTTAATCGCGACAGCAACGGCGAGTGAAAGCAAGACCACAAAAGCGTAGCGGTACAATTGGACGGGAACGCCTTGAACTTGGGCGACATCGGGGTTAAGGGTCAATAAAATTTGCTGTCGCAGAGTTGATAGTAAAAATATGCTACCTCCCACAAGGACAAGCAGCGTCAAAATCAAATCTGTGGTGTCGATCGCTAGAATATCCCCAAACAGTACAGCCATCAAATTGCCACGATATCCTTTAATTAGGCTCGTGAGAATTAAACCGATCGCTAATGCCCCAGATAGCACTATGCTAAGTACGCTATCGCTAGCTAAGTCGGTTTTGTCGATGAAGTAGAGGACAATAACACCAAAAACTAAGGTAAAAGGCAACAGCATCCAAGTAGGATTTATTTGTAGCAGCACACCTAACGCCACACCTACTAGTGCTGCATGACCAACCGCATGGCTGAAAAATGACAACTGGCGCAAGGTGACAAAACAACCCAACATCCCGCCAAGTATTCCCATCAAGGCAGCACCCATAAACGCACGCTGTATTGAGGCAAGTTGTAACAACTCTAGCAAGTCATTACTACTAGCGATCGCAAGCCAAGTTATCTGACAATCATTGAATAAATTCATACTTATGAGTATTAGTGTTGGTGTTGGTAGCGGCTGAAACCTGGGCCGTAGGTCGCTAACAGGTTTTGCGGTGAAAGGGCAATTTCTGGCTTACCAGTACAAACAATACTTTGGTTCAGACAAAGCACGCGATCGCAATGCCGATTTACCATATCAATATCGTGAGAAACTTGTAATACTGTCCAACCTTCCTCTCGCTTTAATTCATTTAACAAAGCGTAAAAATCTGCTGCACCTTGCACATCAACACCAGCAAAGGCTTCATCTAGTACTAAGAGTTTCCGAGGCATTACTAAACAATAAGCCAATAAAACCCGCTTCAGTTGACCGCCACTAAGAGTACCAATAGCTTGATGCTGTAAATGATAAGCATCAGTTCGCCGTAAAGCTTCTGTTACTGCTGCCAATTTTTCTCGGTCTTGTCTCCACAGCTTGGAGAAAAATGAATTCTTTCTTTTCCCTTCCTTAGTCCATCCCAGTCCGACTAATTCGCTGACAGAAATAGGAAAGCTACGGTCAAAAATGAAGTTTTGCGGCATATAGCCCAACGTGTGGCGTAAATGCCCCAATCTGGAAATTGGACGACCCAAGATTTCAATCGTCCCAGCACTTCGAGGGATCAAATCTAAAACCGCTTTTACCAGGGTACTTTTACCAGCACCATTGGGGCCAACAATGGCTGTATCTGTTCCTGGCAATAATTCAAAGGAAACATCTTGAACAGCTAAATAGCTGCCTTGATAAACAGTTAATCCTTCTACTTTCAAAATAGGAATGTCATTAGTCATTAGTTATTGGTCATTGGTCACTTGTACTGAGCGTAGTCGTTGGCGTAGCCTCTCGTAGAGAAGTATTGGTCATTGGTCATTAGTCATTTGCAAAGGACAAAGGACAACTGACAAATGACAAATCTATTTACACGATGTTTCCAGAGTTTGCAAATTCGCTTTCATTGCCTTGAAATAATGCTGTGGGTCTGTTTCGCCAGTTTCTAGAGAATCCAGAGTACGTAAATTTAATTTCAAGTCTTTAGAGAGGCTGTTGAGCAGTTTATTATCTACTCCTGGTTCGCTAAATAAAGCTTTAACTTTGTATTTTTTCACAGCGTTGACGGCATTTTGGACATCTGTTGGCGAAAGTTGATCTTCGGGAATTTGCACTACAGCAACTTGCTTGAGGTTATAGCGTTTAGCTAAATATGAAAACGCATCATGAAAGGTAATAAAGGTGCAAGTGGGATTTTTCTGCAAAGTCTGCTGAAATTCACTGTTTAAACTTTCTAATTCTTTAATATAAGCTGTAGCATTTGCTTCGTAAGTAGCTTTATTCCTCGGATCGGCAGCAATTAATCCATCTCGAATATTTGTTACCTGCTGTTTTGCTAAAACTGGATCTAACCAAACGTGCGGATTACCTTGACTATGTTCGTGGTCTTTTTCATCTGGTGTCGTTTTGACAACAGGTGAAATTTCATTTAAGGGTTTAATACCAATACTTGCATCAATTTCAGTTAATTTGGTATTTTGGGCATTTTTGACAGTACCTTCCAGAAATTCCTCTAAGCCTAAACCATTTTTCACTAACACCTTAGCAGTAGCGATCGCTTTGACATTTCCTGGTGTCGCTTGGTATTCATGTACCTCCGTACCAGGTGGCACTAGAATTTCTACATCTGCCACATCCCCAGCTACTGCCTTAGTAAACAAATATATCGGCAAAAATGTCGCGACTACTTTAGTTTTTCCCGACTGTGCCTGTGGAGTAGAAGCAGTTTCTTCTACTTGCGGCGACTGTTCGGAAGTTGTTCCCTGATTTGGATTCGATTGGCTACACCCATTAGCCATCAACAACATTAGCAGAGTAATTATGGGCAAGATGCCGCTTCTTTGCCCGCCTTTTCTAATTTCTCTACAATTCACAATCACGATATTTTTCCTCAAAACGGATGCTTGCTCTACCTCTGCCATCATCACTATTAACAATGGGAAGTATTCTAAATTTTATACTATAATAATTCTCATTCTCATTTTAAGTACATAATATCATTCTGGGTTTGCTGTGTAATGAGTAACAGCCCTCTGCAATTTAGTTTTCCCTAAATAATTAGGATTTCTTGACTTTGTTTGTTAAAAAGGTTGCTTACTTCTGATAAGATTGCTGACAAATATTTTCATAAAATACACGTTAAAAAAAACGTGGTTTGGGTGTGAATTGGAGATCAGTGTGAGGAGAAAAATGCAAAAATTCTGGAAATATCTGTTAGTTAGTCCAGCAGTCTGCGGTGTCATGCTATTTGTTAATACTGCTACATTTGCAGGTGAAACATCGGGTAAGTCTGAAATCAATCAACCGCAAGTTTTGGCTAATCCAGACACAAAAGATCAGAACATAGGGCAAGTTACCTCTGTATCTCAATTTTCCGACGTACAACCTACTGATTGGGCATTCCAAGCATTGCAGTCCTTAGTGGAGCGTTATGGCTGTATTGCAGGATACCCAAATAGCACCTATCGCGGTAATCGGGCATTAACACGATATGAGTTTGCTGCTGGTTTGAATGCTTGTCTTGATCGCGTTAACGAACTTATTGCTACAGCTACTGGCGATTTAGTTAGTAAACAAGATTTAGCCACATTACAAAAGTTGCAAGAAGATTTTTCCGCAGAACTGGCGACACTCCGAGGTCGTGTGGATGCAGTAGAAGCGCGAACTGCTGAATTGGAGGCGAATCAGTTCTCAACTACAACTAAATTGCAAGGACAAGTTGTTGCAGTTGTCAGCGATGTGTTGTCAGGAAATACAGTCAACGGTGCAGAAATTACAGATGAGAATACAACTTTAGGGGTACGGGCACGGCTAGAATTAGTAACCAGTTTCACAGGGAAAGATACGCTGTTCACCAGAATCCAGGCTAATAATATTCTCAGCCCTAATATTGGTACGCCAGAAGGGAACTTATTTTTTGCTGGCGAGGATGGTACTACCGAGGCTGCGATAGATGCATTGTTCTACAGATTTCCCTTGGGTGAAAAAACAGAGGTTGTCGCTATTGCTAATGCAGGTGCAGCAGACGATCTTACCAGCACTGTCAATCTTTTTGATGGTGATGGCGCTTTTGGTGCGTTGTCTACCTTTGGTACGCGTAACCCAATTTATAACCAAATAAATGGTGCAGGGTTGGGAGTAACATACGAGTTCAGCGAAAAATTGGCATTAAGTCTAGGGTATTTGAGTGGTACAGCTAATAACCCTACACTCAATAATGGTTTGTTCAATGGTTCTTATGGTGCGTTGGCACAGCTGACAGTTAAACCAAGCGATCGCATTTCTATCGGTTTAACTTACATCAATTCCTACAATCAACCACTACTCACAGGTAGCAATGCCGCCACTTTCCAGGATATAGCAGCTATCCAGGGTTTACCAGAAGATCAAGTAGGATTTTCCAGTAATTCTTACGGTGTCCAAGCATCCATTGGCATCACTGATAATATCGTTTTGGGTGGTTGGGCTGGATACACCAACAGCCAAAGCTTGAGAGGAACCCGTGGAGACGTTGATATTTGGAACTATGCTGTCACCTTGGGCTTCCCTGACCTCGGTAAAAAAGGTAACTTAGCAGGTATCATCGCTGGTATGGAGCCGAAAGTGACAAGTTCTGACATCGCAGGGTTGGATAGCGATCCTGATACATCCTATCATCTTGAGGCGTTCTACCAGTATCAGCTGAGTGACAATATCACCATTACTCCTGGAGTCATCTGGTTAACATCTCCAGATCATAACGACACTAATGATGATGTTGTTATTGGTGCATTGAGAACTACATTCAGTTTCTAATTTTTTTAAATCTTAAAAGAAGACGCAAAGGATAAATTTGCGTCTTTTCTTTTGTGTATAGGTTTAAAAACAGAACTCAACATTTTTACTGGGCTTGATATCTTCAAACAACGTGAGTTAGATAGAAAAGGTCAAAAAGGTTGCTAGATAAGAATTTACTCAACTGAACATCCACGCAGCTTGAAAAAAGTCGCGCTCACAAAACATCGCATAACGATACGTTGAATGCACAACAGAATTAGTAGCGGCATAATTGTCAACTAAATTTTCTAATTGTTGTGTTAGTGGTTGAAAATCTGCGCTGCTATAAGTACGAATCCAGTCTGCATATTGATGATTAGGAATACCGTTACAAGCCAATTTTTCTCCTAAAAAGGCATATAAACGCATACAAGGAGACATTGCCGCCGCAGTCAAACCTACATCTTTGCTCCAAGCAGTTGCTAACAAAAAATCAGTATAGCGGCGGGTGGCAGATGCCGGTTCTACAGAATACAAATTGACTCCCCACTCAGAAGCATAACTACTATGCAGCCGTAGTTCTTCTAAAACTCCACTAGCTAAATTATGAAATGTGGTGAAACCTAACCAGTCTGGTGCTTTAGCTGCGGCGATACTGTAGGCACGGGCAAAAGCTTCTAAGAAAAAAGCATCTTGCCCTACGTAGTAAGCAAATTTAGCTCGCTCAAGAGTACCATCGCCAATACCTTGAACGAAAGGATGCTCTAGGCAAGCTTGGGCTAAGTCTTGATTTGCTGCCCATAATTGGTTAGATAAAGTCATTTGTCATTTGTCACTTGTACTGAGCGTTCGCATAGCGTCTCGTAGAGAAGCCGAAGTATTTGTCAACTGTTATTATCTCCTTTAAAAAGGGAAGAACTGAAGCAAGACTGAGCCAATACTTCCCAAAAAGTCAACGAAGTTGGGCTTACCAGTACTTACCTTCTCATTGACGGGTGTTTGCAGTTCTTTTATAAAAGTTTGGGCTGTTAAGGTTCCAGTGCTGTTGTTTTGGGATGTAAACAATTTTTGTGCAACTTGAGCATCTTGGAACGCACCTTGTCTATCTAGTACTTGGTAACGAGCGACACCACGGGCTAGATAAGCATCCGCATATTCTGGTTTAATTGCGATCGCTTGATTAAAATAACTGATTGCTTGCTGTTGGTTGCCTTTTTGCCCTTCTGCTACACCCAAAGCATAAAATTCTGCTGGTGAAGCAATTTGTGATGGTATCGCAACTGCACCTTGAAAGTTAGTCCCATTCAAGTAAGCGCCAGTTAATTGTGCATTTGCTAAATAAGTGTTTCTCAAATCAGCACCCGTCAAATTTGCCCCATTAAATTTAGCTTCGCTCAAGTTAACGCCAAATAAACTCGCACCACTTAAGTTTGCACCCCGCAAATCTGCACCGCTCAAGTTTGCACGGCTGAGGTTAGCACCTGTGAGATTAGCGCCGCTCAAATTGGCTCCAGATAAGTCAGCCATTACTAAACCTGCACTCGTCAAATCACAGTTTTGACATTGTTTGGTGGCTAATAACTGTTTAACATGTTCAGAATTTGCTGCTTGTACGGTTGTTGTCAAACTAATTGTGGTTAAAAATGCAACTGCACCCAGAAGTTGGTTTTTCATGTCTGTGTAAAAATTTTTACTAAATATCAATATTGACCGAGATGGATTTATACCTCAGCATTATGATATGAGCAATCTCAATAATTTGTCCTCTGTAGTTGCCTACATCACTGATAAATTGGCGATACCTTTCCTATGGAAGGCTATGCTAAAGGATTCTAGAAAAGTCGTGAAAGTATAAATTTTGCCGATATTAAGACTACTAACCCCAGTAAAAAGGGTAAATGAGCATCATTCATCAAGATAAATGATACACTCCACTAGAGGTGAAACTGGTGTTACAAAATTAAATTTACTGCAAAATATCGCTTCAAAAAAAGTATCTGTAACATCCAAATAATTAATATTTTTTAAATCAAGTCAATTAGTAGAGCAGTATCCAAGCCTAAAGTTTGCCCTGATAACTGGACTAGTCATTATCATCAGGGATGCTCTGACTCAGGAGCAAAATTATAGATTTGCTTGTGGATACCCTGATTTTAAATAAATATGAGACTATAGAAACATTAAAGCAGTCAGAAAAACGTGAGTCAGCAAGACAAACTCTTAGACAAAATTCTCTCTGGGACTTCTGATACAGATATCCCTTTCGCCCAACTGTGGCAACTTTTATATACACTAGGCTTTGAAGAACGGATTCGTGGCGATCATCGTATTTTTGTCAAAGCCGATGTTGAGGAAATATTGAACCTGCAACATAAAAAGGGAAAAGCCAAAAGCTATCAAATTAAACAAGTTCGGGCAGTGATTATTAAATATAAGCTAGGAAGTAAAAATGATGTTTCGGTATGAAATTATTCTCTACTGGAGTGAATTAGATCAAGCCTTTATTGCTGAAGTTCCAGAGTTATCAGGCTGTGCTGCTGACGGTGATACTTATCAAGAAGCACTGCATAATGTAGAATTAGTTGTGCAGGAATGGATAGAAACTGCTAAAGATTTGGGGCGTCCAGTTCCTGAACCTAGACCGCGTTTGATGTATATTTAATTGATACACAAACCAAGTTAAACTGATTTTTTAGCATCATCAGAAATATTTAATACCAGATTTAGATACGGATCATAAAAATCTTCGCTAAAAGACCTAAAAAATTCTACCGACTGCCATGATGGTATCTGAGTACATGGCTAAGGATACGGCAATGCCGTGTCCCTAGGAGTATCTTTTTTCATCTGTTGTTAATTGCTTTTTTCTGCACCTTACCCATACGGAAACCACGATAGACGCCAAGTTTGCGTAAGTTCAGTATTTTGCAGATGAGGGAGCAAGTCTAATTGAAAAGCTTAGTTACTGGCAATCTTACAAATCACCATAATATGTGATTTGTATTTGTTAGTAGTATAGTGAATAAGTTCTAGTCCAGAACGTTCTATTTCTTGCAAAAGTTTAGGCAGTTCATACTTGTGATGTCGCCAAATAGTAATCTCTTCACCTTTAGAGATTTCAAGATTTTTATCTATACCCATACGACTAAAATTGATAGTGTAATCATGACGTAGTTTCAGATTAGCAACAATACTATCTGTTTTTAAATCATATTTTCTTACTAGTTCACAATCTTCAGATTTAATCCCAATCTTTTTTTTAACCCATCCATATACTTCTTCTACATGATACTTGCAGCCACCTCTAACTATTCCATCCCATGTAGAGTTAGAACCAGTTTCGTTAGTAAATACTAAAAGATCATTTTTACCCATGCTATCTCTAAAGTTTTTCAACACCTCATCTCTATTTTGATGATTTCCAATGGTAACTCCTAAGTGTAAAAATATTTTTGCTGAGTCGTCAATTTCAAGGCTAGCTTGATTTTGGAATAATATTTTGGGTACACAACTACTTTCTATGTCAATTGTAGAACTGGTAAATTCGACTAGTGGAAACCATTTTTTAAAGTTAGCCTTAGATACATGAAGCAATTCCTCACTAATATCTAAAGCAATATATTTATTAACTTTTCCTAATTTGTTCAGTCTCCGAATAAAATTTTTAACTGGATAAGAATTACCTGCACCAACGTCTATAATATTTACTCTTTGACCACTTTTAATGTTGTCGTTTAAGTAGTTAAAATTATCTTTTAAAAGGTCAATTTCTACGTTTGCTCTTCCATACCATCTAGGAATAACATACTTTAGATAAAAATCGTTCCAAATTTTTGCACCTCTCCCTTTATAAGAATACTTGAGAGGGATTTCTCGTCTGACTTCTAATGCATGAATTATTCCTAAAACTTCTTCTTCAGAAAAAAGAGAGTAGAACTCAGAACTTGGCTTTGCTGTGCGACTGATAGCAGATGAAATATCTAAGGGAAGTTGGGAATTGCTATGAAAATTTTGAGCCATTATTCTTGTTCTTTGGTTTTTTTCGGTATTGAAATTGATTAGCCGCAATGCTTGCTAGAAATGTATTCTCCCATACCACTGTCCCAAAACCTGGAATCTTGATCGCAAAGAACAGGACTGTTTTCTATATCACATTCCCCGCTCTCAAAGAATAAATTGGTTTTTTACAATCAAAATACGAGATAATTTTCCAATGATACAGGGGTGAATTGCAGTGGTTCAGCAACCAGAACTCCAGGAAACTTCGTCGATAAAGGCAACCCAGCGCGTGCTTAAAAGTTTAAGCACTTACCGGTGGACTTCACTGGGAGCATTAGTCAGCCTGTTGCTGTTGACGATCGCCAACGCTGTAACCCCACAACTATTTCGGTGGGGAATTGATGAGGGGATCGCGCCAAAAAATCTCCAAATTGTGCTATATAGCGCCGCCTGGATGGTAGTAGCAGCGATCGCTCGTGGTGTATTTAACTTTGGACAAAGCTATCTAGCGGAAGCAGTGTCTCAGGGTGTTGCTTATGACCTCCGAAACAAAATTTTCAGCAAGATTCAAAATCTCAGTTTTAGCTTTCATGACCAGTCGCAGACTTCCCAACTGCTAACGCGTGTCACCAGCGACATTGAGCAGATCCGTACCTTTATTGGCACTAGCTTAATTCAGGTCATTGGCTCAATTGTGACATTGGTGAGTATTTCGGTGGTTTTGCTTCTGATGAACTGGCGATTAGCACTAATTACCCTCACAGTAGTGCCCATCGCTGCATGGTTAATGGCGCGATTCATCAACCAAAATAACAAGCTTTTTCGGCAAGTACAAGAGCAACTGAGCAACCTGAATGCTGTATTGCAAGAGAACTTGCTAGGAATCCGGGTAGTGAAAGCCTTTGTGCGGGAGTCAACCGAAAGGTCGCGTTATACAACTCTGAATGATGGCCTAGTCAAGGCAAACATGAAGACCATTAGCGCCATCCGTGCTACCTTCCCGCTGATCTTTTTGCTGAGTAATTTGGTAACACTGGCAGTTTTCGCCTATGGGGGAGCGCAGGTGATTGGAAATCGGTTCTCCATTGGCGAACTGGTGGCGTTTAACTCCTACCTAGCATTGATTCTCCAACCAATTTTGTTAATTGGATTTGCCGCACCCGCGATCGCTCAAGCAGCAGCTTCCGCCGAACGAGTCTATGAAGTTGTGGATGCAGAGGTAGAAATTCGCGATTGCCCCGGCGCTGTCCCCTTTGACACCTGCGGTGGTAGAATTACCTTTGAAAATGTTTGCTTTCGCTATCCTGGAGCGACAACCGAAACTCTGAAAGAAGTATCCTTTGAAACCAAGCCTAACGAGCTAATCGCCGTTTTAGGAATGACTGGTTCGGGAAAAAGCACAATCATGAACCTGATTCCCCGGTTTTACGATGTCACCAAGGGAGCAGTTCGCATTGACGGACGAGATATAAAAAGTTTCACACTCAAAAGCCTCAGATCGCATATTGGTATTGTCTTTCAGGAAACCACTCTCTTCTCTGGTACAATCCGCGAAAATATTGCCTATGCCAAACCTGATGCCACCTTAGAGCAAGTGATTGAAGTTGCGAAAACCGCCCAAATGCACGATTTTATTAGCGGTCTAGCCGATGGCTACGAGACGATTGTGGGTGAACGGGGCGTAGGCTTATCTGGTGGACAAAAACAGCGAATTGCGATCGCTCGTACCTTACTAACCGATTACAGTATTCTGATTTTGGATGATAGTACCTCGGCTGTAGATGCCAAAACTGCTGCCCAAATTCAAGCCGAACTAGATGGTTTAATGCGCCAAAAAGCTTGTACAACCTTTGTAGTAGCTCAACGTATTAGCACCGTTAAGAATGCCGATCGCATTTTTCTCATGGATAAAGGACGCTTGGTAGCACAAGGCACTCACGAAGAATTGATGCAAACCAGCCCACTCTACGGTGTAATTTTGGAATCTCAGGTAAAGCCGAAGGAGAAAAAATGAGAGGCACTATTCCCGTTGTTGCATCTGAGGAAAAGGCGAGTCAGCAACTTTCCACCCTGCGGCGCTTTTTACAATATGTGCTACTTTATCGCAAAGAAATTCCCATCGCCCTGACATTAGTATTAATTGGTGCCATAACTCAGTCAGTTGGACCATTCTTTCTCGGCTGGTCGATCGATCATCTGATTGCACAAGGGAATTTGCAAGGATTGCTGGTATTGTTAGGACTACTAGGGCTGAACTATGGACTTGGTGTCTTAGCAATTCGGGGTCAAATTATTCGAGTCGGCTGGATTATGCAGCGATTGCTAGCTCAACTAAGGCAAGATATTTTCATTAAAATCCAAAGTTTGCCACTCAGCTTTTTCGATCGCAGCGAAGCAGGCGATTTAATGAGCCGATTGCTAAATGATGTCAACACCGTAAATCAAGCATTTGGACTAACGATCGCTCAAATGCTGGGCAACACTTTCAGTTTAATTGGCATTGTAATTGCCATGCTGTCAATCAACCTACAACTTGGTTTGTTGAGCAATCTAGTTGTGCCCCTGATGATTTTTACCACAAGCTTATTTGCACGTTGGGCAAGAGTCAGATTTCGCGTCACCCGGCAAACCATTGGGGAACTTTCCGCCAAGTTAGAAGAAGATATTGGCAGCGTGCGAGAAGCGCAAGCATTTAATCGCGTACAGATGAATATCGCAGAATTCGACGTTCTTAACGCCGCCAATAGAGATGCCAACGTTGAGGCTGTGGCAATTACTTCAGCTTTTTTGCCCTCAATCGACTTTCTCAACACATTAGCAACGGCTGGCGTACTAGCCTATGGCGGTTATCTAGTGGTAATAGGATCTGCAACAGTGGGTGTAGTGACATCCTTTTTACTTTACGTCCAGCAGTTCTTTCGCCCGATTCAAATTCTTAGCCAGTTTTATACTCAAGCTCAATCTGCTTTCGCCGGATTAGAGCGAATATTTTTATTATTAGATGAACCGTCACAACTCAAAGATGCACCCGATGCCGCAGAAATGCCGCCTATTCAAGGTGAGGTAACATTCGAGAATGTCAAATTTGGCTACAACCCAGATCAACTGGTTCTCAAAGGAGTGAATTTGCACGCCTATCCAGGGCAGATGGTTGCATTAGTAGGGCCAACCGGTTCGGGAAAAAGTACAATTATTAACTTGATTTTGCGCTTCTATGATGTATCAAGTGGTGCAGTCAAAATTGACGATATTGATGTGCGTAGCGTGACTCAAGCAAGTCTGCGCCGTCAAATTGGCATCGTCCTGCAAGATAATATTTTGTTCACCGGTACTGTTGCCGAAAATATAGCTTTTGGCGCTCCTTACGCCACTCAAGCGGATATCGAAGCGGCTGCACAACTGGCAAATGTGCATGAGTTCATTACCTCACTACCACAGGGTTATACAACTCAATTAGGTGAACGAGGAGCGCCTCTGAGCCAAGGACAGCGACAACTAATCAGTATTGCTCGTGCGGTATTAATTAATCCCCAAATTCTGATTCTCGATGAAGCCACCAGCAGCATCGATACCCGCACAGAAGCTCTAGTACAAAGTGCGATCGCTCGTTTGCTCCAAGGTCGTACTAGTTTCGTAATTGCCCACCGCCTCAGTACAGTTACCCAGGCAGATCAGGTTTTAGTAATTCAGCAAGGACAAATTGTAGAACAGGGTACTCACGCCGAACTCGTTAATCAGCAGGGTGTTTATGCCAACCTTTATGCTCTCCAACTCGGTGCAGCAGACACAATGGTTCTTCAAAACGAAAAGTAAAATATATTTAAAGAAGGATACAGAATTCAGAATTCTGAATTAATTAGTGCTGGGTTTGAATCCCCCACTAAATTTAAGATTTAGCGAATTTATTAAACTCACTTATCACTCGCTAATAATATAGAATTCATTCTGAATTCTGACTCCTGACTCCTGAATTCTTTTTTTATTTTCCAGCAAAAAAATGAAGCTACCTAACCTCGATTCACAAACCATCGATCGCATCATTGAAATGGCGTGGGAAGATAGAACATCTTTTGATGCTATTGAGGCTCAGTTTGGGCTATTGGAAAAAGAGGTAATCGCCCTAATGAGGCGCGAAATGAAAGAATCTAGTTTCAAGATGTGGCGAGAACGAGTCACCAAACGCAATACAAAGCATTTATCTCATCGAGAATTTATTGCAGGTCGGTTTAAATCGCATAATCAAAAAACGTAAGTAATTGGGTAAGCGATTGCTCTTTTGTGATATAAACCACCAAGGGCTAAAATGCTGTAGAAAAAATAAGCCTGCGATCGCGCTTCGCGTTGCCACAGGCATCGCTTGCACTCATTGAGTGAAAACTACCAAATTCACAAGCACAATGACGAAAGTTACACTCTACATTGCAGCTAGTTTAGATGGCTACATTGCTCGCAGCGATGGCGGAATTGATTGGCTATCTCTCCTTGATACAGAAGATGAAGACTACGGTTACACTGATTTTTACGAATCGATTGATGCGATCGTCTTAGGTAGCAAGACGTATGAAGTAGGGCTGGGTTTTGATCAATGGCCTTATCCAGAAAAAAAATCCTTCGTATTCACCCAACGTCATCTCCAATCCGATCGTGAGGACGTTGTGTTTATTTCTGACCCAGTAAAACAGGCGTTAGCAAATATAGAGGCTCAAGGTTTTAAAAATATCTGGCTAGTTGGTGGCGGAAAATTAATCAATTCGTTTCTTCAGCACAGCTTGATTGACGAATATATCATTTCAACTATTCCAACTATCTTAGGTGGCGGTATATATCTTTTCCCACCACCTACCCCAGAAGAAAAATTGGAGCTTATTACCTCAAAACAATATCCTAGTGGTTTACTCCAATCACATTATAGGCGAAAAATCAATACCAAAAATAATTCGTAATTCTTAATGATGCTATCTACGAATTACGAATTACGAATTACGAATTACGAATTACGAATTACGAATTACGAATTACGAATTATCTAAAGAAGCTTCTGAACAGCATTGCTAAAGTCTTCGTAAGGAGAAACCCCTACTATAGTTTCTGCTAAAATACCATCTTTAAAAATTAAAACTGCTGGAATACTGCGAAGACCGAATTTTTTGAAAATTGGCTTATTGCTGTCAACGTCTACCTTAACAACTTTAGCGCGACCTTTGTATTCTTCAGCAAGTTGATCCATTAACGGACTAACTAAGCGACAGGGGCCACACCAAGTAGCAGTAAAATCAACAACAACAACTTTCTCTTCACTTCCGTTTAAAACAACATCAAACTCACTTTCTTCAACGTAACTAACTATGTCAGTATCAGTAGACATTTTTTAATTCCTTAGTGTCAAACTAAAATTTCAGCAAAAAGCTAACCATACAAACTATACTCCCTTCTGAGTGCCAGATTTATTAGTTACCTACATTCATTGGGAAACTACCGCAGATGATTTTTGCTTAATTACGTATATTTAATCACTTAGTATTTTTTGTACTTAGGTCGCGATCGCATAATCTTACTAACCAACCTAATCGAAAAACCCATATCTTCAAGGCGTAGAAACGTTAATAGTCATCCTGCTGACCAAATAGTTCTAATAACCCAATTGTGCCGACAAAAAAAGTATAAGTCGCATATTTTATTGGTATCTTTTGTCTTGAAGGTGCATAAAAAGCTGCTATAATGCTTTCAATAAAATGGCTCATTATGGCAAAACGCTCAATCCAAAAAATTGGATTAAGGCTGCTTGGCACATTAATATTAGTTATTACTGCATAAATATTCCACGATTCCAATCCAATTGCGCTTGTTATAAGCACTGTAGATATAATTTTTATAAAAGTATAAATCTTTTTCCTGATAAACTTTAAATCCATACTGTTCACAACCATAATATTTAACATATTTACAAAACTTGGAAAATTAACAGACAAGTTAATGTATGTCGCCTAAAAAATTGCCCCAAGTTAACCAATTTTATCTCATGATTTCCATTTTTGTAAAAACCCATAACAATATAGATATGCTACAGAGGTAAACTGGCACAGCTAGCTATACGCCCTCACGAGTATCTTGTATGGCTACTTCTATATTAAGAATTTACAAAAAAGAAATTATCCCAAATTACTCGTACATTTGTATTAGGAGGAGACAAATGTGCGCCCCCAATATGAGATGTTTTTAACTGGAAGTCCCTTAATTCAATATTCGCAAAATTTTGAGAATAGAACAGGCTAAAAACTATGAACACTCAAGATTAAATCACCAGATATTTAAAAAATAACAAAAATGTGGAATAATACATAGGTGGAAAATTTAATTGCAGTCCATAGATTAATAATAAATGTAAAGCTATGATTGCTCAACATTACAACTCAATTCATGTTGAAAATAACTTGCTTAAACAAATCAAAATTAAAGAAAATCAGCTAAAAATTGCTCAAGAGTCTGAGATGCTTCATGTAGCAGAAGAATTACAGAGTCAATTATTAAAGCTACAGTCTCAATTATCAGAGCCGCAAGAGCAAGACGTTGAAATTCAAGCGTTGATGAGTTTGCTAGACGAATAAGATTGTAAAATTTTGCAACAAAATTTATTGAAAATACAAAACCTCTGTTGCCCAAAAGCAAAGCATAATGATTGTGATGCCTGGAGATATAGCTATATGTGCTACAGCTCAAGAATTAACAACACAAGCAGGAGCCATAGAAGAGTGATGATTCTTAGTTAGATAAAAGGTTGGGGTTTTTGTTGAGTATGTGGTTTTTTGCTTTGCGGTACTGAATCAATCTTAAGAATAGGTTTAATTGGACGCTGTTGCCTTTGATTAAGAATTTGAATTTCTCTCTCAATTGAATTTTTTCCTTGTCTAAAAAATTCTTGAGAATTATATGGAACCAAGTCACGGGATAAATGTTGAGCTTGTCTTGGAGTCAAACTAGGAATAGCTTGTTCAGCATTGGCAGAAGTCTGTACAGCCAGTAAAAAAGCTGTTGAAACTACGAAAGGTTTTATTTTTATACATCTGGTAAATATTAGGTTTAACATAGTTGATACATTTGTTGCGTGAATACAGCTTCCAAGCATATTAGTGTTGGTCTGATTATAAATAAAGTATACTTATTCCCTTACTAATTACCTCCTACAAATGGATGAATTAATCAGCTAAACTATTAGTACAGTACAGCCTAAATCCAGCTACCATCTAAATTAACCAGATAAGTTGCTCAAGCAACTGGTTAAAGTTAGACAAACCTTCCACCACTTGAAATTTTGATGGATGTTGAAAGCAAGAGAATTGTGCTAGATGTAATATCCTATTCAGTAGTGAATGGTATTTTCGCCTTTTGAAACACCTGCTCAACAGTAAATTGCAGTCCTTCAAACAAAGAATCTGTGAGTAGTTCTTCTCCCATATAAGTTTGTGGTGCTGCATCGGGATAAAAAACAGTAATGCTTCTGGCTTTACTATCTAATACCCATACCCGTAGCACCTTAGCATCCAAATAGTCTTTGGCTTTAGCCGCCATTTGTCCAAAAGTTTGCCCTGGCGAAATAATCTCAATCACCAAATCAGGAGGAGCAGGACAAGCTTCGTTTTCATCCCAGTTAGCGGGTAAACGCTCATAAGAAATGTATAAAATATCTGGAATTGGCATCCAATCTCGTCCCCGACGCGTTAATGCAACAGCCCATTCCGGGCAAACTTCTCCTTTCCCCTCACACGATTTTTCAATCAAATTGAGAAGAACGCGGG
The DNA here is from genome assembly GCA_015206945.1 of Nostocales cyanobacterium LEGE 12452. GTDB lineage: Bacteria > Cyanobacteriota > Cyanobacteriia > Cyanobacteriales > Nostocaceae > Nostoc. The sequence goes on along the minus strand of JADEXV010000024.1, from coordinate 10,745 downwards.
TAAGTTTCGCGTGAAAAAATTTGGGTGACATCTTAGGAATTGCTTGACCATCAACAAGTTCGTAGGTAATATCTCCTTCGCCTAGTGGAAGATTCAAGAACTCTTGCAAAGTTAATTGATTTTTGGCTTGGAGTATCATGGCTCATTAATTAGTAATTAAAGGACAGAGCAACTAACTTTTATTCTGGCTCCTAAATTCTGACTCGTGAATTCTTCTTCAAATTATTCACATTCCTCGCAAAACTTGCCGAATAATATCCGATGGCACCTCATCGGTAATTGTTACTACACCAATCTCTGTTGGTAAAACAAACCGCACTTTCCCCGCTTTGACTTTCTTATCTAATTGCAACGCCTCAATAATTGCTTCAATATCTACCCCATCTGGTAACTGAGTCGGTAAACCCGCTTTTTGAATTAAAGCATTTTGACGTTCTGTGTCTTCCTTTTGCCACAGTCCTAAATCCACAGCAATTTGACCGGCTGCTACCATACCAATAGCCACCGCTTCACCATGATTTACTAGACGATAACCAGTCAAACTTTCCACTGTATGACCGATGGTGTGTCCATAGTTGAGAATTGCCCGTAATCCGCCTTCTTTCTCATCTTTGCCAACAACATCAGCTTTTGCTTGACAAGAGCGCGTTAATATGTTGGTTATTAAGCCAGGTTTGACATAGCGGAGTTGGTCAAGGCGTTTACTTGCTTCTAACTGGGAAAACAATTCAGCATCCCAAATCACACCGTACTTAATAACTTCTGCCATCCCTGCCCGAAACTCACGCATAGGTAGAGTTTTTAACACATCTGGGTCAATCAAAACCAAACGCGGTTGATGGAATGCCCCAATTAAGTTTTTACCGTGGGGATGATTCACACCAGTCTTGCCACCAATTGCCGAATCTACCATTGCCAACAAAGAGGTAGGCACTTGGACAACATTAATACCACGTAGCCAAGTTGCAGCTGCAAAGCCTGTCATATCGCCAATTACACCTCCGCCCAAAGCCACCATCGTAGAAGAACGTTCGAGGCGGTTTTCTAAGGCTACATCGTAGAGTTTTTGGATGGAATTGAGGGTTTTGTAGCGTTCACCAGGTGGTAGAGTGCAGCTAGCAACTTCAAAACCAGCAGATTTTAGGGATGTGATTGCTCTTTCGCCAAAATGCTTAAAAATCGTCGGATTAGAAACTAGCAATACCTTCTTTCCCAGTTTCAAACTGGCCATCTGTTGACCCAGTTGATCTAAACTTGAAGGTGCGATCGCAATCTCATAAGACTGCTCTGGTAAATTTACATTAATTACAGAAGTCATTGCCCAACCCCAACAAGCGCTTGTGGGCTGTATTGTATCTCAATCTAGGAAATGGGCATAGGGCATTGGGTAGTGGGGATTGCTAAGAAGCAGGCAAGCAGCAAAGAAGTTGTAGTAACTATTTCATCCTCCACCCTCATCCCCCATGCCCTATGTCCAATGCCCCATGCCCAATACCCAACAACTAATGATTCAATAGATTTAGGAAGTATTCTGGAGAGCAATAAATGTTTGCAATTGTATCTTATATCGTCTTCTTGGGTTTATTCTTTGGCTTATCTGTAGGTTTGCTGTTCGGTCTGCGGACTGCCAAGATAATTTAATCGAGAGGTATATTCAACCCAAGATTCTTGTGGGGTGGGCATCTTGCCTGCCCTCAATTTATCAATATCCTATAAAACCCTAACTTTTTCACCAAGCCCACCTCGGCGGACTTGGTAAAACTGCTTTAGGCTTTAATCTATCGGCACTTACTCTCTGAATGTTGACAAGAAGTTAATTGTTTTTTCCTAAAGTATTGTTACCGCATCGTGATATGATTCAGCTGACTGAATGTGCAGTCATCATATTTAACTGTACTGGTTTCAAGTCCCGTGAGCTTGTCAGACGAATCAATTGCGCCCACTCCGACAACGCAACAAGATGCTAAAACTGGTTCTGGAGACACAGAATCAGGTAACTCCATGCAAGAGTTCCATGAACTCTTCCAGCGATTGTTGGTAATCACGCTTGTCTTGACGGGGGTTATTTTTATCTCTGTGTGGATTTTTTATTCCTTAAACATTGCCCTAAATTATTTAATTGGGGCGTGTACAGGTGTGGTTTACTTAAAAATGTTGGCTAGAGACGTTGAGCAGCTTGGTAGTGAGAAAACCAGTCTGAGCAAAACTCGTTTTGCTCTGTTTATTGGAGTGATGATCGTGGCAACTCAATGGCGTGAGCTACAGATTTTGCCCATTTTTTTGGGATTTCTAACTTACAAAGCCACGCTCTTCGTCTATATGGTGCAAATTGCGTTCATTCCTGATTCTTAAAAAGTCAGGCTCACTAAAGATAGTAATCCCATCCTCGCTCGTTGGGGAAAAAGCTTGAAGAATGCAAATGCTTAGTGTCTTAAACGCCTTTAATTCTTTTCCCCTCGCCGCATTAGAAGTAGGTCATCATTTCTATTGGCAGTTGGGCAATCTTAAAATTCATGGGCAAGTTTTTCTTACCTCATGGTTTGTGATTAGTATTCTAGTAGTGGCTTCAATAGCTGCTACTCGCAACGCACAAAGAATTCCCAAGGGCATCCAGAATTTGATGGAATATGCCTTAGAATTTATTCGTGATTTGGCAAAAAACCAACTTGGTGAGAAAGAGTACCGCCCTTGGGTGCCTTTTATTGGCACACTGTTCTTGTTTATTTTCGTATCGAACTGGTCAGGCGCACTAATTCCCTGGAAGCTCATCAGGCTACCTTCGGGCGAATTGGCAGCTCCCACCAATGACATCAATACGACTGTTGCATTGGCATTGCTAACTTCCTTAGCGTACTTTTACGCAGGTTTTAGCAAACGGGGTTTAGGCTACTTTAAGAAATATATAGAGCCAACACCTGTTTTGTTGCCGATCGCAATTCTAGAAGATTTCACCAAGCCCCTCTCCCTAAGCTTCCGGCTATTTGGTAATATTTTGGCGGATGAATTGGTAGTCGCGGTGTTGGTGCTGCTAGTTCCTCTATTTGTACCTCTGCCTGTAATGGCCTTGGGTTTATTTACCAGCGCCATTCAAGCTCTGGTTTTCGCCACCCTAGCCGGAGCATACATTCATGAGGCAATGGAGGGGCATGGCGGAGATGAACATGAGGAGCATTAAACTTCTCAGTTGATAGCACAGTTCCAAGAGCATATTCGCTCAAAACATCGCAAAGCGCGATCGATCAAAGAACTCATGTGCAGCGTGAAAACCACGTTTCTAATCGTTAACGTACTTTTGTTAGTTTTGTAATCAAAGCAAGGAAAATCAACATGGATCCATTAGTTCAGGCTGCTTCAGTTCTCGCTGCTGCTTTAGCGATTGGTTTAGCTGCAATTGGCCCTGGTATTGGTCAAGGAAACGCTGCTGGACAAGCAGTAGAAGGTATTGCTCGTCAACCTGAAGCAGAAGGAAAAATTCGCGGTACTCTGCTATTAACCTTGGCATTCATGGAATCTTTGACTATCTATGGTCTAGTAATTGCCTTGGTATTGCTGTTTGCTAATCCTTTCGGCTAATACCTGAAAATTTTTGCGAGTGTGGAGACGTGAATCATCACGCCTCTACAATCGAAATGTTTTGGGTATCTCAATAGTTATAATGTTCAGTTGACCCTTGTTGGCTATGGGTCTCTAAAATATGAAAGGTTGGATGATGTTGCTAGCCATGAAAACTGCTACTCCAGCCAAAGAGGAGACAAATGTTTGATTTCGATGCTACCTTGCCCTTCATGGCATTGCAATTCCTGCTATTGGCAGCTTTGTTGAATGCAATTTTCTATAAGCCACTGACCAAGGTACTAGACGATCGCGATAGTTACATCCGAACGAATACCCTTGAGGCGAAAGAGAGCTTGGCTAAAGCCGAGCGCTTGGCTACCGAATATGAGCAACAACTCGCAGACGCTCGCAGACAATCGCAAGCTACCGTAGAAGCAGCTCAACTTGAAGCTAAGAAAATTACTGCCGAGAAAATCGCCGAAGCCCAAAAGGAAGCTCAGTCTCAACGAGAACAAGCTTCTGTTGAAATAGAACAACAAAAGCAAGAAGCTTTTAGCACCTTAGAGCAACAAGTTGATGCTCTAAGCAGGCAGATTCTAGAAAAACTATTGGGGCCAACTCCAGTTAGATAAACTAACCAGACTGGTTCCGTGAAAGCATACGCGCAGATGGGCCCTAGTCCAGAGCGCAAAATTTAAGTGTCAAAAAAAGGCACTTTTTCCCTTCTGGGAAAAGATACTTAAATTTCTCTACGGGGAAAAGATACTTAATTTCATTTCCCTAGAGGAAAATACAACGTATTAGCAAGCGAGCAGCGCACTTGTAAATGGGTATCATGGGGACATTCTTATTACTTGCCGCAGAAGCGAACGCTGTTCACTCTGAATTGGCAGAAGGCGCAGCAGAAGGTGGTTTCGGTCTAAACCTAGACATTTTTGAAACCAATCTGATCAATCTAGCGATTCTGGTTGGCATACTATTCTACTTCGGACGTAAAGTTTTAAGCAATATCCTGAACGAGCGACAATCCAATATTGCCACTGCAATTCAGGAAGCAGAAGGGCGCTTGAAAGAGGCAAAGACTGCCCTTTCCCAAGCGCAAGAGCAGTTGAAGCAATCTCAAGCAGAAGCAGAACGCATCCGCCAATCTGCCGTAGAAAACGCCCAAAAGACGAAAGAAGCCTTGTTAGCGAAGGCAGCGCAAGACGTAGAACGCTTGAAACAAACAGCAGCAGCAGATTTAAACAGCGAAACAGAGCGAGCGATCGCTCAACTGCGGCAACGAGTTGCTACACTAGCATTGCAGAAAGTCGAATCACAACTCAAAGGCGGGATTGCTGACGATGCTCAACAAGGTTTAATTGATCGCAGCATCGCACAACTGGGAGGCAATGTATGACAAGTCAGGTAGCGGCAGCCGAAGTAGCCCAACCTTACGCACAGGCACTTTTGTCAATAGCGCAATCGAAAAATTTGACAGAAGAGTTCGGGGAAGATGCGCGTACTTTCCTGGGACTGCTTAGAGCAGACAAACAGCTACACAACTTCTTCAGCAACCCGTTTATTCAGGCTGAGAACAAAAAAGCTCTCATCAAACAAATACTTGGTGAAGGCTCTAACCCCTACTTACGCAACTTTTTGTTGATATTAGTAGACAAACGCCGCATTGCATTCTTGGAATCTATTTTTCAACAATATCTGGCGCTGTTGCGGCAGCTGAATCAAACCGTATTAGCGGAAGTAATTTCAGCCGTTCCCCTCACAGAAGCTCAACAGCAGGCAATCATCCAAAAGGTTATTGCCATCAGTAATGCTCGCCAGGTAGAACTAGAAACCAGGGTAGACAGCGAGTTAATTGGTGGTGTGATCATTAAAGTAGGTTCGCAGGTAATTGATGCCAGTATCCGGGGTCAGCTGCGCCGCCTTTCATTGCGCTTAACTAACAGCTAGAAGGTTAGGAGTTAGAAGTTAGGAGTTAGGAGTTAGAAGTTAGGAGTTAGGAGTTAAGTAAACAATAATTTATTTTGACTTTTAACTTTTAACCTTTGCTTTTTTAACTCATCGCTCTTAACTCATCACTCTTAACTCATCACTCCTAACTATTGAATTTTCCCGTCTCGAAAGCAAACAAGATAGACACATGAGCATATCAATTAGACCTGACGAAATTAGCAGCATTATCCAACAACAAATCGAGCAATACGATCAAGAGGTCAAAGTTGCTAACGTTGGTACTGTCCTACAAGTAGGTGACGGTATTGCCCGGATTTATGGTCTGGAAAAGGCTATGGCTGGGGAACTCTTAGAATTTGAAGATGGCACAATTGGCATCGCCCAGAACTTAGAAGAAGACAACGTGGGCGCGGTACTCATGGGTGAAGGGCTGGAAATTCAAGAAGGTAGCTCTGTAACCGCTACTGGTAGAATTGCTCAAGTACCCGTAGGAGAAGCCTTAATTGGACGAGTTGTAAACGCTTTGGGTCTTCCCATCGATGGCAAGGGAGACATCAAATCCTCAGAAAGCCGTTTGATTGAATCTCCAGCACCTGGTATCATTGCTCGTCGGTCAGTACACGAACCCATGCAAACGGGTATCACAGCTATTGACTCAATGATTCCCATCGGTCGTGGTCAACGGGAATTGATTATTGGCGACCGTCAAACAGGTAAAACTGCGATCGCGATTGACACAATCATCAACCAAAAAGAAGAAGATGTAGTTTGTGTATACGTTGCGATCGGTCAAAAGGCTTCCACTGTTGCTAACGTGGTGCAGACATTGCAAGAAAAAGGCGCAATGGATTACACCGTCGTTGTCTTTGCTAGTGCCAGTGAACCAGCAACCCTGCAATACCTAGCTCCTTACACAGGCGCAACTATTGCTGAGTACTTTATGTACAAAGGCAAAGCTACCCTGGTAATTTATGATGATCTTTCCAAGCAAGCCCAAGCTTATCGCCAAATGTCCCTGTTGCTGCGTCGTCCACCCGGACGCGAAGCTTACCCCGGAGATGTATTTTACATTCACTCCCGCTTGCTAGAAAGAGCCGCCAAGCTGAGTGATGAATTAGGTAAAGGCAGTATGACCGCCCTACCAATCATCGAAACCCAAGCTGGTGACGTTTCAGCATACATCCCCACCAACGTAATTTCCATTACTGATGGTCAGATATTCCTATCTTCTGACTTGTTCAACGCTGGTATCCGTCCAGCTGTGAACCCAGGTATTTCTGTATCCCGCGTGGGTTCTGCGGCGCAAACCAAGGCAATGAAAAAAGTTGCTGGTAAGATTAAATTGGAACTAGCCCAATTTGACGACTTACAAGCCTTCGCTCAATTTGCTTCTGACTTAGATAAAGCCACTCAAGACCAGTTGGCACGGGGTCAACGGTTGCGCGAACTTCTCAAGCAGCCACAAAATTCGCCACTCTCAGTATACGAGCAAGTGGCAATTCTATACGCTGGTATCAATGGTTACTTAGATGATGTACCTGTTGATAAAGTCACAACCTTTACCCAAGGTCTACGGGAGTACTTAAAGACTGGTAAAACCCAGTATGCCGAAGGAGTAAGAACCTCCAAAGCACTAGGTGATGCAGAAGAAGCTGCCTTAAAGGAAGCACTTACCGAATACAAGAAGACCTTCAAAGCAGCAGCGTAATTAGTCATCAGTCATTAGTCATTAGTCATTGGTAAATAACTAATGACTAGTGACAAAGGACAAATGACAAATGACTAAGGACTAAGGACAAGAATATGGCCAATCTAAAAGCAATACGCGATCGCATTCAGTCGGTCAAAAACACCAAAAAAATCACAGAAGCCATGCGTCTCGTAGCTGCAGCTAGAGTGCGTCGGGCGCAAGAACAAGTGCTAGCGACTCGCCCCTTTGCTGATCGCTTGGCACAAGTATTGTATGGTTTGCAAAGCCGTCTGCGCTTTGAAGAAGCAAATCTACCACTGCTGAGAAAAAGAGAAGTTAAGTCAGTCGGGCTATTGGTAATTTCAGGCGACCGCGGTCTATGCGGCGGCTACAATAATAACGTTATCCGTCGTGCAGAAAACCGCGCCAAAGAAATCAAGGCAGAAGGTTTAAACTATCAATTTGTGTTAGTCGGACGCAAAGCTACACAGTACTTTCAACGCCGAGATCAGCCTATTGATGCTACCTATAGCGGTTTAGAGCAAATTCCCACCGCAGCAGAAGCCAATCAGATTGCTGACCAACTACTTTCCTTGTTTCTTTCCGAAGAAGTGGACCGCATCGAATTAATCTACACCAGGTTCCTTTCCTTGGTTAGCTCCCGTCCTGTGATCCAAACCTTACTGCCCCTCGATCCACAAGGTCTAGAAGCAGGCGATGATGAAATATTCCGCTTGACAACCCGTGGTGGTAAATTTGAAGTCGAACGGGAGAAAGTGACTAACCAAGCCCGCACGTTGGCTCCTGACATGATCTTCGAGCAAGATCCCGTGCAGATTCTTGATTCTCTATTGCCCCTGTATCTGAGTAACCAGCTATTGCGGGCGCTACAAGAATCGGCAGCTAGTGAACTAGCAGCGCGGATGACAGCCATGAGCAATGCCAGTGAAAACGCTGGTGAACTAATTAACACTCTCACCCTGTCCTACAACAAAGCTCGACAAGCTGCAATTACCCAAGAACTCCTTGAAGTTGTGGGTGGTGCTGAAGCACTAACTTAGGTATAGCTAATTATTTATTTGTAGTGCGTTGTCATATATAGCCAATTGCTAATTATTTTAAGATTAGCATTGGCTATTTTAGTATTTGGAACTTTCAACATAAAGCAAAAAATTTTGTCTTTTAACACATTTCAAGAATTGCGTATTATAATTGAAGTATGAAGCGCATGGGTCCGTCACGGTTTCGACAGGTTGGCGAACGCTGCTCTGTGATTCAGGTCGAGAGTGAGTCTCCTCTCGGAAATCCAGGCTCAAACAAAAAGTAAATGCGAATAACATCGTTAACTTTGCTCGTAAGGATGCTCTAGTAGCAGCCTAAAACACCTCTTACAGGTTCGAGCGTCTTCGGTTTGACTCCGTTAAGGACTGAAGACCAACCCCCAACGGATGCTCTAGCAAGCGTTCTCTGGTTGGCTTGCTAGCTAAGATTAAATCAGAGCATCCTACGTTCGGGATAATGAACGATTCCCGCCTTGAGGATTAGAAAGGCTAAACCTGTGAATGAGCGGGGGGTTAATACCCAATTTGGACAGCAGTTCGACTCTGCTCGGATCCACTAAAAATAGTTAACAAGTCCACTTGACACTGTGATGTGTAAGTGGGCTTTGTTTTATGGGAAACTCCCATAAGAATTTTCTATAATGCACAGCTCACTTGAGTTCAACGGCTAATATAGCAATACTGTTCAATTAAGCCCAAGTAACAGAAAGAAGCGCAACAAGCACTATCTCCGCAAAAAGTAGGAACCTGTCAAGAAAATATCGATTAAGCCCGTGCAGAAGTAAAGCAACAACAAGCGCTATCTCTGCAAAAAGCAGGAACTTGTCAAGAAGATAATCGTGATAATCATCTACGATCTAGCTATAGCATCTCAAACGGAACGAGTAATTCCAATACTTTTCGGATAAACCCAACAATCTTTCTTTTGCTCTGGGGAAAGGTTATTGGATTTGGGGAAAAGGTAAATCCAAACCTTTCCCTTTTCCCCCTTAAGCGAAAAGTATTGCGAGTTATTCGAGTCCAAGATGGTTTAATTAGCTAATTATGCTTGCTGTTTCTGGGTTTGTGTGCGTGCGCTTCCAAATCTCCTTCCCCTTTTTTTCAGTACCCGTCGTAGTCGATCTGCACTCAAGTTTACTTGACGTTCAGATGCTAGTTTTTTTGCTAATTGTTTAGAGTTATAAGTCTCTGACTCTTGAGCTAAACAATTTTCGAGATAAACCAAATCTGATTCCGAATATCGAGGTTTTCCTCCTCGACCGGGAGCATCCCATAAACCTGCTAAACCCATTTTTTCCCAACGATGAAGGGTTTGACGCACTGTTGAAATCGCCCAATTCAAGCCTTTTGCAATTTGCTCATTTTTTAAGCCACGAGTATTCAGCAGTAAAACTTGAGCGCGATCCTTAGTACGTTGAGGAACATCTTTGGCTTTTCTCAACTCTTCTAAAGTCAGCTTTTCTTCTTCTGTGAGAAACACTTTTAATCGGCATCCCATAAACAATAACCTTTTACACAATCAATTTTTGTATCTATTTACGTCTGTATACTGAATCAATTAAGTATTTCATAGTACATTCTAAAAAAGGAACTACAAGTATTAAGGATGTCGGCGTATAATAAGGCTGCTACGCGATAAGTATTGGCTTGAGAACACTATCAAAGTTTGCAATTTCTCATCAACAATGGATTTTTATAAAAAGTTAGGCACATCGAGATTACACCATTAATCTATATAGGCAAATTTATCCGATAGACGAAGCTGTAGCTTATAGCTATGACAAGAAAAATTTTTTGGCGTTATCTTGATTAATGTTTAAAGTCGATAATAAAGGACTGTATCATTAAACTCCTGACATTATTCCTATGCTTACGGAGGTTTATCGAAACTTTAAAAATCCTTTTGACACTAGTTTCCATTTGCATGAGCGGAAGAAGATATACAAGCCTAGTTCCTTTTTATTCAACTAGTCTCTGGAAATTTGACTTAATTATCTCTAAAAAAATATCTGTTTTATTGACTTTACATAAAGTTTATATTCTATGTCACTATATTTCTGGTTAACGCAACAACATATTGAATACTCATTGAATAAATTAATGCTAGCAGCTTGTTTGATAATTTTTGGAACCTAATCACGTTTGTCCCACCTTTCCTACTTTTCCTACTTTTCCTACTTTTCCTACCTTTCCTACCTTTCCTACCTTTCCTAATTAAGGGAGTACCCGAAAAAAATAAATTTTTCTACTTAATAAATATATTCTCTGGCAATATTAAGCATTACAAGTAATTGTGACTTGGTAGCTCGGTCAATAATCTAATTTTGTTTAAATTATGCTTTTACAGTTAAAAAATATAGGCTCTTCAGTACTTGTTATGCCAAATTATTAAGATATAGATATCAAACAATGCCAAAAAATGTATCAATAATCTGTTAAAAGTACTATAAGGATTGACATATCAAGAATATTTCTTGTTAACTGTA
>JADEXV010000385.1 GCA_015206945.1 Nostocales cyanobacterium LEGE 12452 | reverse complement strand
ATTTCTGGCGCACAGTGGAATGTTGGGAGTGTCAACCAAATTCTTTCTTTTCGTTGTGCTTATCTGAATGGTTTACTTGCTATTTGAGTGTTTCTGCCAAAAGTGGATGCTCCCATAAAATCTAACTCTTGCGGGGTGATAATCTTGCTGTCATGCTACAAATTAGAGAGCTAATAGATAAAGTTATATGTCGGATTTAGCTAAATATAGCTATTCTGAATCAAATGCGCAGAAACAAGATCCCGACTTGATAAAGTTGTCGGGAATCGCAGGTTAAAATTCTCACAAATCAAATAGGATTACTATATAACTCGAATAACAAGAATTAGCGTTTTACTATAATTAAATATCTATAGTTATTTCTCTGTGAATGGATCAATAACTTGAAGCAATATATTCACCTGGGTGGATAGACTAAAAAGTTTTGCAGCTACAATCTTCGTAGATATCACTCTCGTGAACGTCTTGATAATTATTTGGTTGGTCAGGATAGGTTTAAATACATATCTAATGCAGATGCACAACCTAAAAAAAAATACGTATTTTATTATAATTATTTAATATTTTCGGCTGCAAAATCATTCTATATTAACTAATCTAATCTTTTCCCAACAAAAACCCATGAACCTATACCGATTTTATTTTCTAAGAATTACTATTGAAACAAACAATTGAAAATCGGTGTGTATCACATGGCAACTAAAAAGCAATTTAACAGCTTTGAAGAGATGCTGTCTGCTTCTGATGTACCTGTATTAGTAGATTTTTACGCTGACTGGTGTGGCCCATGCCAAATGATGGTGCCAATTTTAGAGCAAGTCAATGCCCAGCTTAAGGATCGCCTGCGAATTGTTAAAATCGACACAGAGAAATACACAGATTTGGCTACTCAGTATAAAATTGCTTCTCTCCCAACCTTAGTACTATTTAAGCAGGGTCAGCCTGTGGATCGGATAGAGGGAGTGATGCAAGCACCGCAGTTAGTACAATATCTACAAACAAAGGTTTAAGCTAACTCTTAAAATTTGGATTTTAGCTGCCAGAGGCGCGGAATATCGCGTCTTTTTTAGTGGGGACGGACAGCTAGCTGTAGCCTACGAATCACCGAGTAAAATCTTAAGTAAATATTAAGCATATCTACTTATATGTCTAGAGAAAGTAGTTTAGAAATTGGGAGAGAGATATTGTATAGATATAACAAAATATCTTGACAAGTAAAGCAATATATGAACTCCAAGCAGCAAAAATCTGATAAAGCCTATATTTGGGTGAATATTGATTTTGATAAAGTTAAACATAGAATAGATGCGGTGACTTGCCAGATTGAGCGGGTTATCCAAAAGCACCAAATTTCAAATCAAACTGCTAACTCAGGTAGAAGAAACAATTAGGTTATCTGTAGGGCGATGTTTACGATGGGCTAGGGTTACTTACTTTTTAGTGCAGCGTTGCCCGCTGTGGGCATCGCACCAGCTTTAAACAGCATATTTTTGGCAAAGCGACTATATTTTTCTAAAACACAAAATAAGATCATTCGGTAATTGTTCAGTGAGTTTCTATTTATTTATTAGTCATTATATTATCCTCAACACTCCTTTTCAGGAGTGTTATTTTCGGAGGATATCTGTTTGCTAATTATCCATGTAAAAACGTGTGAAGAAATAATGGGATGGCTATTTGGAGGCCTTGTCTAAGATTTTGAGGATGCAGCTAAGGAAGTTGTAAGTTGTAAGAGAGAGTAGTAAGGAAATAGCTAACTTGTTTGATGGCAAACTTTATCTGTTTGATAATGTTTTTGGTACGTCAGCCACTCCCTACTCTCAATCTCTTAAAACGTAAAAGTAGTCCGAAGTACACCTACAGTCGTAGTCTCATTGTTGCTGTTACCTTCTGGGTTAAAGAGAACAAATGCACCAGGGGTAATGCTGATATTATCGCTAACTTGAAGGCGGTAATAGGCTTCTAAATGGTAAGGAGTCGCCCGATTCTCGCCTGTGGGCGTAAGTTGAGCAGAACCACCAGTATCACTACGGAAAAGCGGCTGACCAAAAAGAATCCCAGCAGTGTTCCCTGACTTGAATAAATCTCTGAAGTGAACTCCCGCCATCCAACTTGTAAAGGTGGTGGAAGCATTCACGCTATTTGAAGCAGCATCAACAAATAGTGCTGCACCGTAACCAGATAAGGCTATCTTGGGAGACAATCGCCATGTTAGCGTACCCCCAACAGAGTTGAGTGTGAGCGGTGTCCCTGCTGCAACCCCTGCTAAAGCTCCGATATCACTACTAACTAATCCTGTACCCAAAATATTGATTTCGTGATAACTGTGGGCATAGTTTAAACCAATATCGAAAGCGGGACTTGGCTTGAAGGTTAACTGTGTGGCAATAACACTACTACCACTAAATAAACCTGCTCCCAAAGGTGTAGTAGAAACTCCTGGTACTGCCTCAGTAGTAGATTTTTGGGTTAAATTGGCATTTGGATTGCCGTATAAAGCTCTTAAATCCAAATTTGGCGAAATGTTAAAAATAAATCCCGCCGCCGATGCTAAACCAGTACCCGAAGTCCCACCAGAAATCCGTACCACAGGATTCAAGCCGGCGAAACGAGAAATTGACTCTTGTCCTTCACCATAAAAAGGCGTAATTGCTGGGAAAGCATCTGATGTCTCCGCCGCAGTTCCCCCAAACAAGGTTAATTTATTAGCGACGGGAAAGATATACAGCAATTTGTAAACCTGAACACTGTTTGCGCCAACACCCGACAAAGTATTGACATTTAACCCCGGAAATTGTGGCTCAAAACTGGTACGAGCGCTACTTGCACTTAAAAGCGGCGAAGCTAATCCTAAACTTTCTTGCAGGCTACCCTGTCCATCGGCTCCACCCAAAAAGTTATAGGCTTGCAATCCAGTGATTAATGAATCTTTACCAGTAAAGCTAGTAGTGAGATTTAATCGCACTCTATTGACTAGGATGATGTTTGGGTCGCTGTTATTAGGAGCGCCACCGCTAGCACCAACACCAGCAATAATTACCTCACCATTGAGTTTGGTCGTAGTAGAAAACTGATTTGCTTCTAGTTCTGCTGTGCGAGCTTCTACAGCATCTACTCGACCCCGCAATGTTGTCAATTCCGCGGCAAATTGTTCTTGTAGTTTCTGCAACGTGGCTAAATCTTCTTTCTTGACCAAATCACCAGTTGCAGTCGCAATCAATTCATTGATTCGCTCTAAACAAGCATTTAAGCCAGCAGCAAATTCATAGCGAGTCATCGCCCGATTACCGCGATAGGTTTGATTGGGATAACCTGCGATACAACCATAGCGCTCTACTAAAGATTGGAGTGCCTGAAAAGCCCAATCAGTAGGCTGTACATCAGACAATTGAGATACAGACGTTACTTGTGCAAGTTTGTATGAGCTTGGAGATGAACTTGCAGGTTGTGGTATGATTGGCTGCCAAAAGTTAACAGCAGAATCTACTTCTAAATCTTGATTTTTTTGCTGTTGATTGACTGAGGATAAGTTTTGTTGACTCTCATTAGCTATCAACAATTTACTGGATATATTATTTATTAAATTGCTTTTATGAGAATCATTTTTTTGAGAGCTGCCATCATCTTGATTAACAGCTACGTTGTTATCTGTAATTTCTGAACTAGGAAGGGCTTGCACAGGTGATAACCCGGCAATTAAACATAAAAATCCCATCCCACTAGCAGAAGCTAGTAGATATTTTGCCATGATAACTCCCAACACCTATAAAATACTGCAAAAATTAATTGCGATTTCAAAATGGCTTGATAAGTAAATTTAAAGTAGATTTAGCAAGAGAATCTTGTTAACTTTAAATTTTTTATTTCAGAATTTTTTCTGAATTTACTTATCAAGACATCAGCTTATATCGCAAGTATTAAATTATAGTAAATACTATTTTTGGAAAGAATTAACAATAAATTATATTGATAGTTTCTATAGTAACTATAGTAAATACTAAATGGTTTTTGAACAGTAGGTTCCATAGGATACTTGATTCATAAGTGTTTCAATTTTTCTCTGTTCAAATATAAAATTAGATTGCTGTATTGACAAAAAAATAATTACATAAGTCTCATTTTGTGATAAGGAATATAGGTATTGAGCCGAAATCCTCGGCTCAATACCTAGCAAAAAATAATTTGTTTAAAAAAAATCAAGAGACCGCGATCGCTGCTCGATTTGGTTGCAGGTAAAATCGGGAAGAAAACAGCATACTCTAGCCCACAATTTATCTGATTGAGATACTTCAAGAATTCAATCCCACCAATTAAGAAACAACCACTGCATCACAATCTTGCTGAATATCCTCACCCCATAGCGCTCCTGCCAAACTATTTCTCAGTCGGCGTTTCAGGCACAAACCATAATCTTCATTCGTGCCATCACTTACCTCTACTGAATCAGCCCGCCATTTTTTGCCCAAGTCTAAAAGCTCAGACACTTTTGTGTCTTGGTTCTCTATCAGAATGTATAGTGTATCGGCAGGATAGGCAATGAAATGAATGATGCTGGTTTCAGGCATGGGACGATAATTTGCCATTGCAAGTAGGGTATCGACCATACCACCAAAGCTTAAACCGTTTTCATCTGGTGCAAAGATTGGTTTTGTGAACAGAAAGCTTGACCATAAATTTCTGTGGTTGGAAAGGTCAGTAATCACTTCTTCGCCATTAAACTCATTAAAACGACGCTGCCAAACCAAACCAGCGAAGAGTTCCTGGGGAGTATAGGATTCCGCAATCGATTGGATTTTGCCTAAATCAAGCATCATATTGACTAAGCCCCGTTGGGGCAGGGTGTCGGGTGTGGGGTGTAGGGAAAAAATAGCCCCAACAACTGGTGGGATACAAGCCCCATCTTTTAAGACGATTGCACCCGTCGGGGTTTCAAGCCCCGTTCAATGC
>JADEXV010000384.1 GCA_015206945.1 Nostocales cyanobacterium LEGE 12452 | reverse complement strand
CTGGTTCACCGCCTTGGGTGTCAGCACAATGGCGTTCAACTTGAACGGTTTCAACTTCAACCAATCAATCATTGACTCTGAAGGTCGTGTGATTGCAACTTGGGCGGATGTAATCAACCGCGCTAACTTGGGTATGGAAGTAATGCACGAGCGTAACGCTCACAACTTCCCTCTCGATTTGGCTGCTGGCGATTCTGCTCCTGTAGCTCTTTCCGCTCCTGCTATCAACGGTTAATTAGCAATAACGTCAAATAAAATGAAAAGCGCTCTCAAAAAGGGGGCGCTTTTTAGTGTCACTATTTGTCTGCTTCTTCCTCAAGCAAAGGGGACTTTTTTTTCTAGAACCGCAAAGTTTGCTAGAGAATTAGTTGCTCAAGAGTAGCCAAGTAGGTTTACACCAAAGGAAACCCCCAAAACTTCTTCGATTTTGCGAAGGTTTTCAATTGAAAGCGCCCCCGACTAACAATCTAGGGCGCTTCTCTACTCCTAATTTTAATGAGTTTAACCCCTCTTTTGTTACTAGGAGGAGAGAAAAATACTGCCTTACTTCTGAACGCTAAACAAAATAATAAATTGTGCGATCGCAAGCTAACTTTGTCATTTAAACTTCCTTGTTGAGAAAAGACGTAAAAACAGGGTTTTAGATTGCTCTCTACCGAAGGTAACAAAAGAAGGATAACTATGGTATGAAGCTAAAAACAGTTAACAAAGCATTGCAAGGTTTAGGCTCATGATATTCATGCCTCATAATTTTCTACTTGTATGGCTGTTTCAACTGCTGTCCGTTGGGGTACTTGGTGGGGGAATCTACATTCTCTATGAATGGTACGAACGAGAACTTGTAGGAACGCCCTACTTAGTAGCTGGACTAGTAATGGTTCTGTGGACTTTTGGAGGTCGCTTTATCAGTTTGCCACTGCTGCGCCGTCCTGGAAACCAGGAACCCAATTTTATGCGTAGCAAAACCGTGCAGCGCTTGCCACGTCCAGATGGGAGCGTGTTGCAAGTAGAGTTTTTTGGCCCTGAAGATGGTCAACCAATTATCTTGTCACATGGTTGGGGACCAAACAGTACTGTATGGTATTATGCCAAACGACAACTGAGCGTAGGCGTAGCCCGTCGTAGACATCGCTTCCGAGTAATTGTTTGGGATTTACCAGGGTTAGGAAAATCCACTAAACCGAAAAACAACGATCACTCTATAAAAAAATATGCCCGTGACTTAGAAGCTGTTATTGCCATAGCAGGGAATAAACCTGTTATCTTGTTGGGACACAGCATGGGCGGAATGATTAACCTGACATTCTGTCGCCTGTTTCCAGAGCAACTAGGGAGTCGAGTAGCTGGCTTAATTCTTGTAGATACTACTTACACTAATCCGGTCAAAACTTGCATCTTTAGCAATCTGGTACGGAAATTGCAGAAACCGCTAATCGAACCTGTGTTGTACCTGACTATCGTGTTGTGGCCGGTTTTTTGGTTGATGACTTGGCTCTCGTATTTGAATGGTTCGCTGTATATCACCGTCGAACTATCTGGATTTACGGGTACTGAAACACGTGGTCAATTAAGTTTTGCAGGTCTATTATCAGCATTGGGTTCGCCTGGTGTTCTGGCTCGTGGCACACTGGGAATGTTGAAGTTCGACGAAACAGACACACTTGCAACTATTAACGTTCCTGTGTTGGTAATGTGTGGGGCTTCAGATATAGCGACAAAACCTGTGGCGAGCGATCGCATGAAAGCAGAATTACCTTACTCTGAAAGAGTCACCATAAAACCAGGTGGACACATGGCATTGATGGAACAAAACCAACAGTTTGCTGAAGCAGTCAGCACATTTTGCGCTGGCTGCTCCTCATAGCTGCCTGAATCCCACATTTAGCATCCATCAAAAAATATTGCTCCAGGGTTGACGTTTCGGTGTTTCGCGCAGTCTGTAGCAACTTCCGCCTTCCCTGCAAGAACTTCCGCCTTGACGTTTCGGTGTTTCGCGCAGTCTGTAGAAACTTCCGTCTTCCCTGCAAGAACTTCCGCCTTGACGTTTCGGTGTTTTGCGCAGTCTGTAGCAACTTCCGCTTTAACGTTTCGGTGTTTTGCGCAGTCTGTAGCAACTTCCGCTTTAACGTTTCGGTGTTTTGCGCAGTCTGTAGCAACTTCCGTCTTCCCTGCAAGAACTTCCACTTTTTTTGTAGCAACTTCTGCTTTGCACTTTATTTAATCCGCATTCTTCAGTACCTTTTGATTAGATCCAAAGTAAAGTTCGCTCAATTCTTCCAAAAAAACATCGGTCTGCGATTCTGGATTGCGGAAGTAGGGATGGATAGGAAGGAGTTCAGCGCGAGGGCGAGTTTCCGGTGAAGACAGAATTTGCTCAAGCAAAGACAGGTAGTTTTCACCAGTAGATTCCCAAGTGTACTTCTTCAACACTCGTTGCTGACCAGCTTGGGCAAAATACTCCCACTCCTGAGCATCGCATAGCAACCGCTCCAAGCCCCGTGCAATATCAGCAGGATCTTCTGGATCGACGAGTACGCCATATTCTTGATCTCCCTGTCGCAAGCTCTCGCTAGGGCCACCGTTCTTGGTTGCTACCACTGGTAAACCTGCTACTGCTGCTTCTAAAGGAGCAAGCCCAAAGGGTTCGTAGAGTGCGGTCAGCGCAAATACTGAACGACGTTTAACCAAAAACCGATAGGTTGCTGCCAGTGACTCTTGAGACTGATGTAACAAGCCAAATGCACTGATTTTGCCCCACAAGTCGTTTTCTTTGACTGCCTCCCGAATCGGGGCTAATACTTCTTCAGTGATTTCGTCGCTAGCCTCTTCTCGTAAAGGATTGTCCAGCGCCCCTGTAATTACTACCAAGTTAGCTCGTTCCTGAAGTGTTGGACTCATTGCAAAGGCTTGCACTAGCCCTAATATATTTTTTTTAACCTCTAATCGACTAGATGCTAGGATAACGGGCAAATCTCGACGGTCTTCTGCAATGTCCCGTGCTAATCGCTCCTGAATGAACTCTTCGGTAGCTTCCTCATTTTCGGAACGTGCCTTTGCACCAAAAATCGAGAAATCTGCTCCCGGTGGAATCACTGCAAAGCGGTTGTCGTTGTCTACATCCACTGCACCACTATAGACTCGATGAGAATACTGTTCAAAACGTTCTTGTCGTGTACTGGTGATATTAACCGCCGAGCGATTCATGCTCAAGCGTTCGGCTAAAATGCGATATCTGAAATTAAATTGCTCGTCTATCCCTGCGAGATTTTCTGGGGTGACTTCCAATTTGTCGATCTTTTGAGCGCCGAGAGAATGAGCAGTAAAGGTAAAAGGTATGCCTGTCTCCTCTTCAATTAGAACGCCACACAGTCCTCCATCAGCGTAGTGAGCAGTCATAGCATCGGGTAAGCCACCTTCCTGTTGATAAAATTTCAAGATGTTGGGTACCCAATCAGCAACCAGATGAGGCCATAACAACTCTTTAGGGAGAAATTCTTTTGGCCCAGCTGGTAAGCGAATAATGCGGACATTATCGATCCCTGGATAAGTGTCAATCGCTTCGGCAAACTCTGGCCACTCCGGGTCAATAATTTGACGGGTGATAATATCAACTTTATGACCCATTTGAGCTATGGCTATAGCGACTTGCCTAACGTAAATTAGCTGACCCCCAAAATCTGGGTGTTTCGTGATGTGGCTATTGCCTGAATCAAAATTGCCTTGAGGGTTGAGAAATCCAATATGCATTGCCCACTTCCTAATACAGGTTGATTTCTACCAGAGATTTTTGCCTGAAGACGGCAGCATAAAAGCTTAGTGAGCTTGTTAAAAACTCCCAAGGCTGAAAAATGCAGGCAGTGAGACTGTAGATAAATATCATCAAAAAGTAAGTCAAAGGGCTTTTATTGATTCCCTTTAGCTTAAACTCAACCAATACAGTCATTTTCCTAATGCTTAAGTTAATCACTACTGCGATTAGCGCACATATACCGAATGACATAAATGGTAATGTGATGTTTTTCCTTAAATGATTTATCAAACTACCTGGTCGTAATCCATTAGACTTACGGAGAATAGTTTGACGAATAGCTCAAAGCAAAACATTGTCATAAATCTTACAAATCTGTTACTGTATGTCAGTATAAAAGCTAAGATACTCTGCATATCTGAGGTTGACTACTTAGAATTAGCAACTGAGAGTCAGACGAGGCGGCAGAATGAAAAGCTTGAAACCCTGATAGACTATATACTTTTAAAACTAATCCCCCTGGGAAAATTACATGAAGTTTCTAAGTATTCCTAAGTATTGGATTAACTTTTGTCTGGTTTGGGCTGTGGTTGTTCATCTGTTTTTCTTAGTAGCTGAGATGTTTTTTTGGCAAACCTCTTTTGTGCAAGAAACATTGCTTGGAGGTTTCACAATCGCGCAAAAAGCCGAAATTCTTGCCCACAATGTAGGTCTCTACAATGGTTTTCTCAGTGCTGGTGCGCTCTGGGGATTACTAGCGATGAATCCTAAAATACCAAAAGTCCAGCCTGCGGTCTTTATTCTAGTGTGTGCATTTATTGCGGGAATCTACGGCAGCATTAGCTTAGGACGCCCAACAGCTTTTCTACTTCAGTCATTGCCTAGCATTATTGCTCTACCTCTCATTTGGTTGGATAACCATGAGGGATAACAATGAATTAACTCAGCGAAATCAGTCAGTTGGAAATTTGAAGTGTCAAGATCAATCTGACTCGCTAGGATGGCATTAGAAATTTATCGCATTTGAGTATGAACAAGGAAGATACTCTACCTACGGGAGACGCTCTGATTAAAGAAGTCTGTCGGCGGATTCGAGTAGCCCGCAGCTATTGGGATTCTCACAACAATGCTGCTTGTCGGGGCGAACGCGATCGCGCTTTAGCCCTTTACAACACCCTGACTAAAGAACAAAAAGACCAGATTCCGCAAGTGTTTCGGGTGTGGTTGCGTTACCGCAGTGAGAAATAT
>JADEXV010000023.1 GCA_015206945.1 Nostocales cyanobacterium LEGE 12452 | reverse complement strand
GCCGAAATTAACGAGGCTATTAACTGGCTCTAAGAAGCTTAGTGTTAAACTTTGGTAGGCAACCAGCATCCCAATGCTGAGATTGCCCTTCATTACCTGTAAACCACCAATCAGCAGAATAGAAGCTGTGGTTAGGGCTGTCAAAATTGTGGGTAATGTGGTGAGAATTTGAGTTTGTAAACCTAATTGTTGTTGGGCGTTGAGCGCTTTAGCATAATAACCCGCAAACCGAGCAAATAAATCTGACTCCAATCCCGAAGCTTTGATGGTTTCTATCGTTTGGATGCCGCTAATCGTTACTCCGCCCACCTTGCCATATTCCTGAGCTAGGCGCATATTTGTATCTACACGAGTTTGCGATAAAAATAAGAGGCCGAGAATGTTGATTAAAGCAAAACCGACTGCGATCGCACTCAGCAATTGGTCATACTGAATCATAATCAGCAGGTAAAATATCATCATCACCGCGTCAATTACTGTGGTTGCCAAAGACCCTGAAAGTACTTCTGCCACCCGGTCATTCAGTTGCACCCGGCTACTGATTTCCCCAGCAAAGCGTTGATCGTAAAACCCAATAGGCAATCGCAAGATATGCCAGAGAAATTGTCCTGATGTGCTGACTGACAACTTAACCATTAATCGCCGCAGGTAGGTAAGTCGCAGTCTGGCAAGGAATGCCCGTAATAAAGTAGTTAACAGCATTCCTAACAGCAAAGGTCGTAACCAATCTTGTCGGTCTTGGATTAAAATTTCATCGATAAATACCTGAGAAAAGGCTGGCACAGCTAACCGAGGCAGTGTTAGCAATAATCCAGCTAGCAAGCAAAATAAGATAGTAACTCGTGAGTTTTGTAAGCGGCTAGTTAAGGCTGAGACAATGTGATTTTTTTTGCCTCCCTTTTGAAAGCCCGCTCCTGGTTCCATTGTCAGCACAACACCCGTGTATGCGCGATCGAACTCTTCCCAACTCACTGTTCTGCGACCATTTGCAGGATCGTTGAGGTAGACGCGTTTTTTGCTATATCCTTCTACTACGAGAAAATGGTTAAAATTCCAAAAGGCAATGTAGGGGAGACGGGTAGTTTTGACGTTTTCCAGAGACAGTTTTAAACCTTTAGCATTGAGTCCATAATTTTTGGCAGCTTTGAGGATATTAAAAGCTTTACTCCCATCCCGCGAGACACCGCATTCTTCACGCAGTTTAGCCAGTGGCACAATCCGCCCGTAATAGCTCAGAATTATTCCTAAAGCAGCCGCACCACATTCGACCGCTTCCATTTGCAAAAGTGTAGAAGTGCGGACACGGTTTGGTTTAAATTTTGGAATTGGGGATTGGGGATTGGGCATGGGAAAGGGGAAGGGGGAAGTTGAGCTTCTAGAAGGTGAACGTTGAGCCTCTGAGGGTGGAAGTTGAGCTTATGAAGGTGAACGTTGAGCCTCTGAGGGTGGAAGTTGAGCTTATGAAGGTGAACGTTGAGCTTTTGACGGTGAACCTCCAAGTTTTAACCCCAATGCCCAAATTAACGCGATGTGCAATTTATCCTTAGAACCCCTCTCCAAACCTCTCCCCCACAGGGAGAGAGGCTTTGATTCTTGCTCCCCTTCCCTTGTAGGGAAGGGGTTGGGGGTTAGGTCTGAGAGAAAGTTGCACACAGCGTAAATTAATAAATTCCCGTCCAAGATCGCAGCATAGGAATAATATAAGAAATTGGTGCTTTTTCTCCAACTTTCACTTGAACTGATGTAGTTGTCCCAGAAGATATTTTTAAAGCTGGACCATCGGAAGATGACCATTTGTAGCCACTGACTGATGTAGGGTTTTCTTGGAGTTGGACAAAAGCTTGCACCTTACCTTCACCTTTACCTGCAAGACTAGCGGCAATTTCTTTGTTACCAACGATCGCTGTAATATCTTGTGTACTTACCGGAAATGAAGAAATATCTGCGATCGTTCCGACAATGCCACCTTCGCGTTCGCGTTTAGCAAAGCTGGGAGTTACCTGTACAGCCATCCCTGGCTTGATTTGCTTACCATCTTTATTAGCAAAGTAAACAAGGCTCATAAGTTTTGAGTTTGGCTGTTCAGCCTCAATTGATCCTAAACGACTACCCGGATTCATTATTTGTCCAGGGACAACACTCAGTTCGAGAATGTGACCATTATATTTGCTAATAATTCTACTTTCTTGAGATAGTTGCAGTTCTAATTGGGCAATGCGGCGCTTTACTTCCCGAATTTGATTGGTTTTGTCAATTGATTGCTTTAGGTCTTGTTCGCGTAACTTAGTATTTTGAGTATTAAGGTCTTTAATTTTGGTTTTAATTTCGTCAATTCTGTTGAGATTTTCCAGATATTCTCGTTGCGTAGTGGTTTCTTGGATTTCAAGATCCTTTAGTTGCACGTCAATATCTGATAGTTCGCTTTGAGTGTTAAAATATTCTTGTTCAGCTTGCACCAGCATATCTTGGCTGATGACATGCTCCTCAAAAAGCTGACGGCGATTATCAACCCGTTTTTTGAGAGTTTTGAGTAAGTAATTAATTTGTTGTTTGCGGGAATTAATGCTTTGACGTTTTTGAGCGATCGCTTTCAATGTTTGATCGCGTAACTTTGGCGCACCTTGCTCTCGATGTAGATTATTTTCCAGATCAAGTTTTTGCTGCCCAAGGGTGATAATTTGTTGGTCAATCAGCAGCTTTTGTAACCTGTCAGTCTCTTGATTCTGGGTTTGCAGTTGTTGCAACTTTACTTGCTCTTGCTGTAGTTGCTGCTTTAGCGCTGATTGGTCAATTATCCCTAGTACATCACCTTGTTTAATAATATCTCCCGCCTTTACCTTCACAGTTAGTAACGGGCCAGAACTGGGTGCTTGAAATTCCACAACATGGTGCGGTTTAATCAAGATACCTTGACCTGTGACAGTCAGGGGAATTCTGCCAAACACACTCCAAACGCCAGCCACAGCAACCACAAAACTCATTGCAGATAAAGTCAACCAAGCTTGAGGCTTGATCACATTTATCGCTTGATCCAGTTGTTCTGGTGAGGATAAGCGCTCCAGGGCTTCTTGGCGGAAGATGTGGCTGTGTTTTAGTTGCATTGTTCTCCTTGTTGCTGACAGCACCTAGAGCCTCAAGTCTTCTAGACTTCTAAGATTAAAGTGCGATCGGGGAGAACTAGGGGAGAATTAAGGAAGCGATCGCTTGTAATGCTTATTTGGTAGACGAACTGGGGGCGCTGGCCTCATTAAATCTTGGTGGTGGTGTCCGGTGTACGCGATATATTATGGACAGTCTACAACTTCCAACGGTTGAGCAGACTATTACTGCTAGAGCAATAGTCTGCTGCGTTAGGCTACTTTTACCCCTAAATGCTTTTATGAGGTTTTCTTTCGGGAAGCTAATGCTTGCTTTCGTGTCCTCCACCAGCCAAAACCAAGAGCAATTAATGAGCCACTTACTGCATGAGGTTCGGGAACAGAACGTGGATTGATACTAAAGTTGCCATAATCTACATCACTTGAAAGCTCTGAATAACCTTCACTCAAACTACTATAGAATACGTTAACGTTCCCCTGACCGTCTTCCCCGCTACCGGAAACCAGGTAAGAAAAACCGTTCGTGGTTAACAGTGGCTTACTCGCATTCAACAGATTATCGTTGACACCGTATGTACCCGGTGAGAGCAACCCGATTATTGTCTCTGCAACTCCTTGATTTGTCCTTGTCCCACTTATACCTGTGATTGTGTAATTGTTGTTTATGGGGTCTAGATCAGTTGTAGTAAGAGTCCCGCTAGCTGAAATAGCCGTACCATTTGCTTCGGAACTGGGAAAAGAATACTGAAAATCAAATAACTGTGCAGCTTGCGCTGTAGAATATGCACCGATAACAGTCAAGCCGACAACAGCACTAGCAGTAGCAATGCCAAGCTTTTTGACTAATTCCATCAGATAATTCTCCAAAAAAATAAAGTAAAAATTCTGGTAGGAGCCAGAATTTTCTTTCTTCTGGCTCCCAAATCCCTGTTTCCAAACAAAAAGTAATATCTTCGAACGCAACTCTGGATTACTTTTGCCCGAAGTTAGCGTCGGATGAAAGCTAAATTCACTCTTTGTATCAGCCGCAGTCTCAATTAAAATTTACCAGGGTTATCATCAAGCGCCAGTAAGAAATTAATCAAGTCTGTTTGCTGTTTAGAATTAAATCCAGCTTGACTGTCTACATAAAATTCATGACCTGTACCATCAAGGTTAGTACTTACTAAATCAGAGTCAGCTTTGTTAGCTTTGATGACTTTGGCACGAAGTTCGCGATCAACTAAAGCTCTTAAGCTGCTAGCAGCATCAGCTGGTATGCTTTGGCGTAGAGTACCAGGCAGCCCTAACCCAGTACGATCAACAACAGTGAAATCGCCATTAGAGTCAAATTTTAAACTACCAGCACGTACTGCTACACCACCATCATGTAAATAGGGTGGGTTTAAATAAAGGCCACGTAAGGGAGTAGTTTTGTAACCACCATTTGGTAGTTGATTAGTGGGGTTATCAGAAATCCCTGGGGTTGGGACATCCAACACTTTTGCATTAGCAGGTATAGGAACAGGAGTATTGAAACTGTATAGCTTAGGAGGCACTAAGAATTTCGCCAATGCCAAGCGAGACTGGGCACGGGCTGGATTAGTACCAATTTTCTCAACTGGGTGAACTTTGTTATCGGTGAAGAAAGGGGGAATATGGCAAGTTGCACAATTAGCCTTTTCAAAGACTTTGACCCCACGTTTGACTGAATTACTATTTAGTGCTTGCCAGTTTTCAGGAGTGTGGTTCGCAGGTGGTACCAAGCTATTTTGAAAAGCAGACATGGCGTTATTAGCAAACATGAACTTCCCACTGGCATTATCGAAAGGGTTGCCAGTAGGGGGACTAAAAATCAGTCCATTAGCTGTCAACAAGTTGGGTTTCAAGTCTGGATAGTTACCAACACCAGGAGCAACAACTTGATCTTGTAACTCTGCTTTATTAGGATCTGGTGCGATCGCCCGCAGGAACTCTGAAGGTTTTACAGGAGATCCTTCTGGTAAACGTATTCTTTCGTCAGCAGAATTTTGAAGAGCAGTACCAAGATAAACTTCTGGATCAATATTCAGACTTTTGGCAATGAGTTCGTATGATGCGAGGATGTTCGTTTCTGAAGAGTGAACAGCACTGTTGAAAGCACTCAATCCTGCAAACGGGCCAACAGCAGCTTCTCCAGAAGCAGTGTAAGGAGCAGTTTTAAAGGTGAAATTGTTGGGAATTTGAGTGGTATTTTTAATTCCATCTGTGGAACTTTCAAAATTACCAAAAGGTAATTCCCATAAAATATCATCAAAAGCCTTCTCAAACTTTTTAGGATCGGGCAATTTTACTAAATTACCTTTACTGTCAATAATAGTTTTGCCATTGCCTTGGTATTTTGGATCTAGGGGATTGAGTTGGGTACGTGAGAAAGCAGCAGATGAATTTGGTGCTAAACCCAGAAATATCGGAAATGCTATTTCACCATTTGCTATACCAGGAATACGTTTACCTTCTTTGGAAAGAGTCGCATGACAAAATGCACAAGTAATTTGCCCATTCGGTGTCGACCCTAAGGGATCAATTGAGCCTTTTTCTAGCTTTAAGCCTGTATTTATGGCTGTACCTTTTCGTAAAATCCGACTACCTATAGGTATATCTTTCTGCAAGATAATTTTTAAATTATTGCTTGCCTGACCCCGCAAATTAATAATTGCTGTAGTAATTTCATCCGAAAGAATGGCTGAACCTTTTCCAACACCAAACACACCTTGCAAACCAAATAAATCACCTAAGGGTCGATTGAAAAATATATCTTCACCTCGGGTAATTAATTCTTTAGTAATATGAACTGCGCCTATTTTTTCATAAGAGATAGGGTCTTGAGGATTAAGTCCTTTACTGGCAACCAGTTGTGATGCTTCTTGGGGGCTGAGGAGTTTACCGAAATAATCGTAGTAGCCTACAGGTTGAGTTGGTGCTGGTTGTAGTGGGTCAATCTTTGCGAAAGCTGGCTGGCTTGTTATCAACAAATTTGATAAAACAATACCAAAACTAGTAGTGATAAAAATACTCAGTAATAAGAAAATCTTAGTTTTCAACGCAGATAACCATCTACTTACACCATATTTATGGTTGGTTTTTTTGTGTTTCATTGAGTCGGCTGTTACTACAAAACTCTAAGTAGATATACCACGCCATTACATAGTTATCAGGACACTAGAAATTATTCTTGTATTCATTTACGATAAAAAAAGATTTATTAAATTACGTGTATATGTTATGGTTTTATAACTTTGTAAAACATGGTAAATAAAAATTTAAATTTTTTGTTTCGTGCCGTAGCCTTTATCAGCAGCCAACACCTTGAAAGCGCTAGTTCTGACCCTATTAGTTTAAGCTAATAGGGTGTGTTCAAAAGCTATTTTTGAGTACGAACAACAAGCTCAATCCCACAACAATATTGAAGGCAAGTCATTGTTAGCCAGACGCAGCAATTGATAACCAATTCCAGATATACCGGGTAAAAAGCCAGGATTAAATACAGAATTGGGTAAGTTGGGGAACAGTTGATAAGCTCCTGTTCGCTTGGCTCTAGCCACAACATTTGTTACATTCTGGTGAGCAATTTGATGCCAATCAGGACGGGAACAGATTTTTGCACCGACTAACAGCACTTCCGCCCGACCGAAGTTGCCACAGCATAAGTGATCGATCGCTTGTAAGCCAAAATTCTGAGTAGTTTGGAGAGCAATTTCAATTTCCTGTTGAATTTCCGGCGTTTCCACGATTCTCAAACTGCCTAAGCGTCCTAAACCAATGCCGGCTGCACCATGACACCACTTATTTGCAAAGTCAGGTTGCCCTGATTGTCCCATTCTGCGGAAGTCGGGCCAGTTGGCGGTGGACTGGCAAAAAACGCTACGCTCATACTCAATTCCTGCTAAACCTGCTTCTAAGTACTTGCCCTCTGAGGTGGCGGCATAAAGTCTGAGCAAGGCATAGGAGATACCTGCGGCTCCATGAGAGAAGCCAGTTAAGGGCTTGTCCCAATAAGTATGCCAAGCTTTGGGCGCACCGTTGTGGCTAACTTGACGGTTGATTAAATGTTGTCCACAGGCGATCGCTTTTTCTAATACGGTTGCTTCTCCTGTGGCTTGATGCAGGGACAATAATCCCAAAATTGCTCCTGCTGCTCCACTCATAATATCCAAGTGTTCGTCGGCAGCAATTAGTTCTGGTGTCATCAAATTGGCTAATACTTGAGCGTCTGACAACAGGGTTGCATCGTTGAGGAATTGACTAATTTTCACCAGGCTATAGATCATCGATCCCAAACCTGTTGCACCCCCAACACCCATGAAACGAGCCATGCGTTCCCAAGTTTCTGGCTCAATGGTGTGGATTTGGCGACGCAGAGATTGCACTGTCCTCAATGCTAAATCACGGTAACGGGAATCACCAGTTACTTGACTCAGTGCAGCTAAAAACAAGGCAACTCCAGAGCGTCCGTCACTAAGACAATTATTTAATACTTGCAGTTGATATCGTTCGGCACGAGGCACAAAGTCTAAGCCAATCCAGTTAACGCTGCCATCAGGGTCAGAAATGGCTCTGGTTTCTAGTTGAGTGGCAATTTCTTTGGCTTCAGCAATCAATTGTTTTGAATTCAGCAACGGTAACGATTCGCCTTGCCATTGCCCACCTTGGCGGCTGGAAGTGGTTGCAATCTTGGCATCGAACGAGCCTTGAATAATCGCTACTTGTCGAGCTAGGTCGATTTCATCTAGAGATTGTAACTGGTTGAGTAGGTCTTGGTAACTGGATTGTTTGAAGTAGTTGGGAATGGAAGAAGAACCGTTTAAACTCAGTTCATCAACTACCGCGCTAGCCGTGAAGAAGGGAATATCCAATTGTTCCATTGCTCGGAGTTCTGCGCCCAAAACAGGAAAAGCGTTCGGTCTATTTTGAGCAACTAGAAAAGCACGGCTGAGAACATCAAGCTGAATACTGTAGTCTACGCCGTGTTTGAGGTAATCGGGTGCTAAAGCTTTTTGGAGGATGATGCCATAGATACGGGTGTTGCGGAAGATAAAGCGCACCTGCTGATTTTGCATAGCAGATAGCAAACTTTGGCGTGAAATTAAGAAATCTTTGTGCGCCATCAAAAAGCGATACATCTGCTCAAATCCAGTGGTGATTTGTTGTTGATAATCGTTTGGAGACAGAGGAACTTCACCCAAGAACGGCACATTTTTCCCAATCGGCAAGGTTACAGGCTCAGACAACAGCTGCATATTATCTGTATTAATGTTCTGCCAGCGCGGCACTTTGCGGGGAGATAATCGAGGATCTGTGCTACCTAGTCCGCTAATATCATAAGCGACACTGCGATCGCCACTAAAATCCCAACGCGGTAAAAGTCCGGTGCGGAGTACGGAATCCCAAAATTGTCGTGTGGCGGTTGTTTCTAAATCTTGGGTAAGCGGTGAGTCTTCAATGAGATTCGGTTCATGGTGCAGCAGCGTTTCCATGTCAATCAGCACCAAATGTTCGCCATTGGCAATTAAGTTTTCGTAATGGCAATCTGTTCCCCGCAAAGCGTAAAGCACACACAACAGCATCCCAGAACGCTGATAGAATCGTTTCGCAGCGGCTTCATCCAGACAAGGCAACTGTTCAACATGTTCCACCCAACCATAACCGTTGCGCTCTAGTACCTGAATGACTTTAAAATCTAAAAGATTGCTGTGTTGATTGCACCAATCCAAAAATTGGTTAAAAACAACCTCTAATCCTAAATCTTTGGGTTTATAAACAAGTTTAAGTCCAGACTCAAAGGTGAGGGAAATCACTGTTCGTCCGCATTTGTGTGCATCGGAAATGGATGTTTGAATTTCGGCAACTTTGTTTTGAGAAAATGGAGCGATCGCTTCATCAAAAGTTCGTTGAATATCTGTCCTATCTGCAACTAAACGTTCGAGAAATTCAGCAGTAAACTCAACCCAAAAATCGACTGCTGTTGCGACTAACCGACCGAGAACTGGATACTTCTGGAAGAACGTCAGCATTCCATCTTCTAGGAGTTGATTGACAAACTTGGTGTAGTGAGTATTATTGTTTTCTGTCTCTAGTCCTAGTAAGCCGAGCAAGCTTTGACCAAAGGGACGCACCTGAGAAAATTCAAAATCTAATGTCTTTGTGCAAATTCCTGCTAATCGTTTCAGTAGACCACGTTCTAGAGAACTGTAAGCGTTGTGGGAAAGAATCGATAAGGGAAGATACTCTTGGGTGAATTGACTGTCGCAACGAGTCAGTAATTGCTGTCTGGCTACCAAGATAGCAGGCAAAAGAATATCTTCAAAAGTGATCGGATTTTGTGAATCGATTGGTAGAAATTCTTCGGTTGCAGAATTGAATCCTGTAGCGGTTTGGATGATTTGCTGCAAGGTTTCTGCCCACTCAGGCAAAGGTTGATCGGTTAGCAACTCGATAGTTCCCAATTTGGAACTAACAGTATCGAGGTCTAGCCCTTCCCACTGTAAGCGTTTGTGCAACGTATCCCATTTACCTTCTGCTGCAACTTCGCACCAGCGATGTCTACGACGGTTAATTTCTTGTTCATTGACTCGATCGACATTAATTGCAAATCTGCTTTCATCAAGGCGTTCCCAGAGAAAGCTAGCATTGGCTGCGATCGCTCTTAAATCGTCTGATGTTTTCTGTTGGGATAAGCGAACAACTTGTTGAACCATAGCTGGATTTCTCATGATGGAGTTAAAAGGTAAGTATCAATTCTGGTGTACGTTTTAATAGTTGGTATTAATACCAATAGCGTTCGTCTGAAATAAGTTTTAAATTAAGTACTAATTAGGTAAGTATCTAGGCATAAATAAATTTATTGTTTGTAGTAAGGACTTTAGTCCTGATAATCCTTGCTCTGAGCGATAAATCGCTCACTACAAACTAGGAGTTTATTTTATATTTAATTATCTCTACCTACTTAGGCATAATTAAAATAACTTGTAATTATTAATTGAATTAGTTGGGGTACAAGTCCCCAACAGATAAAGACCAAAAACTTGACTATTTGGTAGATTATAGGACTCATATATTATGATTTTTGAACAAATTTAAGATAAAACTGTCTTTTCAGTTTCAGTATGTTTTCAAAAATCAAGTCTGAGTCCTATATTTCACCAAAAATTACGAATTACGAGAGATAGCAGTGTCCGCCACCACAACCAGCTGTGTGACATAGTTTGGGCGCACTATCAGCCATTGCACCGCCACTAACACTGAGTAATTCTTCTTCGCTCAGTTCATTGGAATCCACAAAGGTTAATTCTGCCAGCATTTGAGCTACGCTTTCGGCTGTGAAAGTATAACCTTTTTCTGCACTGGCAATTAGCAACAGTTTGATGGCTTCTGTTTGGGTAACTGCTGCTTGTATATTCTCGCGTAGTTGGCTATTTTGGAGTAGGCTTTGAATTTGTGACAACATAATTGTATTTTCTCCGAGTTGGTGATAGTAATTGTTAATTGAATTCCCTCTTGTTCTTGATTAAAAAAGTAAAGAGGAAATCTGTTAGGCAGTATCTCGTTCTGCATTGAAACTCAGTACCAAGTATGGAAATTATCCAAATTAAAATATTGGAACAGTTGGATCTAAAAAGCTCTTTTAGAAAAACAACCTGACCTTGGAGGCTACAATGCTAAGGAGAAAGAGAAGCTATATACCTTTTTTAGCAGTGTCCGCCACCACAGCCTTCTGTATGACATAGCTTAGGCGCACTATCAGCCATCAATCCACCACTAACACTAAGTAATTCTTCTTCACTCAGTTCATTGGAGTCCACAAAGGTTAGTTCTGTCAGCATTTGAGAAATGGCTTCAACTGTAAAGTTATAACCTTTTTCTGCACTAGCGATCGCTATCACTTTGATAGCTTCTGCTTGGTTAGCTGCTGCTTTTACTTGCTGTTGTAATTGTGCATTTTGCAGCAATTCTTTAATTTGGTGTAGCATAGGTTTGTTCTCCATTTTTATTGACTTATTTATACGGCAGAGATTGCGCGCTTGTTTGGGGCGGTGTTCTCTGCTTTTCTGATTTGAATTTAGAAATAAATAGGGGAGAACTAGGGGAAATAGTTACGATTGCAGAAAAATTTTTCTGCACAGATTAATTCAGGGATTAGCTATATCATGTCCAGCTAATTACTTATAATTCCCAAATCTATGCAGAAAGCTCAAAAAACCCTGCCCTGTCAATACGGTTTGGATAAGCATTTTTCACTTTCCTTATGGTCTGGGAAAAGGGAAAGAGTTAAAGGGTAAAGGGTGTATTCAAAACCTTTCCCCTCTGCCCCTCGGTAACAGAGTTTACGGTGAGCGCAAGCGCAGTCGAACTGCGTAGCCGTCGTACGCCTCCGGGGAAGCAAGCTACGCGCAGCGTCTGTCTGCGACACGCTGCGCGAACGTAGAGAAGTGCTGCCCCTGCACCTCTGACCTCAAGCTTGTGAGAAATGCGGGAAATTGTATTAGAAGGGAGTGCTACTGATACCGCGCACAAAAATATCTACACAGGTTTCGATATAGTCCTCACAGCTATAGCTGCCTTGATTGAATTTTGCACTGCGGCATAGCATTCCAGCTAACAGCATTCCTGTAAACATATCGACAGCCGGAAATGGATCGAGGTCTGCTCTGACAGTGCCTAGTTTCTGACTCGATTGCAGATAAGCTACCAGTTTTTCCGCTAAGGGCTTGGCAGCTTCTTGAATGACTTGTTTGGCTGCCTCTGGATGACGTTTGGCTTCTCCAATAAAGGTACGAATTAGATCCTCCTGTGTCTCTAGCATAGTATTGTAAAGATGAGCATACTGTTTTAAATCAATTTTTAGATCCTGTGTCCACGCTTCGGAATGTGCAAGGGCTTCTGTCTGGAGTGCCAAAGCATTTTTCATTACTGCTCCCAAAAGTTGTTCTTTGCTAGCAAAGTGGCGAAATAAAGTCACCTCATTTACACCAGCAACACGAGCTATTTCACGGGTAGTTGCTCCTTGAACACCTAAACTGGCAAATACCTGCAAGGCGGCTTCTATCAAACGTGTACGGGTGAGAGTTGATGAACGTATGGTTTTATGCATTTATGATGGCAAGTACTTACTTTCATCATAGATTATGTAGAAAAAGTGGTCGTAATTTGGGGAAAATAGTGTTTATGCCAACATTTTTAAAGTTATTGAAAATATTTACCTTCTTAAATTGATTTCGGTGCGAGAGCTAATGTTTTACTCATTTTAGTAACTGGAACAACTATCCCATTTCTTAAATAATGAGGTGCTTTTTGGATGGCAGTAAATCCTAGTCGTAAATAAAACCCTTCGGCATAAAGGCTAGCAGTTGTAATTACCTTATCTATGCCTTGCTCAGTTGCTTTGTCACAAAAATGTTGAACTAAAGCACGGCCAATCCCTTTACCTTGATATTTAGGGTGGACATACAACCCGATGAGTTCATCAACAATGAAACTAGCAAAACCTATAACAACATCTCCCTCGACCGCAACCCAGAAAGATTCTGCTTTCATATTTTTCAAAATATTTGAACCATCAGGTTTGTCGCGGTAATTGCGCCAAGCTAAAAGTTCTTTTTGGGTGTAGAAAGTTGCAGGTAGAGATTTGATAGCAGCAATATGAATTGCACTCAGCACCCACGCATCTGTTTCTTGGGCAGGTCGAAGAGATATTTCGTTAGCGCTCATAAGTTCAGGGCTGGCATTCAGATTACAAGAGCAGGGGGCAGAGGAGGTAGGAGGCAGGAGGAAAGTAGTATGAATGAAAACTTTAGTTCTGGGCCATTTGCCCAGTTTAAAAAGAAGAATTGTTCTATTTGTACCCTTGTTCACGAAAATCTTGATCCAATTGCTCTCCCAACTTGCCCAATAGTATAACTCTTGAAATATAAGCTACGGTAATTATATCGGGAGAAAGTATAATAAGCTATAATCATCACTAATTCTATCGGTAAACCGTATATTATAGAT
Organism: Nostocales cyanobacterium LEGE 12452; assembly: GCA_015206945.1. GTDB lineage: Bacteria > Cyanobacteriota > Cyanobacteriia > Cyanobacteriales > Nostocaceae > Nostoc. The sequence continues at coordinate 36,282 of JADEXV010000023.1, read as the reverse complement.
AAAGCAATAAAATAACCAAATTCAAAAGACAAATTTGAAGAAATCAAGCAATATCTTGTGATATTTGGCTAATTTTGCTGTGTTTATTTTGAATATCTTCTCAAAGCTTGTGCCCTTAGAGTATTTACCAAGCTGGCAGACATTAGAAAGTCAAAAGGAGTGAATGTGATCAACGCCATACAAATTAACGAAAACTTGACAACAACAGGACAAGTCATACCAAAACAGCTTGAGCAAGCTATTCAAGAAGGTTTTAAGTCCGTTCTCAATCTGCGATCGCCTGATGAACTAGGATTTTCTAAGGATGAGCAAAAAGTCGCGGAAGCATTGGGGCTGTATTATCAAAATGTTCCACTCAAGGTGGATCTAAAAAATTTGAATGAAGAGGTGATTACCAAAATCCTCACGACACTCGAACAAATCCCGAAACCAGCAGTTGTGCATTGTGCCGCCGGGATGCGATCGACTGGAATTGCGCTGTTGAGTATCGCTATCCAGGAAGGATTAACACCAGAGGAAACCTTAGCAAAAGCAAGAAATCTCGGCTTTGGATTCTTTGAACACGCTGGCGTTAGTCCCCGATTGAAGCAATTATTTGTGGACTATGTTAACAAACATGCGAAGGTAGCTTTACCTGCTAGCTGCTCTTAAGTATTAGTAATTTCTAATTGTTATGTCCTAATAGACTAGACGGCTACTATACAAATTATTGAAGAAGAATTCTGAATCAAGATGCTCTCTATGTTCGCGCAGCGCGTAGCTTGTTTACAACAGTAGCAAGTCGCACAGAATTCAATTCTGTTAGCGGATAGCTAAGGTTTAGCCCATTCTGGCTCATCTCGACTACGCTCGGCGACCACCTGACTCCTGAATTCTCTCTTCTTAAAAATTAAAAACTGCTCTTGCTGAAAGTAGACAAGAGCAGTTTTTAATAGCAAAGCCCAACAGAAAAATTTAGGCATCTTCAAGTTCAAATTGAGCCACCGTAACGGCGTTAAAAGCGAAAGCCAAAACTAATGGCATCGGTGACTGCAAGCAAAAGGTACAAAGAACAGCTAGGATTGTGCCAATTACTGCGGACATCGACCACAATCGTTCTTCAAAAGTCAATCCTTTCTCGGCTTTAATCACTCTGAGAACGTGAACTGGAATTGGTTCCGGCATTACCCCACCCGGAGGGAAAGCCCAGAAGTTGTTACGTCGCTCAACAAATAAATCTGTCCAGCCATTTTCTTGGCACCATGCCTCAATCCATTGAAGTGAGTAATGATTCATCATCGGGTTTGGGAGTTCGGTTTGTGGAAGTTGTGTGCTTGGTGAATGTAAACTCTTGGAGATTCCTGAAGAACTAAACTAATCGCTATAAAACTAACGTTAATTATCGAACTTTAAGCTTTGTTAAGCAGTTGAGACGCATATAATTACGCTCAAACCTTGCTTTCATTAATTAAAAGACTAACAGTTGATCGGGGCTGTTGAATTCAAAAGACAACAAACTTTACTTGAAAAATGGAAAGTCAAGAATTGTCAATAATTCAGTGAGTATTACTGCTCAATAAAACTCTTGATATCTTGAAATTCAAAGCTCCAAATGAATAATTGTAAATAAGTCAACAAGCATAGGCATAGCCCATAGTAAACATTGCTTTATGCAGCTAAATTATTCCTTGAAAGTTAGGAATTTCAAGTTTTATCTTCATCAAGAGCGATAACTTAGGCTCCCCGTCTCTGTTTTGCTAAAGCTTGCTTGATGTGAGAAACAATTTATACTCAGTCATTGCGATCTGTATTGTATTTAATAATTATTGTTCTGAATATCTAATTTTAGTGCGATCGCAGATTGCCACTCTCTACCTCAAGTAGCAGGGATAATTTTGCTAAAGTAAGAAGTTTATGTTCTTTTTGCGTTACAAAATATTAAGCAACGGAAATACACCTTCTCCAAGTCCAGTAGCAAGGCTGCGAGTCTCAATTAGTACGATCCAGTCTTGCTAATATTCAAATGCGGTAATGAAATGCGGCGATTATACACTAAATTGGCTCTCAATATCTTTTGGCGGCAAACACTAGTATTCCTTCTGGGAATTTTTATCTGGTGTGTGGCTGATCCAGCAGTAGCAGTAGACTGGACTCATCCACTGTCATTTAGTAATGCAGAGTTATCAAGACGTGATTTTTCTGGACAGAGTTTGCAAGCTGCGGAGTTTTCTAACGCCAATATGGAATTGATTAACTTTACAAACGCTGACTTACGGGGAGCAGTCATGAGCGCTTCGGTGATGACAAAAGCAAATCTCCACGGAGCGGATTTAACGAATGCAATGGTCGATCAGGTAAACTTGACTAAGGCAGATTTGAGCGATGTAGTTTTCAAAGAAGCTCTTTTGCTCCGCGCCATATTTAATGATGTAAATATAGACGGAGCAGATTTTACAGATGCAATTTTGGATAGAGCGCAAATTAAAGAACTGTGCGAAAAAGCCAGTGGTGTGAATTCCAAAACAGGCGTGCAAACTCGTGATTCTCTAGGATGTCAATGAAGCGTGTTGGTGTAATTGGTGGCGGACAACTAGCGTGGATGATGGCGGATGCAGCGCAGAAGCTAGGAGTAGAATTAGTAGTACAAACTCCAAGCATTCACGACCCGGCCGTGTCAATCGCTCAGGAAACTGTTTTTGCGCCAGTTGATGATGCAAATGCTACGGAAATATTAGCTCAAAAATGCGATGTTATTACCTTTGAAAACGAATTTGTTAACCTGAATGCTTTATCTGGTTTAGCACAGCAAGGTGTTTGTTTTCGTCCCAGATTAGAAGCTTTAGCTCCTCTTTTAGATAAATATCATCAGCGTTGCTATTTACGTGATTTGGGCTTATTAGTCCCTCAATTTTTTGCTCTTGAGGAGGTGGAAAATCTTCAATCCAAAATAGAATATCTAGGTTTTCCAGCAGTCTTGAAATCCCGTCGTCATGGTTATGATGGTCAAGGTACTTTCATAATTCGGGATTTTGCTGCTTTAGAACAAAAGCTAAGTCATGAAAGCACAACAAAAACTTTAAATCAATCACTTTTCTTGGTAGAAGAATTTGTCCCCTTTGAAAGAGAATTAGCAATTATTGCAGCTCGTTCTGTGGAGGGAGAAATTGTTACTTATCCAGTAGTGGAAACTCAACAAGAACAACAAGTGTGTCGACGGGTGATTGCGCCAGCCGAGATTACGCCTAATCAAGTAGCAGAAATCCAAGCGATCGCACATACTCTATTAAATAGCCTAGAAGTAGTGGGAATTTTTGGAATTGAGCTATTTCTGGGTACTAATGGCAAGATCCTGGTAAATGAAATTGCACCCCGTACCCACAATTCTGGGCATTTTTCGCTTGACGCTTGTGAAACTTCTCAGTTTGAGCAGCATCTTCGAGCCGTTTGTGGTTTACCTTTGGGAAATCCGGCTTTGCAGTGCGCTGGCGCTGTGATGGTTAACCTACTGGGGTATGAAAATTCTCACAGCGACTACCAAAACCAGCGTCAAAAAATAGCAGAAATTCCCCAAGCGCATATTCACTGGTATGGGAAGACAGAATCACGTCCTGGGCGAAAGTTGGGACATGTCACTGTTTTGCTGGATAATCAAAATCAAGAATCGGCGTACTCCATCGCCCACACCATAGAATCTATCTGGTATCCCAGGTAAATAGCTCAGAAAGTTTCGATATTGAACACACAACATCTTTTGAAAAGCTATAATGAGTGAGTTGCACTACGACGTTGGTGACTGCCATCAAGTTTTTTGATCTATGCCTTTAATGACAAGGGAGTCAACTGTTCTCGTGGCAGTATACCGGGCATGTACCCGGAAACTTTAAACGAGGAATTTAGGTTCCCACCTGGATAAACCCAGGTCATAAACTTAGGTAAAACGGCGTCGCGGTGAACTTAAAAATTATTAGCTCCCAAAGTCAGTTAGAACTTGGGAGCTTTAATTATTTAAATCAGTTTAAAGTAGGTGAACTGACAGTAAAAATTGCCATATTTTTGGGAACCCTAGATACTGAGGTCTCAAAAATTAAGCCCTATGGTCAGTATTCCCGGATATCAGGTTAGCAAAGAACTCTACAACGGTTCTCGAACCTTGGTTTATCGTGCTAATCGAGAAACTGACCAAAAATCTGTAGTGATTAAGCTGATGAAAACTGCTTATCCCAGCTTCAGCGAATTGGTACAGTTTCGCAACCAGTTCACCATTGCCAAAAATTTGAATCTACCTGGAATCATCCAAACCTATAGTCTGGAACCCTATCAGAATGGCTATGTGTTAGTGATGGAAGACTTTGGGGGAATTTCCTTGAAGGAATGGGGAATCGGGGGAAGGGTAGAATCTCTGATGGAGTTTTTACAAATTGCGATCACACTGTGTAATACATTAGATATTCTAATTCGTCATCGGATCATTCACAAAGATATTAAACCCGCCAATATTTTAATTAATCCAGAAACTAAAGAAGTTAAGTTAATTGACTTTAGTATTGCATCTCTACTGCCACGCGAAACTCAAGTCCTGATGAGTCCTAATGTGCTAGAAGGGACACTCGGCTATTTGTCTCCAGAGCAAACTGGACGAATGAATCGGGGAATTGATTACCGTACTGATTTTTATTCTTTGGGTGTAACTTTTTACGAGTTGCTAACAGGGAAATTACCATTTAAATCGCACGATCCGATGGAATTGGTACATTGTCATATTGCCAAACTTCCGCCTTTAGTGCATGAGATTAATCCACAAATTGCGCCTGTACTCTCATCTATTGTTAGCAAACTGATGGCGAAAAATGCCGAAGACCGCTATCAGAGTTCATTTGGGCTGAAATATGATTTAGAAAGTTGTTTGGCTCAACTCAAGGAGACAGGGAAAATTGTAAGTTTCCCAATTGCTCAACGGGATGTGTGCGATCGCTTTATTATCCCAGAAAAACTCTATGGTCGCGAGCATGAAGTTGAAACTCTGCTGAAAGCATTTGACCGCGTTACCAACAATCAGACGGAATTAATGCTGGTAGCTGGTTTTTCTGGTATTGGTAAAACGGCTTTAGTTAACGAGGTTCACAAACCCATTGTCCGGCAGCGGGGCTACTTCATCAAAGGCAAATTTGACCAATTTAATCGGAATATTCCCTTCTCTGCTTTTGTGCAGGCGTTTCGAGACTTAATGGGACAATTACTGAGTGAAAGTAATGTCCAATTGTCAACTTGGAAAAATAAAATTTTACAAGTGCTGGGCGATCAAGGGCAAGTCATTCTTGAGGTAATTCCTGAACTAGAACAAATTATTGGCCAACAACCACCTGCAACGGAACTTTCACCAAGTGCGGCACAAAATCGCTTCAATTTACTCTTCCAAAAGTTCATTCAGGTATTTACTACCAAAGAACATCCATTAGTAATTTTTCTCGATGATTTACAGTGGGCTGATTCTGCATCACTCAAATTGATGCAATTGTTGATGAGTGAGTCAGGAAGTGGCTCTTTACTTTTAATTGGGGCTTATCGAGACAATGAAGTCTCTACCGCACATCCGTTGATGTTGACTTTAGCGGATATTCGCAAGGCTAATGCCACAATTCATAACATTACTTTAGCTCCGTTAAGTAAAGCTAGTTTAGCTCAATTGGTGGTTAATACCTTGAGTTGTTCAAATGAAATTGCTCAACCTCTAACGCAACTCGTCTATCAAAAAACTCAAGGAAATCCATTTTTTACCACGCAATTTCTCAAAGCATTATATGAAGATGGGCTAATTAGTTTTAATTTTTATCAAGGTTACTGGCAATGTGATATTTCTGCTGTGAAGGCACTAGCTTTGACCGATGATGTGGTAGAGTTCGTAGCGCTACAGTTGCAGAAGTTGCCAGCAGCAACGCAAAATGTGTTGAAATTAGCCGCATGTATTGGCAACCAGTTTGATTTGCTAACCTTAGCAATTGTTTCTGAACAATCGGAAACCGAAACGGCAGCGTCTTTATGGAAAGCTTTGCAAGAAGGGTTAGCTTTACCTATTAATGAAGTTTATAAATTTTTTCAAGATAATGGGTATGATTCCGACTCCAACCCTTTAAATTCTAATTTCCAAATCCCTATCTACAAATTTTTACACGATCGCGTGCAGCAAGCGGCTTATTCTCTAATCCCAGATGAAGAAAAACAATTTACCCATCTTAAAATTGGTCGATTACTCTTGCAAAATACCTCTGAATCTCAGCAAGAGGAGAGAATTTTTGAGATTGTCAGTCAGTTGAATTGTGGAATAGCGCTAATCACCCAGACAAGTGAACGTCAACAATTAGCTCAGTTAAATCTGAATGCCGGTCGAAAAGCAAAAGAAGCTACCGCTTATGGTGCAGCAATTCATTATCTCAAGTCGGGAATGCAACTGCTGCCGATTAATAGTTGGGAAATCGCCTACGAACTGACTCGAGGTTTATACGAAGAGGCTGCCGAAGCTGCTTTTCTCAACAATGAATTTGAGCAGATGGAATCTCTTATCCAGGTTGTCATCGAAGAAACAACCACCTTACTAGATAGAGTGAAAGTTTATGAAGTGCAACTCCAAGCTTATCAGGTGCGGAATCAATTATTCAAAGCGATTGCAACTGGGCGTGAACTTCTCGCTCAACTTGGGGTGACATTACCTGAATCAGTAACACCTCCAGACATTCAGCAATATGTAGTCAACACCCTCTCGACTTTGGCAGCCAGAAGTATTGAGAGCTTAGTTGATTTGCCATTGATGGACGATACCAAAGCTTTGGTTGCTTTGCGGATTATGGCTAGCATCGCTCCCGCCATCCACCAGGCTGCCCCTTATTTGTTCCCAATTATTGCCTGCGAAGAGGTGAATTTATCTCTTAAATACGGCAATGCACCACTTTCTGCACCAGGGTATGCAGATTTTGGAATTGTACTTAATATTTGTAACCAACTCGAGTCAGGCTACGAATTTGGCCAGCTAGCTTTAATGCTTGTGGATAGATTTCAAGCAAAATCTGTTCAAAGCATGACTCTATTTAAGGCGGGTGCATTAAATCAATGTAATAAACAACATGTTCGCACTTCAATTAGTTTATTACAGGAATCCCATAGTCTTGGATTAGAAACAGGCGATTTTTTTCATGTGCTGGTATCGATGATTTTCAAGTTATTCTATGTCTATTTAAGTGGCACAGAAGTTTTGGAAATTCTCTTAGCAGATATTAAAGCCTACGAGTCTAATTTTGCCAAAAATAAAAGCTTATTAAAATGGTCTAGTATAGTCTCTCAAAGCATTAAAAATCTCACAGAATCTAGCGACAATCCAGAAACCCTCATTGGTGAAGATTGTCAAGAAGAACAACTCTTACCTGCGCTGATTAAAGAGAACGACGAATTAACACTCCATGTATTTTTCCTAAGTAAATTAACACTCAGTTATTTGTTTGAGAATTTTTCGGCGGCAGTTGAAAATGGAAATCAGGGAGAGCAATACCTTAACGGTGGCGCAGGAATGCTATCTTTGCCTGTTTTCTACTATTACGATTCTCTGTCTCGGCTGGCTGTCTATCCAACGGCTGAACCATCTCAACAAAAACAATTACTCTTAAAGGTTGGCGAAAACCAGGAAAAATTGCAGTTTCGAGCCAAATTTGCACCGATGAATTTCCAGCATAAATTTGATTTGGTGGAAGCAGAACGGCATCGAGTTCTGGGCGAAAAAATAGCAGCAATAGAATTATACGATCGCGCCATAACTCTAGCGAAAGCAAACCAATATATCCAAGAAGAAGCCTTGAGCAATGAGCTAGCTGCCAAGTTCTACCTCGACTGGGGCAAAGAAAAAATCGCCCAAGTTTATATGCAAGAAGCTTATTACTGCTACGCTCGTTGGGGCGCTAAAGCCAAAACTGAGGATTTAGAAAAACGCTATCCTCAACTTCTGGCTCCCATCTTACAAGGGCAGCATCATCACTTACAACTGAGTTCAACCATTGATGGCTCGTCATTCCCACATCAAACCATCCACACAAATCTTTCTAGCAGCAGTATTTCTGAAGCCCTCGATTTTGCCACCCTCTTTAAAGCCGCACAAGTTCTCTCCAGTGAAATTAAATTAGAGCAATTGCTCGCTACTCTTTTGCAAGTGGTAATGGAAAATGCTGGAGCGAAAAAAGCTGCCCTACTTGTACTCGAACAGGACAACTTACTGGTTAAAGCTGTAGCCACCATCAATGAAGGGGTGACTCTAGTATCTGTACCATTGTCAAGCAGCCAAAACATTCCGATCGCATTGGTAAACTATGTCAAACACAGCTTAAAAACTGTGGTGCTGGATGATGCAACAGTAAAAAACGATTTTATTACTGACCAATATTTGATCCAGCAACAACCCAAAAGTGTGTTGTGTACGCCGATTTTGCGTCATGGCCAATTAATCGGGTTACTATATCTGGAAAATAAGTTGACAATTGGCGCATTTACAAGCGATCGCACCGAAGTTATCCAACTCCTATGCACTCAAGCCGCCATCTCTCTAGAAAATGCCCGTCTTTATCAAGAATCTCAAAATTATGCCCATCAATTAGAGCGATCGATCGCTCAACTTCGTACTACCGAAGCCCGCTTCCAGAAACTCGCTGATAATATTCCTGGGGCAATTTACCAACTACGTTTAAATGCTGACGGTTCAGCTTCAATGCCCTACGTCAGTTCTGGCTGCTACAACCTTTATGAGGTGACAGCAGAGGAAATAATCACAGGAACGCAGAATCTTCGTTCTATGGAACATCCAGATGATTTTGCCAGCATTCAGCAGGCGATGATCTACTCTGCTGAAAACATCACACCATTTCGACACGAATGGCGAATTATCACATCTTCAGGAACCGTAAAATGGCTTCAAGGTGCATCCCAACCAGAGCGACAAGCTGATGGCTCGATTATATGGGATGGCGTAATCATAGATATTAGCGAACGTAAACTTGCTGAAGCCGCACTACAAGAGTCTGAAGCTGATTTACGGCAAAAATCTCAGGATTTAGAAGAAGCGCTGCAAAATTTCCAACAAGCCCAATTACAAATGGTGCAAAATGAAAAAATGGCAACCTTGGGTAACTTAGTTGCTGGAGTGGCACATGAAATTAATAATCCGATTGGGTTTCTCAACGGCAGTGTCAACAATGCCGAAGAGTATATTCAAGACTTACTCGCCCATATCCAATGTTACCAAGACCATTATCCCACTCCGGCGATCGCAATCATTGAGCATGGCGAAGAAATTGACCTAGAATTCCTGACTGAAGACTTACCAAAGCTAGTAGACTCGATGAAAGTGGCAAGCGATCGAATTAAAGACATTAGCATCAGTCTCCGCACTTTCTCCAGAGCCGATACAGCCGAAAAAGTTGCTTGTAATCTCCATGAAGGGATTGAGAGTACCCTGTTGATTTTGAAATATCGCCTCAAAGCTAACGAAAAACGTCCAGCAATTGAAGTTATCACTCAATACGGAAAAATACCACCAGTTAAGTGCTTTTTAGGACAACTAAATCAAGTATTTATGAACATCCTTGCTAACGCCATTGATGCCTTAGATAGTTCCTGTGAGGGGCTTTCTTTTGCCCAAGCGCAAGCCAATCATCACCAAATATTGGTTCACACCGAAGTATCCAGTGAGCAAAACATGGTGGTAATTCGCATGAAAGATAACGGTCAGGGGATGTCAGAAGAGGTTAGATCGCGGATATTTGATCACCTGTTTACAACAAAAGAGGTTGGCAAAGGAACAGGATTGGGACTCGCGATCGCTCGTCAAATTGTCGAAGAAACCCATGATGGGCGGTTGAGTTGCAATTCTGTACTTGGTGAAGGAACAGAATTTGTCATTGAGATTCCAGTATTTTAATTAATTTGCGATTTTCCTCTCAATGCATAACGCTTCTAATTTTTCGGTAATCTGGAGGACAGGAATAGCATAATTCTACTAAATCTGTATAACTTGATTCTAAATCAGGTATCGTTCAGAGTTAAAATGACACAATTGCGTTAAATTGTGGTCAAAACTACAAAAAATTGTTAAAACAACTAACTAATACCGTATTTCCAGCCTCGGTCTTCCGACTAGAGAATGGTTTAACTTTTATTCATCAAGAAATTCCCACTACTCCTGTAGTTGTGGCGGATGTTTGGGTGCGTGCTGGAGCCAGCCTAGAGCCAAAACCGTGGTTTGGCATGGCGCACTTTTTAGAACACATGATTTTTAAAGGTACGGCGACGCTACCCCCTGGAATGTTCGATTCCAAAGTTGAAAACCGAGGTGGCGTGAGTAATGCGGCGACAAGCTATGATTATGCTCATTATTCACTCACCACAGCTGCTCCTTATTTAAAAGATACTCTGCCCTACTTGGGAGAACTACTACTCAATGCGGCAATTCCAGAAGATGAATTTAGCCGAGAACGGGATGTAGTGCTAGAAGAAATTCGCTCATGTCAAGACGATTCCGACTGGATAGGATTTCAAGCACTAATTCAAAGCATTTATCCGCATCACCCTTATGGACGTTCAGTGTTGGGCACTGAGCAAGAACTGATGCAGCAATCGCCAGAAGCAATGCGCTGTTTTCATCACGCCCACTATCAGCCGGAAAATATGACTGTGGTAATTGCTGGAGGTATAGCCCAGCAAGCAGCTTGGGAAATGGTAAATCATTCATTTGCTGATTTTGCGGAACGCTCGAATTGTCCGCAGTTTGGGAAAGTGACAAAGCCAGCGATCGCAGGAATTCACCGTCAAGAACTGTGTTTACCACGCATAGAGCAAGCGCGATTGTTGATGGCTTGGCTAGTACCCGGAGTAGAAGATATCCGTACTGGCTATGGTTTAGATTTTTTGTCAGTGTTATTGGCAGAAGGACGGACTTCGCGTTTAGTGCGTGATTTACGAGAAGATTTGCAATTGGTACAGGGAATTTGCAGTAGTTTTTCTCTACAAAGAGATTCAAGTTTATTTACAATTACTGCCTGGTTAGAACCAGAAAATCTGGAGAAAGTTGAATCTTTAATTTGCGCTCATTTAGATGATTTGCAAACTAAAGGAATTAGCGAACAAGAACTTGCTCGGACACGCAGGTTGCTATGTAATGAGTATGCGTTTTCTACCGAAACACCAAATCAACTTACAGGGCTTTATGGATATTACAATACCATCGCCCAAGCTGAATTAGCTGTGACATATCCCCAGCAGATTCAGTCATTTGATGCCCAAGAATTGCAAAAATTAGCTAAACAGTATCTATCACCCCAGAATTACGCAGTTACCGTACTTAAACCATGTTAGTCATTAGTTATTAGTCATTAGTCATTAGCAAAAGACAAATGACAAAAGACAAAAGACAAGTGACAAAGGACAAATGACAAATGACAAATGACAAAGGACAAATGACAACCTTGCTGCAAAAATCGCCCATCCATCGCACCGTATTGAACAATGGACTTGTCGTGCTGGTGGCAGAAAATCCGGCTGCGGACATTATTGCAGCGCGAATCTTTGTGCGTGCCGGTAGTTGTAACGAAAACCGAGAGCAAGCAGGATTGGCACATTTGTTATCAGCAGTGATGACAAAAGGATGTGATGGACTTTCTAGCTTTGAAATTGCAGAAAAAGTTGAGTCTGTAGGGGCAAGTTTGAGTGCGGATGCTGGCACTGATTATTTTTTGCTATCTTTCAAAACGGTAACATCCGATTTTGGGGAAATTTTAACATTAGCAGGACGGATTTTGCGATCGCCGACTTTTCCCGAAACTCAAGTCGAACTAGAACGGCGTTTAGCACTCCAAGATATTCGTTCCCAAAAAGAACAACCGTTCAATGTCGCCTTTGAACAAATGCGGCAGGTAATGTACCAAAATCATCCCTACTCGATGTCAGTGCTGGGAGATGAAACCACGATGAGTAGCTTAACTCGTGCAGATTTAGTGGATTATCACCAAACTTATTTTCGTCCAGATAATGTAGTAATTAGTATTGCTGGTAGAGTCACACCCACAGATGCAGCCGCATTGGTGGAAGAAGTTTTTGCTGATTGGCAATCCCCATCTCAGGCACTACCAACACTGAATTTACCTGAGATTAAGGTAGAACCGCAGGTAAGACTAAAGCCAATACAGACACAACAATCAATCGTGATGCTGGGGTATTTGGGAACATCAGTGAGTTCTGTTGACTACGCCGCCCTGAAGTTGCTATGTACCTACTTGGGAAATGGGCTTTCTAGCCGCTTATTTGTCGAATTGCGGGAAAAACGTGGTTTAGCTTACGAAGTATCCGCCTTTTACTCCACAAGGTTATTTCCAGCCTCCTTTGTAGTTTATATGGGTACGGCACCGGAGAATACCAGCATTGCCCTAGAAGGACTGCGTACAGAAGTAGATTTGTTATGTACCACTGAAGTATCCGAAAGCGCACTCCAAGCTGCTAAAAACAAGATCCTGGGGCAATACGCTTTAGGTAAACAAACCAACGGGCAAATTGCTCAGATATATGGTTGGTATGAAATTTTGGGCTTAGGAATTGATTTTGACACCAAGTTCCAAGAATTGATTGCGGCGGTGAGTGCCAAGGATGCGATCGCTTCAGCTTGTAAATATTTAAAAGAGCCTTACCTGTCTTTAGTTGGTCAAGAAGAAGCAATTAATCGAGCGATCGCGAACTGAGAATCTGCCTCAACGACGCCCGTCAGAGATATTGTAAAATGCAGCAGCTGTTTTTTAGACCAAGCGGCTGTACCATTAGCATGAGAATATTCTGGGAGTGAATTCCATGCAAAGCAGCCTGACAGCAAGTATTTTGAGTTACTTAAAATTACTAGACCCAACTGTAAATCGCTGTAGAATGGAAAAACGGCAAAAAGATTGGCGGCCAAAGAGGTCTAAATCTTTATCAGCCATTAAAATACTCTTGTTTTCTGCTACGCCTCTGCTTATTACCTCAACGGCTGTAGTATCAATAGCAGCTCCACAAAAAATTGCCCAAGTAAATCCTGGAAATAGCATCAACCGCCCTAGCCTCAAAGTTGGCAGTCAAGGCGAACGTGTAGCTGAACTTCAGGCAGCTCTGAAACTTTTGGGTTTTTATTCTGGTGCAGTAGATGGTATTTATAGTGAAAATACAGCTACTGCTGTTTCCCGATTTAAACAAGCAGCTGGCTTGAATCCAGATGGCGTTGTTGATGCCAGCACTTGGCAACGACTTTTTCCTAATCAATCAGTAGCAGCATCAACCGTCCCTTCATCCCAGCCAAGATTTAACTCAGCGACAAATTTTCCTGTTCCAACCCAGGCTAGTAACCTCACCAATGTTGCAAATCCCAACCCCAACCCTTCGAGACAAGCTGTAACACAAGTTCCGACCAGACCAAAACCTACTCCTCCAAAAAAAGCTGTAACCCAAGTTACGACCAACCCTGAACCAAGACCTGCTACTCCCAGAAAAACTCCGACTTCTAGCACTAAGAAACCGCCGAAGCGTACTACATCAACTACTAGAACTCAGTCAAACACAACTACAAAACGAACTCCTGGTATTCAATACACCTCAGAAGGATTGCCAATTTTGCGTATAGGATTACGTGGTTCTGAAGTTGTTAAGTTGCAACAACAACTGAAAAAGCTTGGTTTGTTGAAAGGTGATGCCGATGGAGACTTTGGCGAGACAACCGAAGCAGCAGTAAAAGCAGCACAAAAGCGCTATGGCTTAGAACCTGATGGTGTAGTTGGTGGCTCTACCTGGGAGGTTCTTTTGCGGCGTTAGGCTTATCCCGACTCTTAAAGCTTTGAATAGTGTATGATATCGTGTCCGATTAAAGACCTATCATTAAAACCGCAGAGGCGCAGCACTTCGGCTCATTTCCGCTACGCTCAATGACCAACGCTGAGTGACCGAGGGGCAGAGGGGAAGGGTTTTTGGTCTGTTCCGGGGGTTCCCCCCGTTTTAGGAACTGGCGTAGAAACCCCAGACGCTCTCTACAAGACGCTACGCCAACGCAATTAATATACCCCGTGATTTCAGTCACTTCAAATGGCTGGAACTCTCATTATGTTATTCAAAGGAGCGAGCTTGAAAGCTTTTGAAGGCTCCAATCTCAGTACAAATGTTTCAAAATGCGAATTGCTATCTATGTTCAGCCTCAGTCGCATTGTTACAAAACTTGTGAATAATGCCTGCAAATAAACGCCAGCAGAGGGAATCATTACAGTGTTAGCCAGAGTTGAGAAGTTAGCACGGGCTAAACCTTAGCTATCCGCTAACAGCATCTTTTCACTCCTTATTAAAGTCAGCAACACCGGAGTTTAAATTGACTTGGAAAAACAATCCCGCATCTTTGATCGGTTCTACCCCATTCCCAACCACGAACCCTGGAAATATAGCGGTAGTGGCTTGAAACTAACACTGATCGAGAAGCTGGTGAAACAAATAGCTGGCGCGATCGCGGCGGAAAGCACCATCCAAAACACCTGTTTCACCGTCAAATTGGCGATCGCACCCAAATAAAAATAAAACTATGAAAATCCCTGATTTATTACTTGATTCCGTGCTCTCTTGTACAACGATGCCCTGCACCAGCGAACTGACACGCCTCAAAGCAGTGTATCAGTTTCAGGGTTTGGATACTGCACCCAATCAGGCATTGGATGAATTGACGGCACTGGCGGCTGATTTATGCCAAGCTCCAATGGCACTGGTGAGTTTTATCGGAGCCGATCGCCAGTGGGTTAAGTCTAAGGTCGGAATCACATTAACAGAAATTCGCCGAGACCTCACCTTTTGTAACCACACCATTAACCAGCCAGATGTCTTTATGATTCCAGATACCCTGGCTGATCCCCACTTTGCCACCAATCCCTTCGTCATAAATGCTCCCAATATCCGGTTTTATGCCGGAGTCCCCCTGGTAACGGCTGGCGGTTGTGTCCTGGGTACACTCTGCGTCATGGACTTTGAACCGCGCGATCTGAGCCAGAAACAACAGAAAGGATTGCAGACACTCAGCCACCAAGTAGTAGCGCAATTGGAGCTAAAGCGCAACACCACGAAGCTGCGTCAAATGATCCCGGAAATCAAACAACTAAAACAGCAATTAATTACTCAGGAATTGGTTGGTCAACAAGATTCAGTTCTGTTTAATCTGGCAAATCAAATTCGTAATTCTTTGGATCTAGACACGATTTTACAAACGGCGGTGAATGAGATTCATACTCTGTTGCAAGTTGATCGCTGTGACTTTGTGTGGTGTTTGCCCAACAAAGATCGGTTCAAGTTTATGGTGACTCACGAAGCGACTAACCCAGAGATTCAGATGGCGTTGGGGGAACTTTCCCTTGGATCAGGCTCCGTTCTGGCAGAAACTATCTTAAATCTAGATATGCTAAGGATTGAGGATGTTTCTACTACCTCAGAGGCACTCACCCCGGACGATCGCGCCCTGCTGCGTCAACTGGCAGTAAACTCGGTGCTGTTGCTGCCACTGAGAACGCATTCTGGTCAATTGGGTGCTATTGTTTGCCATCACTGTCGCGGTTCGCGTCAATGGACTGATAGCGAAATTCGGTTACTCAAAGCTGTCACCGATCAAGTAGCGATCGCTCTCGATCAGGCAGAACTACTTGCCCAAACACGAGCAACCGCCTTTGCAGCTCAAACTCAAGCCACCTATCTGGGGAACGCCCTGAGCCAGTTACAGCAAACCCAAATGCAACTGGTACAGCAAGAGAAGATGTCGAGCCTGGGACAATTGGTGGCCGGAGTTGCCCACGAAATCAACAACCCGGTCAACTTTATTAACGGTAATATTACTTATGCAACCAACTATGTTCGGGATTTGCTGGAACTATTGCATCTTTATCAGGCAACCTATCCCAATGGAACTGATGCTATTCAGGAAAAGATAGAGTGCATCGATCTTGATTTCTTGATGCAAGATTTGCCTAATTTATTGTCGTCGATGCAAATGGGTGGAGAACGAATTCGGCAAATTGTCCTATCTCTGCGGAACTTCTCGCGCCTGGATGAAGCCGAGATGAAACCTGTGGATATCCATGAAGGGATTGAAAACACGTTGTTAATTTTGAAGAGTCGGTTGAAATTAACTAGTGCCAAGTTTGAGATTCAGGTGATTAAAGCATACGAAAATTTACCGCCTGTTGATTGTTATGCGGGGCAATTGAATCAAGTATTTATGAATCTTTTGGGTAACGCGATCGATGCCTTGGATGAAACGCCTAATCCGATCATTACCATTGAAACAGAACTCATTAGTAGAGAATCGGGTAGTTCCGATCTATCTCAACCCTCCCACGCAGATAATGTAGTGATTCGGATTCGAGATAACGGTTCTGGGATGACAGAAACAACCCAGCAAAAACTGTTTAATCCATTCTTCACCACCAAACCCATCGGTAAGGGAACCGGTCTAGGACTGTCCATCAGCTATCAAATTGTGGTTGAAAAACATGGTGGCATTTTAAAATGCTCCTCAGAACTTGGGAAAGGCAGCGAGTTCTTGATTCAAATTCCGGTTGAACCTCTGGTTAAAAGTACTTGAAACGTGTAAAAAATTATCAAAATATCAATTGTTCAAGCCTTCCTTTGGGAATGCTAGGCTAAACGCCAACGATGATTAACTCATCGACTTGTAAAGTATGTCAAATGGTACGACAAGCTCACCGATTGTTCTCGCGCTTGATGATAGCCCTGTGATTCATCAAATGATTAAACGAGCGTTAGAACCGGGCTATCAAGTAATAACAGCCGCTAACGCGGTTGATGCCCTGTCGATCATTTATCATCAACCGATTTCAGTCTTGCTATTGGATGTGCAGATGCCGGATGTAAACGGGTTGGAGTTTTGCCGCACGGTGCGGAGCCTGCCCCAGTTTCAGCATTTGCCTGTGATTATGGTGACTTCTCAAGATTCTCCCTTCGACCGGGTGAAGGGTCATCTGGCGGGTGCAACAGAATATCTGATCAAACCTTTTGATGCTGAACAATTGCGCGAAGCTGTACGAAAATTTATTGGCTCCTGATTACAGATATTACACAGACGATCAAACGTCAAATGGACGAAAGATGTCTAAAAATGCAATGGTATTAAGATAACGGCAAATCTATTATTTATAAGGCTTTTGGGCGTGGGATATAGAAAATTAAGAAGATATTATTCTCTTTGACGCACTAAAACTCAATTTTCTTAAACACTACACCCCACACCCTACCCCCAACACCCTGCCCTGACGAGTTTTTAGCTTTTCTGAGTGCCATTCGTCTAAGAATGTCTAGAGTTGATGTAGCAGATTCGATTTAATAGCATGGGGGCAATTTCGCCGATCGCCAAAATGTGTTGGGCGGCTCCCAGAGCGATCGCTTCTTTGGGCATCCCGAAGACAACGCAGGTTTGTTCATCCTGAGCAATGGTAGTGCCTCCAGCTTGGGCGATCGCTTGTAATCCATCTGCGCCATCCCGTCCCATGCCAGTCAGCAAAATACCAACCGCCGAGCGTGGGTAACAGGTGGCAACGGCTTGAAACAAAGCTGTAACGGAGGGACGATGCCCGGAAACGGCAGGGGTACTGACGGTGGTTAATCGCCCTTGAGTGTCTAGTTGCAGGTGTTGTCGTTCGGGAGCGAAGTAGACAGTACCCGGTTTGGGAAATTCTCCCGGTTGGGCGATCGTCACGCGCAGGAAACATTCTGCTGCTAGCCAATCTACCAGTCCTTGCAGAAATCCTTCGCTGATATGTTGGACGCACAGAATGGGTACGGGAAAGTTTGCAGGCAGTTGTTTTAAAATCGTGTACAGTGCCTGGGGACCGCCTGTGGAGGCTCCGATCGCTACGACTTTGGGTAGGGAGAAGGGGGAATTACGAATGGGGAATTGCGAGTTACTGACAGGTTTTGGGTTGAATGGTTCTGGCTTACTTTTGGGGCTAACAGGATGCGTTCTGGGTTCTACCGTCGCAGTTCGGGTGTGGCGAGTAAAGACTGTAACCCCTGCCAGAACTTTGATCCGGTTGATTAATTCGTGCTTGACGTGTTCATAGTCTGAAAGTGAGTCAATGCTGGGTTTGGGAAAAACATCCAAAGCACCCGCTTGCAGCAGTTTAAAAACATTACGGGAATCTTCTTGAGTGTTAACGGAGGTGCTGATCACCAGAATGGGACGGGGATAGTCTGCCATAATCCGGCGGGTGAGTTCCAGTCCATCCATTTTGGGCATATGTAAATCGGTGCAGATTACCTGGGGCTGTGCGGCTGGAATTCGCTCCAATGCTTCCACGCCATTGGGAGCAGTTCCCACCACATCCACTTCCGGGGAACTCGCCAGAATCCGCTTGAGGATGGTTAAGGCGACGAGGGAATCCTCCACCAGAAAGACGCGAATCGGGGCATTTTTCATCAATTGACAGTAAATTCAGATTTTACGAGATAATTATTCTTCATTCATCCGCAAACCTCTACACTAACCGTTTGAGGGTTGACAGCAAAGCTTCTTGATTAAAGCTGCCTTTGATAATGTAGGCATTGGCTCCGGCTTCCGCACCCCGACGTTTATCTTCATCGCTGGCAAGGGAAGTAACCAGGATAATTGGAACTTCGCTATATTCTTGATATTGGCGGATTTTGGCAGTTAACCCCAAGCCATCAAGATTTGGCATTTGCACATCGCTAACAACAGCATCAACGGCGTGCGATCGCAGTTTGTTCAATCCATCCAAACCATCCACAGCAGTAATCACTTGATAACCTGCGGTTTCTAAAATCCGCTTTTCTTGCGTGCGTGTGGCAATGGAATCTTCGACTAATAGGACGGTGTGTTTTGTGGGCGCAAGTTGACGAGTTTGGGTAGAGGAGATGGACTGCGATCGCGATCGGGCTGACTTCACCAAATCCTGGGGATTCAGCACCATACACACATCTCCAGTGCCTAAAATTGTTGCTCCAGAAACATTGCGGACTCGTTTAAGTAACTGACTTTGGGGTTTAATCAGTATATCTTGCTCATCCACTAAGGCATCCACCACTACACCCAGTTGTGCTTGCCCAACCTGAAGAATAATACAGGAAAGTGCCGTTTCTTGAGTTAATCCAGATGGCATCGGGGGCAGTTCTAATAGATCGGCCAACTGCACAATCGAAATGGGTTGGCTATCCCGAATTATTGTGTCACGTCCCTCCAAGGGAAAAATCTCTTCTGACTTGATTAAGCAAGCGGTTTGTACAAACTCGACTGGGATGGCGTAAGGCATTTCGTTCACTTGCACAATCAAGACATGGGCAGTTGCCAAGGTGATACTGAGATTGACGCGCAGCGTACATCCCTGTCCGGGAAACGATTCTACCTGAATCGTACCTTTCAATTTCTCGACATTGGTTTGCACCACATCCAGCCCCACACCCCGCCCTGATACTTCTGTAACCAGGGGGGCTGTTGAAAACCCTGGTGCGAAGATCAACGCTTGGATTTGGCTGGGAGTCATTGCTGCTAATTCTTCTTCCCCGCAAATGCCCCGTTTCACCGCTATTTGTTTGATTCTATCCAGGTCAAGCCCCCGCCCATCATCACTGATTTCCAGCACAATGTTAGTGGGAGTCTGGTAAGCTTTGAGCCGAATCGTTGCCGTTATTGGTTTACCTAGCCGTTCTCGTTCTTGTGGTGGCTCAATCCCGTGATCGATCGCATTCCGCAGGATGTGCATTAGCGGATCTTTCATTTCTTCCAACAGGCGTTTATCGGCAAGGGTGTCTTTGCCTTCCAGGATCAACTCCACCAACTTTCCCTGCTGTTGCGCCAGATCGCGCACCATTCGGGGGAAGAGGTTGAAAATCGTTGCAAAGGGCAGCAATCGCAGGGTACGAATACCCTCTTCTAGATCGCTACTTAGTTGTTCCAGTCGGGTTGTGTCTTCTGAAAGGGAACTCTGCAAGGTTTTCACCAAATGGCCCAATTGCTCTAATCGTTTTTCAGAGTGATGATGAAAAGTTTCTAGACGTTGGTGGGCGACATCACCTTGTTGCTCTCGGCTGAACGCAAACCGATTAGTGAACAAATCTCGATTCCATTCTTCCCACAAATTGGCGATCGCCTCAATTTCTCCCAGCCGATGAGCAATCCGAATTTTGGTTACAGTTAACTCCCCTGCTTGTGTCATCAACGTATCCAGGTGGCGAGTGCCAACGCGGATGGTTTCAATACGGTAGCTATTGGTGGGGGTGTGGAGATTTTGGACTTCGGCTTCGCTCAGTCGAACGATTTTGGATTTTGGATTTTGGATTGCTCCGTTTTCCTTTGGCTCTTGATTCTTATCAAAAGTATTGTTTTTTACTGCATTTATGACTTCAATACTGTTGACTTCTGGTTCCTGAGTTGGATTATCTTCCCTTTTTCCCGGCTGCGCTCCCATCAATTCGGCCAGAACAGAAAAGGTATCAACCTTGGCAGTTTCTCCGGTGACGGCTTCATGAACGAGTTTGCGGATGGCGGCGATCGCATGAGCAAGGCGTTCATAGGGTGAATCTGTTGTACCATTGCCCAACGAGGACGCAGGGTTTTCTTGCCGCTTGAGTTGAGTCAAAACATGCTCAATTTGATGTGCCAGAGTGCCTATATCTTTGATTCCTAGCATATTGGCATCGCCTTTGAGAGAATGCGCCTCTCGCATCAAGGCTTCCAGTACAGCTAGATCGTCGGGATGGTTTTCCAGATGCAGTAATCCATCATCCAAGTTTTGCAGATGTTCTTCGCTGGCTACTTTGAAAACGTCTCTCAGTTCTTCATCATCGATCATCATAGTTTTAAGTAGTTAAGGGTTGAACGACTAAATGGTTGCCTTGAGTGCTTGCGCTGACTCGTTTAGTTGTTGAGTACCAGAGCGGATCTGGCTAATGCCACTGGCAGTTTCACGCGCAGCAATATTCAGGTCATTCATGGCAGAGACAATTTGCTGAATGGCGATCGCTTGCTGGTTGATATTGAGTGAAATCTGTTGACTGTTGATAACAATGTTATTCACTGCACCTTCTACACCTGCAAAGGATTCTGACGTTTCCTGGGCAATTCGCGTCCCTTCTTCCACAGTTTTAGTGCCTTCATGGGTGACAACGACAGTGATGTTGATAGCAGATTGAATGTCGCCTACCAAGGTGCTGATCTTTTCGGTTGATTTTTTGCTCTGGTCTGCTAGTTTGCGAATTTCAGCAGCGACAACGGCAAAGCCTTTACCATGCTCCCCTGCCCGGACTGCTTCTACAGCAGCATTTAACGCCAGCATATTAGTCTGACTTGCCAACTCGCCCACCAGACCAGAGATACTGTCAATCTGCTTGGTTTGTTCATTTAAGCGTGTGATATGCTCCGCGATCGCTCCCACTTTCTGCCGTAGGGTTTCCATACCTTTGAGGGTGCGTTTTACAGCATTAGCACCATTACCTGCAAGGGTCAACGCCTGCCGTGCGCCTGCTACCGCCGATTCTGCCTGTTCGGCTGACTGCTGCGATGAGGCTCCCAATTCATCGATGGTGATAGTGGTTTGATTGACAGAAGTTGCTTGCCGAGTCGCAGTCCGTTCTTGCTGCTCAACCGCAGCGGCGATTTCATTGGTGGAGGCAGCCATTGTTTGAACAATTTGAGCAATTTTGCCTGTCAACGGTTTAGCAATTTTGTTGCTCAGAAAAAATCCTAGTAAGATTGCCCCCAGAGGCCCAGCAATAATACCAGTAAGCACCCAACCTGTGGTCAAGCGGGTATCGTCACTGGCGGCTTTATTTGCATCTTCAGCAGTATCCTGATTAATTTTGATCAGTTGCAACAATGAGTCAGTTGCCGCCGCAAAGGAAACATCATTTTCGACAACAGCGTTTTGTTTAAGTTTTGTCAGTCGAATGGCAGCAGCGATCGCCACCTTCATTTCTGGAGAATTTTCTCGCTCCTGTCTGGTCAATTCAAGCTGTCTGGCAGTGGGGTTTACAACACCTAACCGGGCAAAATCCTGGTAAGCCTGAAGATAGGCGGCATGATCTTGCTTCCACGCTTGCCACTGTTGCTTAAACGTCTGATAGAGTTTGTCCTCGTCGCGGGTGCGGGACGTGGCTTCATATTCCTCAAGACCTGCGTCAATTTGCTTCCAGGCTGCCTGCATTCGATTTAACTCAAACTGTTTGGCTGCGGAGGGTAGTTCGGGGTTGATAATCGCTCGCTCTGCCGACTGGATCTGGGTCTGCCCTTCATTAACTCTCCACAATCCGTCGATGCTGGGGAGGCTGTTATTACTGAGGGTGTCGATATGGCTGCTTAATTGATGAGTACCCCGCCAGCCAAAAAACCCTACGACCATGACGATACCGCCCATCAGCAAAAATGAACCCATCAATCGTCCATGCAGAGACATAGTTTTTAACATAGTTGTAACTCCAATATATTTTTAGACAACGGCTTTTAGTTCTTGGGCGGCATCATTCAGTCGTTGGGTGCCGACTTTAATTTGACTAATGCCAGAGGCGGTTTCCCTAGCGGCAATATTAAGCGAGTTCATGGCTTCTACCACCTGTTGCACTGCGATCGCTTGTTGATTGGAAGTCAGGGAAATTTGCTGACCATTCACCGCGATCGTTTTGATGGCATCTACAATCTTTTCTACGGTTTTCGTACCTTCATCAGTCACCATAACGGTGGAATTGGTCGATTTTTGAATGTCTAAGACCAGTACATTAATTTTTTCAGCCGATCGCTTACTCTGGTCTGCTAATTTGCGAATTTCGGCAGCAACAACTGCAAAGCCTTTGCCGTGTTCCCCGGCTCGCACCGCTTCTACTGCCGCGTTGAGCGCCAGCATATTAGTTTGAGTGGCCAGGTCACTAACCAGGGTGGAGATCGTACCGATTTGATTGGTTTGTTCGCTTAGATGGAGAATTTGGGCGGCAATGTCGCCTACTTTCTCGCGTAGACTCGATTTGCTGAACTGACCTTCTTGAGCGCGACCGTCTACCAGCAACAACACCTGCCGCGCCCCTGCGGCTGAGGCTTCTGCTTGTTCGGCAGACTGGCGCGAGGAAGCTGCCAATTCATCCATTGTGGTGGTGGTTTGGTTGACAGAACTGGCTTGTTGCATGGTGGTGCGTTCTTGCTGCTCGATTGTTGTAGCAATTTCGGTTGTAGAAGCCGCGATCGCACTAGCGACCTGGGTAATCGGTCGCACAATTCCACGGGCAATGAAGAACAACACGAATGAGCCGAATAAGATCGCGATCGTGGTTCCTCCCAAGGAAACCAAGTCTGCCAGGTATGCTGCCTGCTTTGCTGTCTGTTGCCTATCAGCCAGCAGCCGTTCCTCAACCTGCGTCATTTCTGCCAATTTGACCCGAATCTCATCCATGATTTGCTTGCCTTTATTAGAAAGGATGAGATTCAGGGCTTCCTGGCGTTTTCCCTGCTGCGTCAACTCAATGGTTTCAGCAAGTTCTGCCATTTTGTCTTTTGCCAGTTGCTTGACCTGATTCAACCGTGTCACTTGTTCCGGGTTGTCCTGAATCAGCTTGTTGACCTCATCAAAGCTTTTCTCAAAATTGGCAACGGATGTGTTGTAAGGCTCCAAATAGTTCGCCTTTTGGGTGAGAATAAAGCCACGCTGTCCGGCTTCGGCATCGACCAGAAACTTGGTAATATCCTCCAGGCCTCCCTCAACCTGGTAGGTATGGCTGACCCAGCCATTGGACTCCACTAACTTGTTGGTCGTGAGCTTGGAGACAATGCCAATCACAACCATAACTACAAATACCGAACCAAACCCAAACGTAACAACCCGACCGAGCTTAAAATTGTATTGCATATTAGACCTCTTCATTGACAACCAATGCTTCTGAAGTCAGCAGTTTGGACAAATTGATGATGCTCATCATCCGATCGCGATAAGGTGCGACACCCTGGAGATAGTCGTCTTTGGCAGAATTCAGGGCAATTGGAGGGGTGGTCATTTGGGAGGGATGGACATACGTCACATCAAAAATGTCATCCACGGCAATGCCCGCCACTCGTTGATCCAGACGCACGACAACGGCTTGCTGATGCAATCGCACCCCATTCATGGGCAGATCGACCACATTATTGATGTTAATTAAGGTGACAATTTCGCCCCGCAAGTTGATATTGCCAACAATGTGCGGCGGACAGCAGGGAATCGGGGTAATCTTGTGAATTTCGGTAAACTCATGCACCGTTTCCAAGCCAAACCCAAAGTACTCACCCCCCAACCCCACAACCGCTAGAGGCAAGAGCGATGCCGAATCTTCGTCATCAACCGAACATCGCAGAGCTTCAGTTCGCTCTTGCAAAATCTGTCGCTCCTGCGAATCGAAATGATCGTATAAGCCCTGATTTAGGGCTGAATCAGAGGAATGTTTTAGTGTGTCATTGACTGAGCCGTTGTTGTTAAAATCAGAATTTAGATTGAAAACAGTCTCTATAAAGGCGTGTTGCACCAACAGTTCGGGATTGAGCAATGTAACGATGCCCTCCTCAACATTGGCAATGCCAGTCAGCAATTTATTTTGCAAACTCTCTTTTGATCGATCGCAAACATTGGCAGCGATCCGATCAGGTGCGATCGCTTGTACACTATCCACTTGATTGACGATGATGCCGATTCGTTGAGTTTTCCACTCCAAGACAATCATGCTGTCAGTCAATTGAAAAGGGGGACGTGCTTGTTCTAAACGACGATATAAATCCATCACGGGCAGAAACTTCCCTCGCAGGTTAATCACGCCTAAAATTGTGCCAGAAGTGACTGCGATCGCAGTCACTTCTGGCAAAAAGAAGAGTTCTTGCACGGCTGTTGCCAGAATTCCATAGCGTGAGTGATTGAGATTAAAGATTAAATAAGATTCATGGCTCATAACTAGTTGAATTTAAGTGCTTAAGAACGTGTGCTTTTAGTTCGGCAGTGGTTTGCTGGCTATGGGAATCGATCGCTTGTTGGGGTAGATTTTGCAAAATCTCTAGAAGCGATCGCCAGGTTTTTTGAGCCTGTTTTTCATTTCCCTCTCGTTCGTATATAGAACCCAATTCCAGGTGAGCAGTAACAGAATTAGGAGCGAGATAAATAATACGTTTTAAGAATAATTTTGCACTGTCGTGATCTCCTTGCTCTTCGGCAATTTGAGCTAACAAATGATAGGGTTCGATCGCCAACGGGCTGATCTGGAGTGCCTGCTGACATGCCTGATTCGCCTGGGAGTAATCGCCAAGATTTGCGTAAGCTTCTGCCATCAAACAATATGCCTGAAAGTCTTGGGGAGCAACAGCAATCAGTTGTTCCGCTATTTGAATTACATCGGCATAAGCTTCTTGAATTAACGATTCCTTGGCTGCATCTAAAAGAGTTTGAATGTTTGCGCTCACGCCGAAGCCCGTCCCCAAGCTTGGGAGAGAGGGGGAAAAAATTTCGGTTTCCCTGCTCTCAATGGCAGCAGGTATTATGGTATTTAAGACTTTGCTCTGCTCGTTGAGTGAGCTATGCCTTTGATAAACCGTAGATTGTGGGAAATTTTTGACTTGAAACGGTTCAGTTGTTTGCCCGTGTAATTCTGTGTGTCCTGTAAGTAAAAACCCTCCCGGTGTCAGAGAGCAGTAAAACTTGCCTATAACTTGGGCGATCGCATTAAAGTCAAAATAAATAAACACATTGCGGCAAATAATCAAATCGAAATCGTGAATACTGGATGCATAAGCGGGAAAGTTATCCTGCATCAGGTTTCCAGGTTGAAATTTGACCATTGCTCGAATAGCAGGATCGATTTTCCAAGCTTGTTTGTGGGATCGAAAGTAGCGATTTTTGATCTCTGGAGTGGTTGTCCGAAAAGACCAATCACTGTAAATTCCTTGTTGAGCCAGTGCGATCGCGGGTTGACTAATATCTGTACCTAAAATCAGAATGTCCCATACTTGATTGTCAGGGATTAGTTCCTTCACCAGAATGGCAAGTGAGTAAGCTTCTTCACCAGTCGAACACCCGGCACTCCAAAGCCGTAATGTCGGCCGATAAAATTCTCCATTAGCAAGGTTACACTGAGTTAAACTAAGCTCCCGTTTGCGCTCGATTAACTCTGGGAGCAGCTGATTTTTGAGCAGCGACATCTGCCCTTGATCCCGAAAAAAATAAGTTTCAGTTACAGTGAGTAAAGAAATTAGTTCTTGCCACTCTGTCGCACCAGGAACTAATTGATTTTTTGCCACCAACAACTGATAGTAATCATCGAGCGAGCATAATCCCAGTGCCCGGATGCGAGTCAAAAGATTTTTCTTTAATGTATCTTGATAGTGTGGCTTGATGTGAATACCGAATGTATCAGCAATCAGATCAACCATCTGTGACAAACTAAAGTCATCACTGTGTTGAGAATTGGATTCAAATAAAATGGGGCGATCGCTGCTTATCTGATTCATCAATACATGATTTTTGGGCGGATAGGCTTAGGTTGCCCATTTCAACTACCGTTACATCTATTTGATGACATCAGCTTGGAAACAGGTTTTTTGTATATCCGTTCTAAAAGCAGGGCTGCTTCATTCCCTAAAACAGGTAAAATAGCTAGTATTGAGGGGATAAAAAATTATGAGTGCCAATCAGATTGAAGCAGGAATCACGACACTTCCAGTAGTGTGAGGTTCAATCCCTACATTGCCAAAAAAACTTGTCAGTCAATTATAGAAACTGGCAACGATTACGTAGTTGCCATTAATGTACAAAGGTTTCTCTAAGTCAAGAAACCTCCGTAGGTTTTTTTGCTTCACACCATTTTTTATGAATTTAATTCGGTACATACTGCAATACGATCGAGATACACAGATTAGAAGTATCTCTCTATGCCAGCACTGAAAAATTACATTGATTTTAGGCTGATAAAAGATGATGGCAACTTTAGGAGTCAAGCACAACAACACTCGATCGTGTTACAAATCACAACTGGCAATAGTGAAATTAATTAAACTTACTGCTAATTCCTCTAAAAAAACTTATGCAACACTTTTTATTAACTTGGCTCGGTACTGCGGTGGCGTTATTCATTACAGCTAATATCGTTCCGGGATTCTTTATCAAGAATTTTGTGACTGCCTTAATCGCTGCCTTTGTAATTGGTTTGGTTAATGCATTTATTAGACCAATTTTACAGATTTTGACGTTTCCAATTACCTTGCTCACCTTTGGTTTATTTACATTGGTGATTAATGCTTTAGCCCTTTGGCTGGCAAGTGTCCTAACTCCTGGTTCTGGTTTTGAGATTCAGGGTTTTTTACCTGCTTTGTTAGGTTCAATTGTACTAGCAATTGTTTCTAGCATCATTAACTATTTTTTGAGAGTTGTTGACTAGAAAAATTAGGGAATTTTTGTAATACTAATATTTTAAGCTTGGGCAACAGCAAGAGTTACCGCTCCTAGTTGCCCTTGCATGTTGAAAATTTGTTTAGGAACTAAGAACTTCACCCGCAATTCCTCTATGTTTGTAAAAGGGAAAACAGTCAATGATGTGATTTGAGAGGCTGCAAGAATAGCAGCTGCTTCTGCTACGCTAGGCGTACCTACTTTATCATCGGTAATTGTGGCAGGATTGGGGACACAGACAGAGCGAAGTATTTCCGCAGAAAAGGTTTTTAGGGGTAAATTGCGGAGGCGACAAAGTTTGACTAAGCCAACTTCCGAGGCTTTAGTGTCAATGGTAGCAATACCTGCGATCGCACTTGGAAAAAGTTGATTTTCTCGAAAGACTTGCTCAATTGCCAGATCGATCAACTCCCATGATGTTCCCCGTTTACAACCGATTCCTACCCATAAAACCTGTTGCACTTGATGTATTTCCTTATTCAACTCTTCAGGATTTGGTTTACTCCAATAGCCAGCCAAATAAATCTTCCACCGTCAGCCTCAACTCACTTGCAAAATCTGGGACAGGGAGTAAAGCTTCTAGTTTCACTCTAGTCATTTGAAAGCTTAAAAACTTGAGTGCATATTTTCAGATGCCCCTCTATTGCTTCATCCCAGGTGGGGTAAAAGTTCCTTTTTCCATCCATTACCCCACCCATGACCAAAGTTTCAAATATCATCGGTTGAGAAAGCGAGTTGCAGCTGCCAGGGTTTAAGTCTATGCCCACGAATCTAGTTGAAATGATCGAGTCTTTAAGTTCATTGATCATAACCGTGGTGCTAGCTGACATTATCCACAAAGACCACTCCATGAAGGACTCAACAGGAATCGGGGTTTGTCCAACTAATTTGTAATAGTACCGATTAGGCATAATCTCCATTTTGTCACTTCAACGGGTCAGCGCCCCTTGCATCCAGCCTCTTAGCTACTCTTTCCTACAACCCAGGATTTACACGTGAGGGGACTCGCTCGTTATCGCTGGCTTGACCCATAGCTATTAAACCAATATCTATTGCCTGAGTCGCTTTAAAGTAAGCGCTCTCCCAACTAATAAACCCATCGCCCACATCTTCCCAATCTTCATTAGGGAAAGTTACACAGCAACCCCAGGTGTAATCTTCACTAGCGAAAAATTCAATAATGCAATTTTTGTAAAAACGAAGCATTGGTCATAATTCCGTTTTTGTCACTTCAAGCCTTTAACTAATTCTCTAAATAGTAACCTTGCTCCTTTGGCTGCAATCCGATTCCTGACAAGCTTTACAGGACGACCCGCAGATTTTTCAGTGTCTAACTGTTCGCCTAAAATTTTACCAATTTCATTTTTCAGGCGCGATCGCTTCGGCTCAATGCGAGTGAATACCCACTGCCACAAAGACTTACGGCACAAATCCGAACCGCCAACTACTTTAGATTTACGGCTATCGCCGGATGCTTCCATTGAGGGAGCAGCGCCCAAGGCTTTCTGAAATCTTCTCAGTGAAAGGTGGCGTTTAGTGGGCTTTTTGGAATTTCGCCCCTGGCGTATCCTCACCTCTGGTTTACCATCTGCATCTAGGAATCCCTCAATTGGGTAAATCTGAGAAATGATGACCGACGAAAGGCGATCGCCAAATCCAAACTTTTTAAAAACTGTACGGTAATGCTCGAAGCGAGGATCACCAAGTAATTCTCGCAACTCTCCCTCGATGGCGTGTTCCTCACTTTGGAGATTGCAAATTCTCAAAGCGTGTTGGCGAACTGTGTCAGTGATGCCTAAGCCTACGGTTTGGGAGTAAAGGCAGTCATAACGCTTACTTTTGCGAACTCCGGCAAGCCAGCCCCACAGTAGCGGCACTTCACCGGATTCACCCCTCTTGGACTTTACTAGTGCCACCTCTGGAAACTGCCACGCTAAATCTTGCCGCGCACGATTCATGATCGGCGACTGAACGCGATTTAAATGAGCAAGTCTCAGTACCAGTTCCCGGATTCTGACAATGGTGCGATCGCGAATTTGGACAAATCGACGCGGGTCTTTTTGATAGTCAAAGTAGTAGCAGGCAAGGGCGAGAGCATCGGCATCATCATCTTTATCAGGCAGTACCAAGTGATTTGCTCGATAATTTCGCAATTCCTTGTGACCTACCAACCGCACTTCTACTCCGGCACGGGCCAAGTGTGTGCCCCAAAGCTTGCTGTAATTGTTGCCAGTCGGCTCTAGTAGGGCAATGTCCGCATTGAGCGCGAGTAAATCTTGAATTCCCTTTGCATCAGCGTTCAACTTAAAAAATGGACATTCATAATAGAATTGACGTGGATCTTCGGGCTTCTCCAAAAGCAGGCAAGCTGAAACCGAGGACTTGCTAACATCAAGTCCCAAAATTCTAATCATTCAGTTCCTCCTGGGTGGTTCTGTCTTATGTCCCTGATGCCATGCCTGCGAATCACCCGAAGGCCACAACAGCCTAGTTCACTCTCAAGGCAAAACCAAAAGCGGTAACTTCTGGTGACATAGGGAGAAAACAGCGCACTCACAGCGGCCGAGCTTATGAACTAGAGAAAGCCGTAAAAGCTTGATTCATACAAAAAGCCCTAAGCTGCTGTGTGTATGTGCTGTACGTCTGGGTTGGACTCCAGACCGCGACGCGATGCAAATGGATCGCGTTTCGCCGGCGAGTCAGTCCGGCTCATCAGGCGAGATTTTGAGCCACTAACCGAGCTGCTTCAAAATACCCATCTGAAAAAATTTCTAGAGCTTCGTCTTCTTCATCTAAAAGTTCAATTTCTGCTTCTGTGAGAACTGTTTCTATTAAGCAGTCTGGGTAACTTAATCGTTCACCCGTAAAAACATGCACAAAAACATCTGTTTCACCAGGACGCGGTTTAAAAGCATCAACAATTTTTTGCTTGACTGCAACTAACTTTTTCCATTCCTCTAAATTGGCAAGCTTCTCATCTCTAGATTTACCCCGATTTTTTAAAGTTAATTGAGTCGGATCGTTAATCCAAAAAGCTAGCTGTACGTTGAGCATTTGTTCAGGTGATAGCAGCATAATTTGGGATTTCAAAAGTTATTTAAATTAGGTGCAACATTAAAAGGGATATCATCCGGGTTAGGCTCCTCCCCAGTCAATTTATCTTTTTCAGCTTTGAGGCGTTCTACTTCTTTACTAAGTTCTCTCTGTTCCTTTTTCAGTTCCTTTATGTCAAAAATTAGCTCGAAACTCTCTCTAGCTTTTCGCTCTACAAGTTCTGCTAGGGATGAAATTGCAGTTTCTGGATCTTCTCCTTCTTGAACTTCCGCAAACAGTTCTAGACGTTTGCTTTCGTAGTTCCCCAAGTTAATCACTCGGTGGTAACTAATGCTTTTAATTTGCATAACTTTGTGATATTTTTTACATAGGTAGATGAACAGCGATCGCACTCCTTCCACAAAGCGCGATCGCTTTTGAATTAGTCCCACTCCTCCTCCCTGCCTTGCTGCAATATCTGCTGCAATTGCCGCTTGCCCTCCTCCCAGCGACGGCCGCCCATTTTCAAAATTTGCTCAATCACATAAGTTTCTCCTTTGACTTCCAACAGTCCCACAACTGCTAAATAGAAGGCTTTATCCACGGAAGTGGAAGCGGAAGTTTCACCGGTCCGATCTGCGCTCGGCTCCTTATATAAGTGTTCCAGGCTAGTGGTTAATTCCTCCTTGACTTCCGGCGGGTAAGTTGGTGCAGCGCCATAAATTTCATAGAGCGCTTGCTCTTGCTGTTGGGTATGCAGTCCAATTTCTACCTGTTCGAGTTCTTGGTTCATTGCAGAGAGCGCTGCACGTCGGGCATCTTGCGCTATCAGTCGCCGCGACTCAGTGACTAGTTGCACTGATGCAACAAGTGCCAAGCTGTAGCTGATTCCCTTGCCAATTTGGGGTAATGGGGAAAGTGCAGCTAGCCAAAAAGCCGCAGCACTAGCCAATAAGCAATTGGTCTTTAACCACCTATCAGCCATGACAGCATTCCTCCCAAGACAATCGAAACTGCGATCGCAATCAGCAAGGCATAATAATCTGGTTCAGACAATTTGAGAAACTGTCTCACCGCGTCATCGGTAAGCAGTGCAAGGACTAGCGCAGCGCAAGACATTATGTAGATAACCCACATCACCCGAAACAAAGCAGGATGCAGCGCCCCTAGCCAAGCCACAAAGCTAGAGGCGATACAGCCTAGCAGGAACCAAGCCCCCAGGTGTACCGCCTTTGCCATTAGTATTTTTCCTTGATTTTGGCTTTCAGTTCTTCAATCCGTTGCTGGGCTTTATTTTCAGCCTTATCTAGACCAAAACCTAGCTTTGCATACTCAGGTCTGAGTGTGTGTAGATGCCTTGCTGTAGAAGCATCTGAACGCTTTTTAGTCAGTTCGCTGTCTGCAACTTCCTTGATGTACTTGCGATGCTCACGGTGTACCTGTGCATCTGATTGTTCAAGAGTTTTAAGCGATTTGTAAGCTCGTTTCGCTTGGCGTGCTTCAAGTTTTTTCTGGGCTGCAACCTGTTTGAGTGCATCAGCCTCAACTTTGTTAAAGTACCGAGGTGTATGATTGACTGGTGCTGTCCTCACAGTCTCCCAAGTTCCCGCGTTCACTGGGTTAACTACGGTTGGATCTGTTGGAGATAGCACCCTATTTTTATCAATCCCGTGGCCCCCGGTCGAGAGCGACGATTCATTACTCTTGTTGCTGGACTTTGCAGCGCTAGTAATTCGTGCCAGGATTCCCATTGTTTACTCCTATCTACAAACTTGGTTTTTGACTTTTTCGAGCTGTTGGCTTTGGGCTTTCATTTCGCGCAGTTGCACTTGATCCGCGCTTTGGTACGTGGAAATTGCACCTATGCTCAAGCCAGCAACTAATGCAGCTGCAAGCATGACTAAAAATGCAGCAATGTTATTTCCGGATGGTGTGGGTTCAGATGCCGTTGGGTAAAATTCCCCGGTGAATGGTACAACCTTACTGGTAAGCTGTTGTTTAGTCTGTTTCATCTCCTCCCTCTAGCAACATCGGCTGATATGTGGGTAAGAGTAGATGCTCTGTTCCCGCGTTGATGGCAGTGCGGAATGACAATTCGACTATTTGGCGTTGTTCAGGTGTCGGGTTGAGCCGCATCTGTTTAATACGTTGCAACGTGCGACCGGGTAGCTGTCGGTAATATTCGTTAGCTAGGCGCTGTGAATCTTCCTCTAACAGCGACTCAAGTAAATCGGGTGCGTCGGATTCTGCGTCAAAATTTGCATCGTCATCCGTTGCATTTTTCGACGCACGCCGACTCTGCAACAGTTCAATTCCCGCATCAGTCCACAGGTTCTGCTTGTGTTCATCCTTGATGACATGAATATCAAACTGGAACACTGAAGGATATCGGGTTAACCAACTGCGGATTGTACTTTCTGGGATGTTGGTTAACTTAGCTGCTTCAGGAGTGGTGTACAGGTTCTGCATTCTGCCCCCACCTGATTTGTGCAATGAGTGCTTCGAGTAAGCCCAGAAGGTCGCTATATGACACTGAGTTTTTATACATTTCAGAAGGCAATTGCTTAATTTCGATGCGAGGATCGCCGTCTAGCTCAACGCAGTATTGAGCCGCAATTGCTTGCACAAGAAAGAGTTTTTCTTGTTTAGTCATCTTCTCGAAAGTTGCACCGTATTTCTCTTGCAACACTTCCAGATAAGAACCATCGCCGGGGGTGTAACTGGTGTAGTAGCCTAATGGCTTGGACATTGGTAAAATCTCCTTATTGACAAATTTCCATTTACATTGAACAAGGCGATCGCTTTCGAGTAGCGATTGCCTTTTTATTTGGGCATCAGGTACAGGGTGTTTCCGCGCCGGGCACTGCGGCAATGGCGTGGGTGCTTGCTCCAGGTGCAACGCAAACTATCAGGCGTTGGGGAGACTTCTATACTTATAAAAGTATATTATGATAGTAATACTGCACGTTCAAAAGTGCAAGTTAATTATATACTTTTAGATGTGCAATAATTGAGGGGTCGATATGGGAATAGAAAATGGCAAGAACAGGCCGTCCAAAAAGCGGGAAAGTAGGGATATCGGGGACTTTGAGAGTAACCCCGGAATCATGGGAAGCACTTCGACAATTAGCCGAGAGTCTGGGAATGACAAGATCAGAGTTAGTGGAGAGAGTGGCCAACAAGGAGATACCGCTAGCACTGGAGAACGGTCAAGTAATGGAGTCACTGGGGAAATAGTCCGCCAGCTGATCCAAGAAACCGAACGACAGCTGGCATATTACAAAACTCAAGCAAGTGAATTAGAAGTTAGGTTGCAAGAACTGCACCGATTAGACAAGGATTTTAGTAAAGACGAAAAAATCGAACATCAAGAATAAAGCCGTTTGCCTCTTCAGGTAGACGGCTTTATTCGTGGCGCTATCGCCTCACTTCAAACCGGAGTGCGATCGCCACGAAGTTCCGAATGTCTAAGGGAGTGCGATCGCCAATGATAAATGACAAATGACTAAAGCAAAAATCTCATCAAAGGTAGTTAGAGCAAGAAGTCTGCTTATCTACGAGCTAGAGGAATTCATCGGCTATATCCGCACCATTGATCCAGAACTGGAACCTGACCAGGCGATCGTCTTAACAGCGCGGGTCTTGGATGAATTACCAAACCTGTTCCAGCAAAACCCAACGCTGCTGGATCGGATCAAAGAGGTAGCCACAAGCATGAAAATTAAACGTCCTGCTCCAATGCCTAATGTCCAATGACCGACCAAAAAGCTGAAGGTCAAAGGCTCGAAGACCTCATGACCAGCATAGATGCACAAATGCAGCGCCTGGGCTGGACGACTGAACAAGGTCGAGAGCATTTGTTGAAATACTACGGGAAGCGATCGCGCTTGCTATTGACTGAGGACGAACTAGATAATTTTCTGCTTTACCTGCAACTTACAGATACACCAGCACCCTAAATTAATCAAAGATGTTCGACTTCTAACAATGTTTCAATAGGAACTAGGCAAATAAGCACACGCAAAAAAAAACTCACCAATTTAGACCTTGGTGAATTCAACACAATAAAACATCAGTAAAAAATGAACAAATACTTAATAAGATTAAGCGGTCAAATAACCGTTAGTTTTCCACATTCTACCACATCAAATAATTCAAAGCTAGTCAATCGGGGGACAGAAAAATGGTAGCTGTTCCCTATTCTTACACCGAAGAATTAGACTTTAGTCCTAACGACAATAAGCTTTTACCACAAAATATTGAAGCTGAAGAAGCGGTGCTGGGTGGCATTCTATTAGATCCATCAGCAATCTATCGGGTTAAAGACAGGTTAAAACCAGAACACTTCTACATTGGGGCACACAAAGATATTTATCAAGCGTGTTTAAAGCTTTGCAAGAAAGGTGAACCAACAGACTTATTAAGTGTTAGTAGCTGGTTATCAGACCATGATTTACTAGCAAGAATTGGTGGGAGAAACAAGCTAGCTACTCTCTTTGACAGAACAGTTAGTGCGGTAAATATCGACAAGCAAGCAGACACGGTAATCAAAAAGCATAAACGCCGCGAACTCATCAGGGAAGGGCATCGAGCTATCAGGCTAGCCTACGATGAAGAGCAGGATTTAGTAGATATATTCTCAACAGTTACTAACAAAATAAAAGCAGTAACTGATACACCAGTTGCACCAACTAAAGAGGAATACCAGAGATGGAAGCACGACCAACTACTGGAAGAAGTGACGAATATTTATACAACAGTAGTCGAGCCATCATTCAGATTTCTCAAGCTGCATGAACTGGCTAAAGAGCATTCGGTTACGACAAGTTTTCTCGAACACTTCTATCTAAAAAGTCTCACTGCTGTGTGTACTAATTTACTCACTTACGAAGAACTAAAGCAATTAGCAGGTTCTACAGTTCGTGAGTGGTTGGTCAATGGCTTAGTGCCCAAAAGTACCACAATTCTGCTAGCAGCAGATGGTGGAATTGGAAAAACAAAATTCACTTATGGAATCGCGAAAGTCATGATTCAAGGTACTCAATTCGGTAAATTTATTGCTACAGGGGAAAAGCGAAAAATCCTTTATTACCAAGGTGACGAGAGTCCGGGAGATATGCTGCAAGCATTGCAATCTCTTGGTTATTCCGAAGACGACATTGGGACATACGTCAGAGTGCGGTTTGGGTGGAGTGCCGAGAATATGCCAGCACTCATCCAAGATTTAAAGGAGTTCCAGCCCGATTTTGTAGTAATTGACTCGCTCTCAACTGCTAACAAATATTCGATTTATCAAGAGTCGCAGATGGAATACGCCCGCCCCATCCTGCAAATGACTGGGTTAGCCACTCAGTACAAAACCACTTTTTTGATAATTCACCATACCAACCGTGAAGGAGGAGTGCGGGGCACAACTGCAATTAGAAACGCTGTTTCAGAAGTGTGGACACTGACCAAAGACAACAGCCAGACCGCCACACCTTATGATCGCCTCTTAGAAATCAATAAATCGCGATCGCGATCCTCCGGCAAGAAATATCGGATGTACT
Organism: Nostocales cyanobacterium LEGE 12452; assembly: GCA_015206945.1. Lineage (GTDB taxonomy): Bacteria > Cyanobacteriota > Cyanobacteriia > Cyanobacteriales > Nostocaceae > Nostoc. Next base: position 248 of record JADEXV010000023.1, on the reverse strand, counting down.
TCAACCCTGAAGATGTCAGTTTCACATTTTTAGGAGAAGAACAGGATCAGGGGTCAAGCGTCTCTGAACAATCAGCCAAAGACGCACTTTTAGAATTTTTTAGCAAAAATCGAAACATCCGATTTACATCCAAAGAATTAGCTCATCGACTGGGATACTCAGACAGTCATACCCGCAACAGTTTGTTAGGACTGGCTGCCGATGGACTAATCTCGGCTGAACCGAGACAAGGATACGCCACCAACTAT
>JADEXV010000534.1 GCA_015206945.1 Nostocales cyanobacterium LEGE 12452 | reverse complement strand
AAAGCACTTGTCAGCCGTTCGCGGATTTTTCAACTTCAGCAATTAACTGATAAAGATTTATACAAAATTGTTGAGCAAACGCTAGCTGATTCGGAACGCGGTTATGGCAAGTTAACAGTACAAGTTGACGTAGATGCTTTAGCTCATCTAGTTAATGTTGCTAACGGTGATGCTCGTTCGTTATTGAATGCTTTGCAACTCGCTGTAGAGACTACACCCCCCGATGCTACAGGTGTTATTCATATTCCCCTAGCAGTGGCAGAAGAATCAATTCAGCAGCGTGCTGTTTTATACGACAAAGAAGGGGATGCCCATTTTGATACCATCAGTGCTTTTATCAAGAGCTTACGAGGTTCTGATCCAGATGCAGCACTCTACTGGTTGGCTAAAATGGTTTATGCAGGTGAAGACTCACGTTTTATTTTCCGTCGGATGTTAATTCTGGCCAGTGAAGATGTCGGATTAGCCGATCCACAAGCAGTTGTTGTCACCAATGCCTGTGCCGAAGCATTCGATCGCGTGGGAATGCCGGAAGGACGTTATCATTTGGCACAGGCAGTACTTTATTTAGCAACTGCACCAAAGTCCAACAGCCTGATGGGCTTTTTTGATGCTTTAGCCGCAGTAGAAAATGAAGATGTTGCAGAAGTTCCCACTCATCTTAAAGATGCCAATCGGGATAAAAAAGGTTTTGGACATGGAGCAGGTTATCTCTATCCTCACGCTTATCGAGATCATTGGGTAGCACAGCAATATTTACCCTCTAGCTTGCAAGGTCAATTGTTTTACCAACCATCAACCCAAGGTTATGAACACCAAATCGCAACACAAGTGGCACGTCGGCGGGAAGCTCAACTTGCTGCAATAGTAGAAGGTATTGGTGTTGCACCAATGGAAATCATGACTTATGGAACTGTTGACCGAGCAGATGAGCGCTGGTTGCAACGCACACTTTCTCAGGTAAGTACACAATTAGCATCTGTGCGCGATCGCATTTTCACTTTCGCTCAATTACAACGTCATCATTTAGTATTGGATCTAAATGCCGCCACTGGTTTACTTACTTGGGAAGCAATCCGACAAGTTCCTGAAGGTGGAGTTTATGCCTGTGTTCGCGATCGCTCTGATGCCAATGCTTTAATTGAACAAGCTGCGGCACTTCCTGAAACAATGCGACCAATAGTTTTTACTGCATCTGTTGCACAGATACCTGCTATGTTGGCA
>JADEXV010000383.1 GCA_015206945.1 Nostocales cyanobacterium LEGE 12452 | reverse complement strand
CCCTGCCCCTCTGCCCCCCTGCTCCCCTGCTTTTCTAAGATACTGGCGTAATAAACCGTTAACAAAACCCGTGAGTCCAGAAAAACCGTTTTCTTTAGCAAGTTGGACTGTGGTATTAACAGCAGCCGAGGCGGGAATACGCTCTTGATAACGCAGTTGGTAAAAGCCTAGATGTAAAATGGTGCGGAGGTCTTGTGGTTGTTGATGAGATTTCTTTTTAGCGAGTTGATCGATGAGAGTATCAAGAGTGCGTTGCCTTCTGACGCTCCCATAAACCAATTCTGTCACTAAGCGGCGATCGCAATCAGCCAAATTAAATTTTTGCAGTACTCTATCTAGGGCAACATCAGCATAAGCCCCCTTATGAACATCTCGTAAGGCGATAAAAGCTAATTGACGGGGGTTTGTCATGAAAATACGATTCAGGAGTCAGGAGGCTTTTGTATTCTAACTCCCAACTCCCAACTCCTAACTCATAACTCCCAACTCCCAACTTCCCTATCAAGACATATACGGGTCTACACTGGCGATTTCAAACTCACACGCTCTAGAAACCTGTTCTGCTGGTAATTTTCCAAAGCTGATTAATGGTAAAGAACTGGGGTCTGCCATCAGTTCTTTTGCTAATAAGAACCCAGTGATAGTCCAAGTTTGATATTTCCTAGCTTGTTTCCCAATCAGTCGGCCTTTTTTCCCATCGTAATACTCTGGCCATTCATCTGTACTAAGGCGTCCTTGGGCAACTTCAATCGCCTTTTGTGCGAGATTTGTTCTATTAGTTTTCACAGCCGCCGCCGCCAACATCCACATTAAAACAGGCCAACTACCAGCATTATGATACGACCAAGGTATATTTTTGGGGTCACATCCAGTTACAATTCTGTATTCTTCATGTTCCAAAGCTGGGAAACAAATTTTCATTGGCATATCTCCCACCAAATCATCCCATCGATCCTCAATGAGAGTCATAATCGCCTGTGACTGTTCTTCAGTGGCTAAGTCTGAAATGATTGCCATTAAGTTTCCGAGTGAAAAGAAGCGAGTATCTAGCTGCGACGGGCCAACATTACCTGCTAAATAACCACCTTTTTTTGGCAACCACTTATCTAATTCATAATAGGGAACAGAATCTACATATATGTTGAACAGATTAACAGCACCCTTACCATATTCTTCACTTTTGAAGCGATAAATTGCATTCAGACGATTAATATCTATCCAATAATGCTGGCGAATATGAGCGCATAAAAGAGGCAACCGGTTATCAATGGCTTCAACAATATCAGAATTACCTTTACAAATTAGCAGTTCACGAGATGCACGCAATGCCGTGTAAAAGAGGACTTGTAATTCTAGAGGATGCCCATAAATGCCCATACGACGGTCAATCATACAAGCGCCATCTGGAACCAACAGCGTTGGGTACATATCAAAACGATTCGCCAAGCAGATTTCCATGATTAACCTGATTCCATTTTGGAATTCAGGTTGATAGGCGAGAGAAAAATCTTTTGTGGCGACTATATAAGCGCGCAACAAAATAATCCACCATAAGCAAGAATCTACAGGTGTAACTCTAGCGATCGCATGTTCGCCAAAATCAGCTTCTAAATATTCTTCTCCATTATCTGATACTACTTTAAAGCTAGCTGGGATTAATCCTCGTCCTGGCTTATAGGCATCTAATGCCTTTTCTTTAGGCTGTAACTTTAAGGTTTCTTCTAAGAAATTACGAACAATATCGGTTCTACCTTTGATCAGAAAAATTAGAGCAGAAGAAACAAAATCTCGGACAAAGCACTGATCGTAATTGAGCGCTTCTACAGAGGCATCATAAGCGGCTACTGTCCCAACAGGGCGACCTTGATAATAGAGAATTGATTTTTCTAGTGCTAGCCATGCTTCTTCCACTTCTTTTAAATTCTCAGTAGTTTCCAATTCGTTTAGGTGCATTACCAGAATAACTCCATAAGGATTGTGAATTTGTGGTAGATGTGTCTTCATTTATTATTTTTGCTATTCTCAGCATAACAAAAACGATTCCTTGAATAGCAAAGATAATTTGTCAAAAGAATAATCAACTAACAAGGAATAAATTGCTGATATTTATGCAACTTTATTGTTAGTTAATTGCTTGTAATTTATTACTGTTTTGGTGAATTATACTTGTTGCTTTCCACCGTAAGTAGTAACATTTTCCCTAAAAACAGTCACATAAGATATATTTTTAGATTATTTATTGTTCCGTTGTCTGTCCAGAATCTTTGCTTTACCAAACAAAAACATATCTTCAGTGCTGTTTAGGAATTGTGTGAAGTTAAAACTGGTTGCAGTATATTTACTTGAGCAGGATTATTTTTTGACACTAAGAAGTCATATTTTCCCCTATTATCTAATAATTTATAACGTTTTTTCTGAATATGCAAGATGAAGACTAGAAAATTTTAATATGTCAATACTTCTCAAGGGTTAAATATCTTACCCTGCTGACAGATGATATGGGAAGTTTATCGGAGTGCGTCAAAAATAATCAAGAGTGTTGAGTCGAAATACCGCCCATAAGGTACGGAGAATATACCAACTATATAAGTACTGAGTATTAGCACGATATTCATTACTGTTCTCCCGAAGCAGCCTTAAACACTTGTTCAGCAGTTAGATTTAGCTCTATTAAAGTCGGTGATTGAATTTGGTCATTACCACAAAACTGGGTTACTTGGTACTCGCCTTCCACTAATCTGTAAACTGATATTGTTGGTTGCTTCGGATTGCCAATAAACCGTTTTCCACCAAGAGCAGCATAGTCAACAATCCAATATTCTGAAATCCCAATTTCCTCATATTCTGCAAATTTTAGAAAGTAATCATCTCGCCAATTTGTACTCACAACTTCTACTACTAATGGAATTGATGCGGCTTGAGTAACTGTTGATGATTTTTTCCAAAGTGGTTCATTAATTAAGTTAGAGATATTCAATACCAGCACATCTGGAATATAACCAGATTTTTTATCAACAGATTTGATTAATGCTTGAGCAGGAATTGAATAAGCTAGGTTAAACCTCCGAATCTCAAAATTGAGTTCTCTAATTAGAAATGCTCTGACTAACTCATGTTCCCCTGTCGGCTGCATTTCAACTATTACTCCTTTATGTAATTCATATCTGCCGTTCTCCGGTTTCCATTCGACAAAATCTTCAAAATTTATCGACTCTACTAAATGTTGAAACATAACACTATTTCCTCAAATATTATTCATATTTTTGACTAGCATCGATAAACTGCTAACTTCATATTACCTGCTGCTGGAATTCTTTATAAGCTCGATTAATTGCTTGCATTGAGGCTTTTGCAATTGTAGAACTATTAACATCAGGATGATACAATCTTGCTAATCGGCGGTAGGCAAGTTTAACAACATTGAGGCGATCGCTCTGATTTACACCCAAGACTTCCCACCATTCCCCAGATAATCCAGAGTCGAGAGTAAATTGACTCCAAATCTTGATACTTCCGCCATTACCGCCACTTACCAGCGTTTTACCATCAGGGCTGAAAGCAACGGGATTACACCCGGAAAGATTTTGTAGTAGTTCCCTAGTACAAAGCTTCCAAAGTTTTATTGTACCGTCTCGGCTGGCACTGGCAAGGGTTTTTCCATCGGGGCTAATGGCAACAGACAAAACCGCCGTTGAGTGCCCAGTCAAAGTGGAAAGTAATTCTCCAGTTTGGAGATTCCAAAGCTTGATTGTGGTGTCTGTGCTACCACTAATAAGAGTTTGACTGTTAAAACTGATAGCAACTGTATTCACTGCACCCAAATGTTCACTGAGAATATAGCGCTGTTGCCAAGTTTTGACATCCCAAACTCTAATAGTTTTATCGGCACTACCACTGGCAAGGATTTTACCATCGGGACTGATGGTGACAGACAAAACTGCGTCTGAGTGTTCATTCAAGGTGCGTTTAACTCTTCCCGTGTAGCGTCCCCAAATTCTAATTGTATTATCGGCAGCACCACTTGCAAGAATTGCCCCATCAGGACTGTAGGCTACTGAGTTAACAAAACCATTATGACTATAAGCAGAGTTTAAATAAAAGAATGTCTGGATAAATTTTTTTGTGTCCATCTGCCAACTACTAATTTTGCGTAGGCGTAGCCCGTCGTAGACATCGACATTACCACTTGCAATCTGCTGTCCATCAGGGCTGATAGCAACAGATAAAACTGCTTCTGCTTGTCCTGAGAATGTGTAAAGCCATTTTCCGGTTTTCAAGTTCCACAAATTAACTTGTCTGTCATCACTGCCACTAATTAAGGTAGTACCATCAGGACTGATTGCGATCGCATTAACTGCCCCTAACTGACTCTTGAGTGTGCGTACACATCTCCAGGTTTCAGGTAGCTGGGTTGTCGGAGATATTTTTTCCGGTTCAATATTGGGAATAGAAGCTTTAGGCGTAGCAAATTCTGATTTTTTCTTGAATTTAGCCTTAAGCGCTTGTAACTTATCCTGGATTTCCAAAACAGCAAATTTTTGGCTGAGATCGTCACCCGATAAAGTCTTTTTAGAATAGCAAATACCCTCCAGTAAATTCACTGAAGGGCTATCTATAATCTTTGACGGAAATTTATATCCTTTATATTCAGCTACTTGCACCTTTGCCACGATTGCACTCGAAGCACAGCGTTTGCAAGTTACTAATGTCGTTAGTGCCTCCTTTAGAAAATGGCTCTTTATGATCAACTTCTAGCGTGACTTCTGGTGGACTTTTTCCACAAGAAACACATTTATGACCATCTCTTCGCAGAACTGTAAAACGAACTGATAGGGGAATATGACGCGATCGCTTTTTTGCTTCCTGCTTGGGTTGAGATTGGGATTTGGTAAAAGCTGTTTTTTTAACAATACCTTAGCCAAAAAAAGAGTATGAAGAGAGAGGGCGCTCTGTAGTAGAGTTGTTGTCTTCCCAAACGACAACTCAAAAGCTACAATTCGCCCATGTTCGATATCCTATCACTGTTACAATGCC
>JADEXV010000382.1 GCA_015206945.1 Nostocales cyanobacterium LEGE 12452 | reverse complement strand
GCTCCCCTGCTCCCACTCCTTATCTAACAGAGTTACTCTTACTCCCTTCTGGACTAGGCAATGTAGTCGCGTTAGTAACTTTTTTAAGTTCGATAAAAAGATCGTAACGGTTACTGCGATTGTCGCTGACAGCAGATGTCATCCCAATTGAGCGCGTTGCATTTAGCAAAGTTTGTTGATTGGGAATTAGAGTTGGTAAAGGGAAATTTTTCACAGTTCGTTCCACATCCAGGAAAAATTGACCGTTTGTCGGATTGGGTTCTGTTGGAACTGTTTGTTGAAAGGGAAGAGTGCTAGCTAGTGTGTAGTTGGGTTTGGGAACAATTTTATCCGCGATCGGAGCGCCCACTATTAAAAAGGCGACATCTCCATCTAACCAACCGTGGGTAGCAGTTAACGTACCATAAGGGGATACCCAGTTAACAACAGATTGACCTGCGACTTTCCCTGGTTGCACTTGAAACTGGTATTGATTTTTCATCACTTCATCCAGCTTACTGATGGATGCTTCAGCTGATTTGCGTAAGCTTTGCCTACTGTAGGTATTGCTTGCTTGTACCATGAACAATAAACCCGCACGAAAATCATTTGGTGAACCTTCTTTTGGAGTAGCAGGAATTACTGATAATGAAAACTCCCCTTTCATCCAACTAAGCAAATCCTTCTCCAAATCGAGATCGGTAAGAGATTTTATCCCACCTCTGATCTGTTCTGGTGCGATCGGTGATAAAGGATTTCCCTGAGATGTTAAAACATAATCTTTCCACAATCTCTGTAAGTTACCGCCAGTAAGCATCATTAAGGTTTCTGCTGGTATGCGGCTTTGCATTTTCCCAGCTTTGTTTTCCACCACCAGCACACGTTGACTATTAGGATTTAACCAAGAAACGCCTTTAAAGCGGATTCCTTCTGACTCTAAGGTTATTGTCCCCGCTAAACCTTGGTTATTTTGCAGTTGAGCCAAAACTTGAGCAGGTAAAGGGCGGTTTGGAGAAGCCGCGGCTATTTTTGCTGCTGTTGGCACATTTACATAAAACTGGGCAAAGGGTTGGTAGTTGGCAATTTTCGGGAAATTCTCAGTAAAGCCTCCTGTTGTGGCTAGGGATGTTTTATTTTTGTAAGCATTGATCGCTCGTTCTGTAGCTTTGGGACTATCAGTTATGACTAAAAAACGCCCATCTAGTAATGCTGCTGAGAAGTTTTGCCCTGCTTGTCCCTCATTTTGTTTAATGGCGATCCCTTGATAAGTACGGTCAATCCATTTGCCTTGTTTAAGGGTTTTGGGTTGTGCCAAAATGCTTTTGGCGATTTCTAAATTTTTTACTGGCAATACCATTACCATCGACTGCTGATCGCTAGCAGTATCTTCATTGGTGGTTACTGGTTTGGGTGCAGGTTTATTCCCTGTAGGTGGGGCAAGAATTGCCATCGTCACGTCATCGCCTACCCAAGGAGCAATATCTTTCTGGAAGTCGTAACCATTATTAGTCAGAAAGCGATCGCGTAACTGGACTAAATTTTTGTCCAGTTCTGTTTGGGTTTCTTTTGTCCCAAACTGCCGCAATTTCTGCCACTGCTGCGGATCTGTTGTTAAAGAAACCGCAAACAAGGCATCACCAGGAATAATATTTGCACCTACTAGCAAATCGCTAGAAGATATTTGTCTCTGGGCTAACAACCAGTAAGCTACACTCCCCACACCAATCAATAACCCAGCAGCCGAGAGCGTCAGCACCAGAGACGGTTTCTTATTTTTCTTCATCGGAACAGACACAAGAGGCGGTGCCATTGAAACCTATACCTCATATTTCCAAACTCATTACTTGCTGAATTGGTTAAGTCAACCAAAAACTTTCTTGCGATCTAAGGTAGTTAATTTCATAAATTTCTCCACCATAGACATTGATGATATTTCCGTAATCAACCTTCCGTACTGTTTGAAAGTGGTGTTTTAGTGGTTAGTTACCTTTTTTAACACGCTTTATTGAATTTCGCAGGACACTTCCTTTAAAGGGCTGTCTTTTTCGGAAAGTCTCCGAAAGTTAACATCCTTCATTTCAAGCACTTTGAGGATATAACTAACTTGAAAAAGCTGCAAGTAATCGTAACCCAGACCACCTTATATTTATAGAGCCTCCATCTGTGGTGTTGACTACGATCTAAGCAAGATCAATTCAGTGTCCGGGAATTTACATAGATTACTCATCTTCAAAGTCATTAATGCAAAATTCCCATGCTCTGGGGCACACTGAAAAAGATGAAAAACTTTTAAATAATACTATGCCTCAGCATTAACAGCACTCAACTGCATAGGCCCCAAGTATTTGGTTAAATAAGGTGAAAAAACTTCATAAATTAATGTCAGTGGTTGTCCATGATGCCAAAATAAGTAGTGACGACCCCAAAAAGGCCCAGTTACACTAAAACCGGACTCTAGTGCCAATGAGTCACCGTAGTAAATTCCTCGAACATCCCGATACAATTCTGTGCGAAGACGAGCTAAACTTGCCCAAATTGGTAATGAACGGTTTTGTAAATACTCATCGACATGACTGGCTTCCCACCACGAAGTAGCATAGGCTAATCTTTGACCAGAAGCAGTACGCAGCCATACTTGTCGCCGTAATCGCGGTTCTGGGACAGCTTGGATTAACTCAGGAGCAGCATCCAAGTCGATGCCAATCAATGACATATCAATAACATCTACTTCAACAGCCTCACCTGTGAGCAATTCTAAGTGACGTGTTGGAGAGCCGTCACCCAAAAGCATTAGCTGCCATGCAGGTGCTAGCTGAGTGTGAGGTAAACTTTGTTGAATTATTTCCTCCCCTCCTTGCCAAATCGGAGTGAGGCGATGCCAAGCTGGTGGCAGTGTTAAGTTGTTTGTCGGCGGAAAAGAAATAGTCAATGCTTTTTACAAAACTTCACCTATTTCTATAAAAGCATAAAAAACTAGTACTTTGACAAGGCAATGCTTAATATGTAGTAAGCACTGAGTGGTTCCGAAAAGGACTAAAGTCTTCACTACAAACTTAATATTTAAGGGTCAATAGTCTAAGGTTTTTTGACCTATGACTATTGACCCTATGCTTAAACAAGCAAAAATGCGGATGGGGAGACTCGAACTCCCAAGGCAAAGCCACACGCACCTCAAGCGTGCGCGTATACCAATTCCGCCACATCCGCATGGTTTGTCTAAGAATAGACTATAGCATAAGAAAATAATTATAGTAAGGTGATATCTAAATTCAGTTGCTCAAAAATATAAATTTTCTCAAGGCGGTATCAGACTGACAGAAATTTAGCAGCTGTACAAGGGATATTGAAAAGGGTAGAGCTACTGTGTGTGTTTGGCGGGGTGCGATCGCCTATCCGTCTGCTGTAGGCGATGTCTAGGAAGGGCTACGCCTATGCAAAAGCCCAGCTTGGTAGTCTAGCCAAGACTTACAGCAGCAATGTTGTTAGTGTAGTAAGACCCGTAGAGGCAGCAAGCCTGCAATATGCAAGTTTGCTTAGAATCAGGGTGGCGAATATCCTGCAATAATTTGAAATAATGTGGAAGCATTGTTTCAAGTTGGATCAGAGAAAATGTCAATCTACTGGTAATGATATCGAAACTAAAAAATGAAGTTTGACAAAATATTAATTGCCAATCGGGGAGAAATCGCCCTTCGCATTCTCCGCGCCTGTGAAGAAATGGGAATTGCCACAGTCGCGGTTCACTCCACCGTTGACCGTAATGCTCTCCACGTCCAACTTGCTGATGAAGCAGTTTGCATTGGCGAACCTGCTAGCGGTAAAAGTTATTTGAATATTCCCAATATTATTGCTGCTGCACTGACGCGCAATGCTACTGCCATTCATCCAGGCTATGGTTTTTTAGCAGAAAATGCCCGGTTTGCGGAAATCTGTGCCGACCATCATATTGCTTTTATCGGCCCAACTCCAGAAGCTATGAGACGGATGGGCGATAAATCCACTGCCAAAGAAACCATGCAAAAAGCTGGAGTACCGACGGTACCAGGTACTGAAGGATTGGTAGAATCCGAGCAAGAAGGATTAGGATTCGCCAAGGATATCGGCTATCCAGTGATGATCAAAGCTACAGCAGGTGGCGGTGGACGGGGTATGCGCCTAGTTCGTTCTGAAGAAGAATTTGTTAAACTTTTTCTCGCAGCCCAAGGCGAAGCAGGAGCAGCTTTTGGGAATTCTGGCGTTTACATAGAAAAATTTATTGAACGTCCCCGCCACATCGAATTTCAAATTTTGGCGGATAACTACGGTAATGTCATCCACTTAGGCGAACGGGATTGCTCAATTCAGCGCCGGAATCAAAAGTTGTTAGAAGAAGCTCCTAGTCCGGCTCTCGACCAAGACCTACGTGAGAAAATGGGACAAGCTGCTGTCAAAGCTGCCCAATTTATTAACTACAGTGGGGCGGGTACTATTGAGTTTCTCTTGGATAGATCCGGTAAATTCTACTTTATGGAAATGAACACCCGGATTCAAGTAGAACACCCTGTAACAGAGATGATTACTGGGATAGACTTGGTTGCCGAACAAATCCGCATTGCTCAAGGTGAAAGACTCAAGCTTACCCAAGATCAAGTAGTATTACGAGGTCATGCGATCGAATGCCGAATTAACGCCGAAGATCCTGATCATGACTTTCGCCCTTCTCCTGGACGCATCAGTAGCTATCTGCCCCCCGGAGGGCCTGGTGTGCGGATTGACTCCCACGTTTACACAGATTACCAAATTCCACCCTACTACGATTCCTTAATCGGCAAGTTAATCGTTTGGGCACCAGACCGACCCACTGCTATTAACCGTATGAAACGCGCACTGCGGGAATGTGCCATAACTGGACTACCTACTACTATTGGGTTTCATCAAAAAATTATGGAAACTCCACAGTTTTTGCAGGGTAATGTCTATACAAATTTTGTGCAGGAAATGAACGGTTAGGGGACTGGGGACTGGAAAAGCAGGGGAGTAAGGGAGCAGGGGAGCAGGGGAAAAGTTGCAGTAAGTTTT
>JADEXV010000381.1 GCA_015206945.1 Nostocales cyanobacterium LEGE 12452 | reverse complement strand
GAGTAATAAGTACACCAGATCCGGATGGATCGGGAACACGCCCATAACCGTGTATCATTATTGAATCTACCACAGCTGTATTAATCCAAAACTCAGGCCCAACTGTAGGTAGCACATTCTCTGTTTCTTTAGGTATGGTAAAATGTCCTACTGTACCAGAGTCCAAAGCTCCTGGCAGATACCTCTTTTCTTTACTCTTCCGATTCTGCTTGGTTCCCATGATTTTCCTTTCACTCAAACTCATAAATCCCTACAACTTACTGAGAAAACGTTGAAATCCCAAAGAAAGTGCCGGAACACGACTATTGGTAGATCCTCTGACTATCAGACCAGTAGGTTTTTCTGTGATGGATGACGATTTTCATGATGGGGAAGCCATTGGGATCGTATTTTTTCCCAGCATTACTGATGTTCAGAAAATCACGGCGATCGGCAATCAACTCTTCTGGACCTGTCAATGATGAAATGCGTTCAACTGCTTCACAAATTATCTGTCTGGCTGTTGGGATAAGCTCACGAAATTTGCTTTCTGGAATTTTTCCAACCAGAGAATGGGGAGCTACCTGTATTACCCATAACACTTCATCCAGGTAAGTACTTCCAAGTCCCCGAATCTTCGGGTCTCTCATTAAAAATGCCTTTATTGAATCATTTCTACGCAAATACACCGATTTCTTCAGGTAAGAAACTGTACAGGAAGGATGAAATACATCGGAAGCAGTTGAAAGGGTAGGGTTAAGTAGAAGGAGGGTTTGACCCAACCCGTCATCTACTCCAAATCCTGCGCCTGAAGAAAACTTCATTTCGAATAAGATAGAATCCGTGGCCTCTCTCCCCAAAAGGTAAAATTTCGCTTTCTGAGAAACTTTGATCCCCAAAATAAAGCCGTGATCCAAAACGAATTGTAGAACTTGCCCAACTCTGCGGATCTCGATCAGTGACGAATTAACGGTTACATCAATAAGTGATGTACTCGGTACATTCACACATTTTTCCCAATAAATTTTGAAGTCACTGATCCTCTGTCCTACAAACCGTCGGGCAAGGTTTTGTCTCAAAACGATTATATCGGGAATGCCCATCATAGGATTGACTAATACAGCTCTTGACTAGCAACATAATACGTCCTTCCAGAGCCGAGCTTTCCGACAATTATTTCTTCCCCTTCTGGCGAGTGCGTTTTGGATGGGTTGTGGACATACCGATGGTCTTTGTTTTCCATTTCGAAGACATCATCAGTTTTTCTTTTCATCAGGTCCTCGGTTGCCTCGACAGTAACCTCTCGGATAGCTTTGTAAATCGCTGTGACTTTCTCGGTTGGGATATTCTTAGCGATAGAGTAGGGGGAAACCTTGGCCGCCCACAAAATCTCATCCGCATAGGCGCTGCCGATACCGCGGATCTTATCCTGCTTTTGCAGGACTTCCTTTATTTTCCCACCGGCTTTCGAAAGCACTTTGGAAAGATAATCCTCAGTGAAATCATCACCCATGATGTCTGGCACTTCTGGAATCTCGGGGTTCAAAATTGGCTTAGCTTGTCCCATGCCATCCAAAACAACGATTCCTGCACCATTCTCAAACATCAGTTCAAAAATGGGGTTTTTAAGATTCTCATCTGTCGGTAGTAAGATCATTTTCCCTGTAAGCATCATGTGGATGCCTAAGATATGATCATTATCAAAATGAAGGTGCAACTCTTTCCCATTCCGGTCAACTGATCGGAGGGCTGCCCCTCTCAGGGCATTGTTAAATTCTTCTTCACTTGCTTTCACCCGCTTTTTCCAAAGGATTTCGATGCGTTTGACCTTCTGGCCTTTAAAGTGCTTCTGTAAAGTAAGTCCGACGACATTGAGCTCTGGTACTTCCGGCATGGCTAACGTTTGTTTGATAAGTAAGCTCAATTTTACTTAGATTTCGGCAAATTTCAACGTTCCTCATAATTGGCAGATACTATTACCGCAATCGGGGAGATCATCGATTTTGATCTTCACCTGGTTGAAGGCGTTGCCCTGAGTGCAAGCCTGGAAATCAAGGTCGGCGACGACTATATCGAGTTCGGAGGCCCCAACCTATTCGCATCGATCCCTAACGAAGGCGTTGATGTCCTTGGACATTTCATTAAGCGATGCTTTCGGATATGTGAAGTTGAAAAGGGACGTGACCTGGAAGGGCACCTGATCAAAGTACAAGTGGGCGACGATCGGATCATCGGGATTTGCTCGCTACGGAGCGAGGATTTCTTTTACCCGGTAGTAGAATTTGAGCAATTGCGTTAGTAATAGCCGCAACAAGTCTGTGATCGCTAATTATGTGTGCGGATAGAGAATATCTTTGATGATGACCCAAAGCTAACGTACCTATATACGGCAGACTTTAATTTAACGAATTATTTTTTGCTATAATAGTCCGGAAATACCGTTTTTGACAAGCATTTAATTTCGAATATGTTACTTTTGCATAAATCTTGTTCGGAAAAGCACGAAAAACCAGCCGATGGCTAGTGCTCTCCGGCTGGTTTAAGTAATACATTCTATAAATTTAAACTTTTAAAACCAATGATCTTATTTGAAGTAGGTCATAGGGAATCCTATGCCAAAATCAAAAGCACCACAGTAGTAGAATCACTCGAGCTTATCAAACTCATTAAAGTTGTGCTACCCTGGGTAGGTGTTCTCATTGCAATTGGGATAGGTTTCTATTACCTAACCTAATGCTTTTAATGTGTATGTTCGATGTGTATATGTTGCTGCATGTATACATCGAACATGTACACATTGAGTATGTACACATGCAAATGTACATACTATAAGTAGTAGATACCAAAAATCTTTATTAAAAATTTTATATAAAAAGTTTTGTATTAAGATTTTCTCCTAAATACTAACTGCATAATTTCCAGCAACTTACACCTTTTTCACCAATCCATTCAGGAGCAATTTTCATAGTTGATGGCAGTAAGAAGACTTTGGCATCGGGCATGAAAGCGCCTGTGCTCTTCTGTTTTCGTGCCCGACTTTCCTTGCTTTGCTATTGGTCAATCGCTGGTTTCATCCCGATTTTGGCCAAACAAAGGTAAGTCCGTATATCCCGCAGGCTTCGGTTCGTAGGGGAGAAGTACCTCTGGAACATTAGTCGCAGCGCGAGAATTGGTGATTCCATCTATCGTTCGGTAAGTGATCCAGTTGTCGTCATGCAAGTAAGGTTGCATGAGCTCGCTCATTTCATCTTGAGTCATCGCACCAGGAGGGGCTACCCATCTTCGGGCGGCTTCCCCTTCCAAAACCAGCGGCATGCGTTTCCCTTCATTGTGCACTTCGGAAAGGAGCGGTGATGCTTCGGTGGTTATTATTGAATAGGTATTCATTCCTTGCCATGGAGCAAAAATCCCTCCGAGCGTTAAGAATTCGCGCTGCTTCGATTTGATGTAGTAGCTATGCGTGGGTCTATCTTGTGAAATGAAGTGAGGTTCAAAAAATCCAGTGCAGATAATCAAACACCGGTTCTCCCAATACGGTTTGTAGGAATTTGCAGTGAAAATAGTTTCGGACCTGGCATTACGCGTATTGGCCCCGAATGTTTTCTCAGAGATAACCCCCGACGGTACTAGTCGCCACCGGTACATATCGATAGTACGCGGGTTCCGATTCGAAATAACGGGTTGAAACGGATTGTCAAAGGCATTGACGTGAAAAGCCTGTTTGAACAGTTCAATGTTATCTACTGGTCGGCGAAAAGCAACTTTTAACTGCTCGACGGTCTTCTCCTGCGAAACGTGGTAACACATTGTATACTATTGGTGATGTGCAATGAAAGTACAAAACCATCAGTACTAAGCAAACGCTTTTTTAATTTACTCAGTCATTGCGGCTTATGTAATATATAAAAAAACAATTCTGCCCAAAAAGTTGCAAACCAACTGAATATGTGGCTACTAGCATAAAATTTAAATACTTAAAAATATGGAAAACAATCAACCAACACCAACCACAGCTCACCATTTCCGCTCAGGCGACGTTGTTCGAGCTTACACAGGTACCGCCAGGGTACCACACGTTTGTATCATCCTGCAAGATTACCCGCCATCGGGTGGCGCAATCCCCTGTATGGCCTATCTTAACCTTACAGGATCGGAGAGCGGCGCTAATCTCTTGGAAATTAGTGGGTACCCTTTTGACTCAACTTGGTTTAAAGAACGAAAACCTCGGACCTGGGTAAGATGCGAGGAAACCGATTGCATTTATGAAACCGATATCATTGAGCAGTTAGGAAACGTCCATGTTAAGGATCAGCACCTGTGGGACACCATTTGTGATGGTTACTATGCTTGCGACATTCCTGATGCAATAAGGTGTGGATGCAAAAATGAGCATGAGCTTACAAAAAGGCTAGTGGCTGCAGCGCGGCTCGCGGAACCATCGTGTAGTTGCAGTCAACGAACAACGATCCCAATTGTAAAGCAGGTCCATTGACCTGCTTTACTTTTTTTACACCCTGTGCTAACCTTCATCCCAATCCCTGATTGCCTGTTGTTTATTCCACATCGGCATTTTCTGAACATCGCTATCGAAACCATCGATTGTCAATATCATTATCTCAGCTGCATCATAGAAGTCACTTCTGTTACACTGGTAATTATGGTGTTCGGCAACCTCAATTGCCACCTTCTCGAAGTGCTTCTGATTCCGTAAAACGACTTGCGACGGATCCATTTTCAACTCGATATCGAGCTTATTTTTCACCATCTGCAACCTGCTGTGCAGGGCGTGGACGTAAATTGAATAGCGCTTTGTCATGGATCGATACGTTTTTGGGGTTTGATTTAATCGGCATCTTTGCAAACCGGCTGACAGTTAAACTGTAACAACCGAACTCTTCGGTGACCTTTCCTTCTACCAGGTATACACCGGTGCCCTGAAACTTCCAGTTTTTGAGCGAGTCGGGAAAGTGGACTGTATCGAAGAAATTGCGCGCGGCATCAAGGAACGTAAAAAACATCATGATCTGACCATGCTTTGTGCGGACCGGCTTGTAATTCACGTACTCACCAACCATACGCACTACCTGCCCCAGGT
>JADEXV010000380.1 GCA_015206945.1 Nostocales cyanobacterium LEGE 12452 | reverse complement strand
TTAAAAATGCTTCCCGAAATCCCGGAGCCTATTTTATTAACCCAGATTTTTGCCAAGCTTACTGCTTTAGGTCGCATTCATCCCGTTTCTACAGGCGTTGAACCCTCGTAAATTGGCAATGGTATTGGTAGGTGTAGACATTATTTGGAGGCTTGGCAGTCCAATCATCAATGGTGATAGTTTTGCCATCATAACGAGCTGCTCCCAGCCCCTCACCCGTTGTTAGTCCAATACCAATATAAGTTAGATCATAAGCCTGCATCTGATCCCAGAAATACTTGCCAAGGGTGTCGCGATTGCCTACATCCAATAGTCCCCTACGAATAGCATCTGCATTAATCTGATTAAGGGTTTGCGGAATGGAAAGATAAGACTTCAGGTGTTCATCCACTACATCGCTGGTGCGATCTATCAACTGTTCGGCTAGGTCGTTAACTGCTCTTTGTCCATTTTTAAAAGACAAATAACCCACTAAGCTGACCGCTGCAAAAATTTGGATAAGGAAGGGAACAATAAGAACAATCTGTAATGGGAACGCCTTAGCCTTACCGAGATAGGGAATCTTCATTGCTGGATACTGAAAGTTGTACTGATTTGATTTGTTTCTATAGTTCCCAAGATGTTCACATACTCACCTTTGTTTAAATTTTTTTGTCAAGTCAAAGGCGGCTTTAGGGTGGAATGGTACTTTCTTAAGCAAAAATTGCTGTTCAGATCCCCAACTTCTACCCTTTGGGTGTCGGTAAGAAGTCAAGGATCTAAATCCAGCGATTTAGTAAGTGACATAGGGTGCGTTGCGGGGGTTTCTTCTCTTGTATTCGCCTTGTTTCGCCACAGAGAAATCAGGCATTGCCCGCCCAACTGGCTGGCTCACAATTGCCGCAGCTAGCGCGACACAAAAAAATCAGAGTTTGAGATGTTCTAGATATTAGCAATAGCATCAGCACAAAATTTAGTTTTTTAATCTAGTTTCATCAGTTCAACTTTTAAATTTGGAGTAATTTATGCAGCAATTTCAAGTAACATCAGATAGTTTGAATATACGTTCAGCGCCGATTGTTAATGAAGCTAATCAAATAGCAGTTCTGCCAAAAGGATGTATTGTATCTAAAATTCAAAATTCGGATAATGATAAGTGGTGGAAGGTTGCAACTATTCTTGAAGGAAAAACTTTAGAAGGTTTCGTAGCTCAAAAATTCCTTAGTCCAGTCACAAAGTTTTCTATTAAGACTGTGCTTAAAATTGGTGAAATTCCCATTCTCCGGGCAAATGGAGAATCTGCATTTTTCTATGAAGCAGGGATGAGCATTAATGCTGATGGTGCGCCTAATGCTTATCATCCCGCAGATAGAGGGATTGATTTTTTGGCAAATGCTGGTAGTCCAGGTAACTGGTGGGCACTAGCTGTAGATAAAAACGGCAATCCATTTATTCAAGGCAGTACCGATCCATATCCTGGATACTATATTTCTACGACAGCATTATTCGACTCTGAATTTGTTAACCAAGATCCACGTCGCTATGTTGATTCAGCAAAGATTCCATATATTGTTCTTCCAGGAAATGGTGATTTTAGAAAGGCTACAGGCGTTAAATTAGGAGATTTGGCAGTTGTTTACAACACTAATAATGAAAAACTCGCTTTTGCAATTTATGCTGATGTTGGGCCTAAAAACCAGATTGGAGAGGGTTCAATAGCTTTGTCTCATGCTCTGGGAAACGATCCATTAGTACGCTCAAGAGTCAGACAAGGAATTCCCAAGAATATCGTTTATATTGTTTTTCCAGGCTCTGGGAATGGAAAGGCAAGAACAATTTCCGAAATAGAAGCTGAAACTAAACGGTTCTTCGAAATATGGGGTGGCGTAGAACGGATAAAGTCTCTATAAAAGTGTACCTGATGGAAAATCTGAGGTGCGATCGCATCTAATAGTTCGGTTGCAGCTAATACTTATCGGGTTTTGGGGAAGGAGAAAAGGGAAAGAAAAAACCTTTTCCCCTTCCCCTTTAACCTTCTCCCCAAACCTAACTCTGAATTTTGAGAATAACGCGCATCCTAAGTTATCGCTGCTGGTTTCTTTCCATTCTTGCTCTCCACACTGGCAACGAATGACGGTTGCTCATCACTAACAGTTAACGACTCGCCTCGCAGTCCCTTGCGACGCTGATTTTTAGGAACTCCTCCCGCCATACCGTACTCTACACTGCTTTTGCCATATCGAGTCCCCACTGCCATTAGCATGTGTTCGGTCATATCTCCCAACTCGCCTTCTGTTTCTAGCATTTCCCGATACAATTTATCCAAGGTGGAAAGGGCGCTATTATATGCATTTTCTCTAGTTCGCATCGTTTCGATCAGGTTTGAAAAGGCAGGTAAGGTAAGTCCATTACCTAAATCTAAACTCGGATCTATTGAGTTGATGCTAGCTGCACGGCGCACTGCTTTTTCTAACACAAGGGAAGTTCTTTTTCTCCGAGCCACGATCTACACCTTCTAATAGAGTACGGTTAATATTCTTTACCTTAAAAGGGTTACGTATATATTAGCCTGAGAGAATTCTGGTAAATCTGCAATAGTTTTTGCTACAAGTGCGATATTTGTCAGAAATGCGCGAAATACTGAATTAAGAAAGCAAACTGGGGTTTGAGAAAGTAAAAGCTGCTTTTGCTTGCGGAAAACACCAAAATGAGAAAGTAAAAGCTGCTTTTGCTTGCGGAAAACACTAAAATGAGAAAGCAAAAGCTTATTTTGAGTAAGTAAAAGCTGCTTTTACTTGCGGAAAACACTAAAATCAGTAAGTAAAAGCTGCTTTTGAGTAAGTAAAAGCTTCTTTTGCTAACTAAATTTGACCTTATCTATATTTTTTCGCTGCAATCGCTAGTTGCGATCGTTGTGATGGTAGTGCGATTCGGAAAGATGCTGTGTTTGTGCTTCATCTGCGTCACAGATTGAAAGCTTCACTGACAAGTGAAAAAGTTGAGATAGAAGAAAAATAAGTGCGATCGCACTAAGCCAATTGCTAGTATAAGTGCGATCGCAAAGTCTCGTTCCCAGTCGGTGATATGAAATGGCTTTTAGCTTAAGTTGACACCAATGAGCAATGCTGTGCTGCTACTGTGTTGCATACAAACGAGAATCGCTATATATTTGCTGGCAGTTTCAGTAAATACCTATTGTATTAAGACAAAGGAATTTTACTTGCGAGTTAGGTTAAGCAGTTCTTTGGGAGAAGCAAGTAAATCAATAGCCACGAAGTAAATTTGACCTTGAGGATCGAGTAAAAATCGCCAAGCAATGTTCATCCCAACATTACCTCCAAACCAAGGAGTTTCGACCGTACCAGTAATTTTATGCTGTGTATAACCATCTTCTATAGTTTCCGAAACACCTTTGGTTGGCTTCATCACTAACCCTTGTCCCTCATCTCTTAGGTAGGCAGTGATCGCTTCTCGACCAACAATTGGTTTTTGGAAGGGTGGTTGCAGCGCACCATTAGTAGCAAATAAAGCAACAGCAGCTTCAAAGTTATCTGCATTCATGGCTTCAATGTATTTCAGCACTGTCGGTTCTGTAACTCCTTCAATAGTAAATTGAGGAGTTAGGGATGTACGTGGGAACTTAAAGTTTATGATTTCTGCCTGTTTGTTATTAGCCAGAGACGGATCAAACCCCATATTTACTACAGTATTGCGTAGTACAGTAATTTGCTGACTCTGATCGATTTTCTGAACAGCTTCTAGCACTGCTTTAACTTGAGTTGACATTTGATAGCCAACTGGCATAGGAGCAACGATACCCTCTTTCATCCACTCTCCTAACTGCCACCAGAATCCCAGCTTGGCATTGACACCAAAGTATGCATAGGAACGGCTAATAGGAGTATCAGCATTACTCGCTAAATCACTCATTAATTGCGTTTGCTCTTCATGAGACATCCGCTTAATATCGTTGAATATACCTTCCATTAATTGAAGATTTGCTTTTCCGGGAGCAGCTGGAGTAATTGTACGACCTATTTCAGCGTAGGCATACCAAAGAAATGCTAGTTGATCCTCAATGTTGAGTTTAGCAAACATTGCTGTAGTAGCTGGAACAGCATCTGCCACTTGAGTGCTAGAGAAAATATTGCGTGCGGAATCGATAGTATAACTCATGCTTATTACCTTAAAGATTTAGCTATTCAGTAGTTGCTTTCGGCGACAATTTTGCAGTTTAGGGAATAAATCTAGAGCATTTTTCCTGGATGACACAATTATCTCTAGATATCTAAATCCGAATCATTATCATTCACTATGGAATCATAACTGGTAAACGTTAACAAAAGACTAAGGTTTAAAAGATTTATCTGATGAATATCATTGAAGTAAATGTATATCTACTATTTTTTTTCAAATTTTATAGTTTAATCAAAGTTTTATTTTAAAGAAATATCTTCCTCAAGAAAGATATGTAGCTATATAGCATCTATCTATCTATATAGATAAATGTATCTACATTTTCGACTTTTCTAGCAATAAAAATATAATTGCTCAATTGCTCAACTTTGTTTAAAACTGACCGATAGTATTTCAGATAGTGAAGCACATTAGGAGTTGCAGGATTTCTGCCAGATTTATATTCCACCAGAGACTATTACTTGAGCGATCGCCCTTTAGTTAGAGGATGCTTTGCCTCAATTTGTGAAGCCAATTGTTTTGAGGTTATCTATAGGGCAATATAGTCAGTCAATCTTACCTGGACTGGATTAAATAATTGATTATACCTAAAATTATCAAATGAGCCGGGTAGAAGAGATAGAACCATCTAGCTCGCGAACCTTGTTGACCATTGAATTGAAAAACAATGAATCCTGCAAGAATTGCCCAACCTTGAAATATATTAAGCATGGATAGGATTACTAAAATAAAAAAGTGAAAAATGCACCAGTAAAGCAACCATACTTTGGGTTTGAGTTGGGAGCATCCAGTTTTGGAAGATTTATCATTTATGGGAAAATGTAAAGGGAAATAACCCTGTGCGATCGCTGACAATGAACCAAGAGAAACAAGAACGGATCAAAGCCTGCTTACAAGAATTGTCAA
>JADEXV010000022.1 GCA_015206945.1 Nostocales cyanobacterium LEGE 12452 | reverse complement strand
CCCTGTGGGGATAAGAGGTAATGGGAACTGGGTGGAAGTAAGAAGAGGGTAACAAAGAGAATAATTACTCTTAACCCAATGCCCAATCCCCAGATTGGCATTAGTTAGTAGATGCTAATAAGTTCGCTGTTACAATCTCCTTCAAACTCACTGAGGATAGAAGTTCTTCCCATTGTTTTCGGAGAGTTGCATTGTTAGGTTGAGTGGTATATATCGATGCAAGTGTTGCCACACAGTCATACCAAACACCGTTTTTACCCAAAATAGTAGCCCGCTTCAGAGCATCTTGCTCTTGGATTGCTGTTGCCAACTCCGCGCTGGGCTGAATACGCTGAATCCAACCATCGACGTAAGGCGTACTCGGACTAAGTTGCCCATCTACTTTCAGTGCTAGGAACCATTGATAGTTTTTACCAACGGCTAAAGCGGGCGCATTAGCTGGTAATTCGATCGCGATTACCCCAGTTTTCCCTGCAACTGAAATGTTCATCTGATGTTGCATATTGCCAGCTTCATCTTTGAGGCTGAACACTGCTTCTTCGGCATTGGAAGTTGGGAGATACACCAATATTGTGGGACGTTCAGACACTGTTGTGCCATAGAAGTTTTGAGGCAAGAGGGCGATTAGCGCTGCTGGTTGCGTTGTATTTGTAATTGATGGATTCAAGTAGTAAGTACCAACGCGAGAAGCACCCGCACTTGCTTGTTGGGGAGCGCCTTTGCCTGCGGCAGGTGTAAAGAGCTTGCCGCGAGAAGCTCCTCCAGTTGCCTGTCTGAGCGTACCTTTGCCGACAGCAGGGGTAAAGAGGTTGCCGCGAGATGCTCCTCCAGTTGCTTGTCTGAGCGCACCTTTACCGACGGCAGGTGTAAAGAGGTTGCCGCGAGAAGCTCCTCCAGTTGCCTGTCTGGGCGCACCTTTACCGACGGCAGGGGTAAACATACTACCGCGAGAAGCTCCTCCAGTTGCTTGTCTGGGCGCACCTTTCCCGGCAGCAGGGGTAAATATACTACCGCGAGAAGCTCCTCCGGTTGCTTGTCTAGGAGAGCCACTGTTGGCGGGTGGGGTAAATGTAACAGCAAAGGCAGTAGTCCAGGTACTGCTAGCGATCAGAGCGATCACGCTCAATGTACTAGCTAAATATCGACGTTTCATGATGTTTTTCCTTCTGTCATTGCAATGTGATACAAACAAAATACGTTTCTTTCAACTATGTTCAGAAGCCCAGAGAATAAGTCTAAGTAAGAGTAAAATCAAGGAACTTCTACTAGCAGTATAGGCGAGCTTGAGATAAAAGGCTGTAAAAAATAGTCTAAATTATTTGCAGTTCACTCCGTTGTATTACTTAGTTAAATCCAATTGCCGATCAAAACAAAGCCAGACCAAAAGAACGGTTCGCGGAAATCAGTTTGGCGAATTAGGCTAATTTGTGCTTGTCTTAGTGCTTCGGCTTTAGTGATTTTGGGTTGTCGCAGTTGATCATAGAAGCGAGTCATGAGCATCGCGGCTGCCCGATCTTTGACGGGCCATAGGGTGGCGATAGTTGAACGAGCGCCAGATTTGACAGCCAAGCCCGCCAGTCCCAGGACGGCGCGATCGTCGCCTGCGGCAGTATCGCAGGCACTTAGTACCAGCAACTCGATGGCTTTTGATGGATCGCTACCGCGATTTTTCAGGAGTTCTGATAATTCTTTAACATTGACTTGTCCATCCCAAGTGAGCAAGAAGGTGTCTTCGAGGCGGGAACTAAACTGTCCGTGGGTTGCTAGGTGGACAATACCTGCACTACTAGATTTCACACGTTCGGCAAGGGCTTGACTGGTGAATTCCTGATTCAGTAACATCTTAGAAGATACCGCCTTGGAGATTTGTTTCACCTCTGATTCGACGGCGGGTAAAGCACTAAAGCCAGCACGAGATTGGCTAATGCCACCAACGATCGCACTGATGTGGTTTTGCGATCGCGTCGCCATCAGTTGCAATCCTGGTGAGAGCGCCACAGCATACTTCTCGATCAGATATTGCTTACCGTCAAAAAGAGCTGCTATGGGAATATTCCGCAATCGACCATCCAAAACAAACACCAATGTCTTGGTATCAATAAATGCTTGATCTGCTTCCTCTGGACGAATCAACCAACCATAAATTTGTTGAGATAATCGATCCCGGTTTTTAGAATCTGAGACAGGGTTAAGAGCAACCAAAAAATTGTCTAGAGTCTGCTCAATTTCCGCTTGAGGTTTGTGAGTGACATAGGAACGGAGTGGTTGCCCTGCTTTGGAGAGAATTACTGTTAAACGATCTGGCAGGATAATCGGATAAATGACGGTTGCAGTGGGATCAACCCGATCAATTTGTTGAGTTTTATCTAAACAGGCTTCGCGAAAAAAGTTATCGAGTTCCGCAATTTGGAGTGCCTCAATCAATTCACGAGCTTGTATTAGTTCTGCTTGACTAGGTTGATTCTCTAGAAGTAAATCAACCAGTTCTCGATAGACAGGCTCCACACTGGTGCGAAAAGAGAACTGGACATCAGGGTTGATAGCCACCAAATCTCCCCGCAGTGCCTTTAAAGCGTTGACTGCTTCTGTATAGGCAGTAATCGCTTTTGAGCGATCGCCTTGTTGTTTATACAACTGTCCCACCTGCCAAGCAGATTGAGCAATGATATCGTTAGCTTGGAGTTGGCGGGCAATGTTGAGGGATTTCTGAGTTAACTCCTGTGCTTCAGATAACTGCTGTGTACGCTGATAGAGTTTTCCCCACTGATTTAGTGCATGAGCTTCGGCTTGAGTATCCTGGATTTGCTGTGCAGATTTGACTGTAACTGCCATCAGTTGCGCCAAATCTTTCAGAGGTAGAATTTGGTCAGAATTTGACTGGTGGTTGAGAGTGGCAACAAAATTGATCGCTGCGTAGAGTGAGGTGTGACTGGGGGGCAGTTCTCGGAGTTGTTGGAGTAGTTGGGGTGCGAGTGGGTTCACAAACTCCAGTTTGTCGTAATTGAGGAAAAGTTTGAACTGAGCTAAACGCGCTTGCAACTGATCGCTTGGGTTAGTTGTTAAGAGTTGAGCCTGTTCAAAGTAATCTAATGCGGCTTCCGGATCTTGCAAGTCAACGGCAGTTTGACCGAGGCTTATCAAGATAGAACTCAAATGGGGTTTCGCTGCAATTTTCTGCGCGATCGCTAAACTTTGCTCTAATATCTGTTGACTTTTAGCAGAGTCGCCAATTATTTGCAAGGCTAAACCAAGCGATCGCAGTCCACTGACTTTGATTCCATTATCCGGCATCCCTTGGAGTTTTTGAGTCAGTGTCTCTAACTGTTGTTTAGAACGGCGGTAAAATCCTAAAGTTTGTAAAGCTTGTGCCTGATTGATTTGACTACCCAGGCTTCCCATTGTGTCGCCTGCTTGCTCATAAAATTTTTGAGCTTTTTGCCAACTTTCGAGGGCGGTTTCAGCTTTGCCAGTATGCAATTGCAGATTTGCTTGGGTATTGAGTGCTTGTGCCCAGAGAATTGCATCAGCAGAGGGAATGGAGGTTTGCAACAGTTTCAGACTTTGCTCAATAGACTGTTGGGCTGCTTGCCATTGATTAAGCTCCTGTTGTGTCAGTGACAGGTAACTTAAACTTAGAGCTTCGCCCTGGCGATCGCCTTGGGTATGATACTGTTGTGCTGCCGTTTGCCAAATCGTCACTGCTTCTGCAAAGCGTCCTGAATGGTAGAGGTTTCGTCCCTGTTCTAGCCAATTGGTCGGTTGAGAAGTCGATGCTGACACATTCAGGGTAGAAGTTGTTGGTACTGGCAAAGACGCTCTAGTAGGTGTAATGGTTATTGCCAAACATAAGCTCAAAATACCCAGACTGATATATAGCCAACGAAGTTGTTTCAGTTGGAAATTCATAAGTAATTATTACTACAATATTTTAACAATTTGTATACTATATCACTTTAAAATTCAATCAACTTGTTTATAAGATTCCTGAGCAAATTAATTCTTGGGAATAGCAGCACAAGTTAAGGGCTGTTGTACATGAGCGTCTGGTTGAGTTGCAATTAACTCAACTTTGCCCTTGGCATTGCGATACCAAGTTGTAGCTTCGATGAGAATCTCCGGTGATGCTGGAATTTGGGCATTGAGATCGCCCGTTTTGCGGTAAGCAGACAAATCTCGCACATCGTCCCAAGTGCGTAGGTTTGCCACTTGCTGCGTTGGATTTTGCGGTACACCACCTCGTCCCGTTGCCACAAAACGGCTGCCTTCACTGCCCGCACAGCCTGTAGCAATTTGCTGGGATGCATCGGTGACATTTACTGGTAGTTCGACTAAACCCGAATTTGGATCGATACCGATAGTATTAACTTGGACAGTGCCACTCACCCCAAATTGGGAACTGGCAGTGATGTCACTTTCTGGAGTGAGGCGATCGCGGTACTTCAGCCCAAAGATGCCTTGAGTGGTAATTTTGATGTTACCGCCATTACCATTAAAAGCATTAGCAATAATGTCACTATTTTCTAATCCAACAATGATGGGTGCATTAATGTTTATATTACCTCCATTACCATTACCGCCTGCTGTTGCTGCGATCGCGCTATTGTCACGCAGCACCAACAACTTCCCAACTTGTAAGGCGATATTACCTCCATTACCTGATTCTGTTTTTGCCTGGATGCTTCCTTGACGTTCTAATCGGATGGTATTGGCTGCGATCTTGAGACTGCCACTATTGCCGCTACCTTGACTGGTGACACTGACTGTCCCGCCATCTTTGAGGGTTAGGTTCGGCGTTGTGATGCTGATCGTACCGGCATCGGCTGTCAGTATATTAGGCAAACGAAGTAGCTTTTGGAATGTTGGGTTTATGGGCATGGTAGACGAATCGATGGCGCTATTTCTGAACTTAGTGCCACCAATAATTTGGATGGATTCTGTAGCATTTACGCTAATATCTCCTCCCTGACCCGCAAAAAACGAGCCTGTGGTAATTGTTCCCCCATTTAGCAGTTGTAACCTGGCAGTATCTAGTGTTATGCTTTTGGCATTTCCTCTACTGAAGGCATTTGAGCTAATTGCAGTAGGGCTAGGTCGGGAGCTACTTCCCCTGATGATGGTATCAATGTTGTGAATGATAACTTCACCACTGTCACCAACACCCAGCGACGCTGAAAACAATGCTCCACCATTAGATATTAGTAAACTATCGCCATTGACGAAGATATTACCTGCGCTCCCGGAACCAAATGTACCAGTGTTAATAACGCTGGAATTTGAATTGGTCAGCGAGAAGCCAGATATGTCTAGCGCTGAGGCATCAATCTGAATATTGCCACTGGCAGATACTCCATAGGTTATGCTAGTTAATGCCGCTCCCTGCTGGAGGCTGAATCGGGGAGTAATGACGCTGATGTTACCACCAGTTCCAATCCCCAAGGTTTCACTCCGAAGTCCGCTGGTTGTACCAGTCAGATCGATTCCTGCCGATGCCTGAAGATGCAGGTTGCCACCAGGGAAATTACCGAGATTTTGTGCCAGCGCCAGCGAACTATCGGTAAATTGGATCTCTTTACCCTGAATTTCAACCGAACCTGCATTCATCCCACTCACATCCAGCAGCGATCGCCCAGTGAGTTGAACATCACTAAAGCTTTGCCCATTAGCATACCCAAGCTTATAACCCTGAGCATCTAGTATCAAGTTAACTAGCCCGCCACTCACACTGCCCAGTTCAATTTGCCCTTGTTCGGCAGTCAGGGTTGCCCCATTCAGATTTAGATTACCACCCACCAACGCCAGAGTTTTTCCAGGCTGTACCCGCAGTTCTGTCGAACTAGGAGTGCGAGTGATGGAAGCTAGATTATTGGTCAAGCCTAAGGTTAAGGCATGTCCTGTGCCTTGAACGTTAATCGGTACGGGATTGCTACCCATTTGCAATCCAAGGGGAACATTGATGCTCAACAACGGGGCAGATTGAGAATTAATTGCACTAAACTCAACACCATCGGCAAATTTAATACTGTTGGCAGTTGTACCAATAAACGATCCGCCAATATTCAATTGAGCATTTGCGCCGAAAATAATCCCCGCAGGATTCATTAAAAACAAACTTACCGCGTTATTACTATTAAGCGTGCTAATTAACCCATCAATATTGGAAACATTTCCACCTGTAACCCGACTAAATATGGTAGTAATATTTGGTGTGTTAGTTAGATCAAAAGTCGCTGAACCACCAGTATGTACTGAGAAATTACTGAAACTATGAAATAAATTATTACCTTTATCAATACCGTTAATAATTGTGAAATTATTACCACTTGGATTGACAATGGTGTTTGTAGTGCCATCTGATGTCACTTGAGCTATTGTCGGTAATAATATTCCTGGAGTTAATAACCCACTTGTTAATATTAATAAAAAGGGTAAAACTCTCATACCCAAAGATTTCCTATGGTTGATTTCAAGTTAGTATTCCCGAAATTGTATGATTAATAACATCATGAATTTGGAGAAACCGCAGCACAGGTTAGTGATGGTTGCACACCAGAAGAAGATTGATCGGCAATTAACTCAATTTTGCCTTGAGCATTGCGATGCCAGGAAGTAGCTTGGACAAGAACCTCTGGAGATGGGGCGATTTGTAACTGTAAAGCTTGTGTTTTGCGGTATGCAGAGAGAGCTTGTGGTGATGTTGGGATTTGTGCCGTGACGGAGCTATTTTTCCGGTATGCGGAGAGATCCCGGACATCATCCCAGGTGCGTAGGCGTAGCCCGTCGTAGACATCACTCGTCACCTGATTAGGATTTTGCGGCACACCACCTCGTCCCGTTGCCACAAATCGACTACCTTGATTTGCAGAACAACCACTAGCTATTTGCTGGGATGGATCGGTAACATTTGCAGGCAGTTCGACTAAGCCGGAATTTGGATCGACACCAATAGTATTAACTTGAACAGTGCCACTCACTCCAAATTGGGAACTGGCGGTGATATCGCTTTCTGGGGTGAGTTGGGGACGGAATTTCAGCCCAAAGATGCCTTGGGTGGTGATTTGAATATTTCCACCGCTTCCGAGTACCGCATTGGCAACGATATCGCTATCTTCGTCAGGAACGGCAATAATAGCTCCAGCAGTAATATCAATGTTACCTCCGGTAGAAGTACCAGTGGCATTAGTTGTAATATTACTGCCACGACGTAACAGCAAAACATCATTTGCTTGCAGGTGAATGTTACCTTGACTACCTCCTTTGACTTCCGATCGCAGACTGGCTTTATTGTCGAGGAAAATATTATTGGCTGTAATATTCAAATTACCTGCATCTCCGCCTCCTATATTGCTCACGGTCACTTCCGCGCCATTACGTACTTTCAGTGTGTTAGATGTAATATTTATGGTTCCGGCGTTAAAATTAGTTGTTGAAGATGCTGCGATCGTACTGGGCACAATTTGACCGTTAGTTAAAGGTTGAGACATACCCTGGATATCAATGTTTTTAACTTGTAAGTTAATATTCCCCGCATTTGCCTGACCCTGACTGGAAGAGGTGATCTGTCCGCCATTAAAGAGCCGTAGGTTGTCAGCAGTTAAAGCGATATTTCCACCTGAACCTACTGAATTATCACCCGCAGAAACAGTAATGCCACCAGGTAATTTGCTGATAACATCAATTACTGGATCGCTAACTGCTACCTCTTGCGCGTGAATGGTGATATTTCCCGCTTTCCCTTTTCCTGATAAAGTACTGCGGATAGACCCGCCATTAAAGAGATGCAAACGTCCAACATCGATTGAGATATTTCCCGCGTCTCCTTCTGTTTGACCAATTCTCGTACCCACTCCAGACAGTAGTAGAGAGGGTGTGTATCCTGAGATATCAAGGCTCTCAGTTGCTCGGATTGAGATATTTCCAGCCTTGCCCGTGGGAGGAGAGATACCGTTAAAGGGTATCAAAGATGTACTGACGATTCCACCATCTTGCAGCCGCATTCGATTTGTTTCGATGGAAATATTTCCACTCTGATTGTTCTTGCCACCAAAGAGAGTGGTGGTAATCGAGGTGGGGATTTGAAAAAATGGATGAGAACCTACCACCTCTACATCTGAAGCCCGAACAGTTACATCTCCCGATCGAGAATTGTTGCCATTAGAAGAGGACTGAAGCCAAGCTCCATTTGCTAACTTTAAGCGTCCTGTCTCTACTGTTACATCTCCAGCTCGTCCAGTTGCTAGAGGCCCAAAAAAGATACCTAAAGAAGTTCCAATGCCAGGATTAAATTGTTCTGGGAGAGAAACACCCAGCAGATCAACAAAGTCTGTGGTGTTGACAGTAATTCCCTTACCTTGCCCAGCAAAGGTAGTGGAACTAATATTCGACCCATCCTGCACCGTCAACCCACGTCCACGGATGTTGATTGCACCCCCGTTAATTCCACTTGCATCAACCAATGAAGCTTTTTGTAACGTAATTGTGCCCCAATTTGTCGTAGCCACAGGACTCGTCAGTTGCCATTGAGCTTGATTTTCTATTTGAATCTCAGCATTTTGCAAAGCCCATAGTTCGATATGCCCATTTGGTGCCGTCAGTTTTGCCCCGGTCATGTCGATTTGACTACTAACTAACCCTAGTGTTTGCCCGGTTTTAACTCGCAAGTCTGCCCCTTGAACTTGTATCGCTCCAGCATTTGCCCCAAGTTGCAAACCCACAGGTACACTTATAGTCAGCAAAGGAGTACCCGAAGCATTCACAGCACTAAATTCCGTCCCATCGGCAAACTTAATACTATTCGCCGTCGTCCCCACAAAGGAGCCACCAATATTCAAGCGGGCATTTGCCCCAAACACAATCCCGGCAGGATTCATCAAAAACAAACTTACCGGATTATTAGTGTTGAGAGTTTGAATTAACCCATCAATATTGGAAACATTCCCACCTGTAACCCGACTAAATATGGTTGTAATATTTGGCGTGTTAATTAAATCGAATCTCGCTGAACCACCTGTAGGCACAGAGAAATTGCTGAAGCTATGAAATAAATTATTACCTTTTTCAATCCCGTTAATAATTGTAAAATTATTACCACTTGGATTGACAGTGGTGTTAGTTGTGCCATCGGATGTCACTTGAGCGATCGCCCTTAGCATCATCCCTGGAGTTAATAACCCACTTATCAATATAAATACAAAGGGTACGGCTTTCATTATTAAAGACTTCTTTTACTGATTTAAAGTTAGAGTTCCCATTCAGGGTATGATTGATAACATAATTAACTTCTCGAAATCGCAGCACAGGTTAATGCTGGTTGCACCTGAGTAGGAGATTTATCTGCAAATATCTCGATTTTGCCATCAGCATTACGTCCCCAACCTGTAGCTTGGACAAGAACCTTTGAGGATGATGATATTTGCGCCGTGACTTCGCCAGTTTTGCGGTATGCAGAGATATCGCGGATATCAGACCAAGTGCGATCGCTCCTTAATTCTTGCATAGGATTTTGTGGTATACCACCCCGACCTGTGGCGACAAAACTACTACCTTGACTTGTAGAACAACCTGTAGCAATTTGCTGGGATGAATCAGTTACATTTGCTGGCAATGCCATTAAGCCAGAATTAGGGTCAACACCAATATTATTAATTTCCACTGTGCCGTTGACATTAAACTGAGAACTAGCAGTGATATCATTTGTTTGGTCTGTGCGGGGAGTCAGGGTATTGCGAAACTCTAGACCAATAATACCTTGTGTGGAGATGTCAATATTGCCACCACGACCTTGAACAGCATTGGCGATGATATCGCTGTTGTCTAACCCAATAATAACAGGTGCATTAATTGACAAGTTACCACCATTGCCTTTACCCGCAGCCGTAGCAGAAATAAAGCTACCATGCCGCATTAACAAATAATCTTGCAAATTTAATCCGACATTTCCTCCATTTCCAGAGGCGGTTGATGCAGTGATACTACTTTGGTTATCTAGAAAAATCGAGTTGGCGTTAATTTGCAAATCCCCAGCTTTACCGAGTCCCTCGTTTCGCACACTGGTATATGCCCCATCTACGATCCGCAATGAAGGTGTGTTAATAGTGAGAGAACCTGCATCACCTTTGGGAAAGGGCGGAAATCCATAGATAGCTTGAGTGATGGGATCGGCTATCTCGGCGTTGGAAACGATGCGGCTTGGTAATACTGAACCTGCGGCTGTACCCTGAATATACACGTACTCAGAAGCGTTAATTATGACACTACCCGCCGAACCAGTAGTCAGGGTAGTAGACCCTAAAAATCCCCCATTCCGAACTACTAATCTGGATGTGTTGATTAATGTATCATCGGCACTGCCAGAACTTACCGTTGATGAACCTATGGTAGTTGGTGAAAGTGTGATAGGGTTGTTGCCCACTATTTCGATTAGGTCTTTTGCATTAATTTGCACTATCCCACTTTTTCCTGCACCTGCGGTGACAGAGAAAATAGCTCCATCCAAAAGCTTGACGTTGCCAGATGAGACTGTAAGCTTGCCTGCGTGGGTAGAACTCAATGTGTATGTTGCCAAACTAGACTTGTTACCATTGCTGGGAGCAAAACCATCCAAAACGATTAAGTCTGTAATATTGGCTGTAATATTGCCACCAGAGCCTTGATTAAATATCCTGGTAGTGATTTGTCCACCATTTTGGATGGATAGCTGTTTGGCAGAGATGGTTGTATCACCTATTTGACCCGTTCCTAAATTGTCACTTTCGATAATACTTCCAATACTGCCATCGGTAACATTCCCTGTGAGATTCAGGGACTCAGTTGCCTTGAGTGTAATTCCGCCAGAAGTTTGTGCGCCTAAGTTTTGCAGCAAAATAGCAGAACCATCGCTCAAGTTGATATTTCGCCCTTGTAGTTGAATCGAGCCATTGCTACCACTAGTATCGAGGAGTGATTGGTTTGCAAGGTGGATATCGTTGAATTGCTCCACTGCTGAGTAATCTCCCTCCCAACCAGTAATAGTGGGTTTGAGTTTGACTTGACTCTCGCTCACACTCCCTATTTCTAGATGTCCACCTCCATTAGTGCTACCCAACCCACCGAAGAAATTAACTGCACCACCTATGAGCATCAGTGTATTGCCTGTCTCCACTTGTAACCCAATAGGATTATTGCTGCGATCTGCGGGGGTAAAAATCCCGCTAGTCAGGCGATGTCCATTCCCTTCCACATTAATTTTTCCTGGATTCTGCCCCATCTGCAAGCCGATGGGTACATTCATAGTTAACAGCGGTGGTTCAGTGGAATTGACTGCACTAAATTCTGTTCCATCGCTAAATTTGATACTACTCGCTGTTGTTCCGACAAAGGAACCACCGATATTTAGGCTGGCATTTGGCCCGAATACAATCCCCGACGGATTCATCAAAAATAAACTGACTGGGTTATTGCTACTGAGCGTCTGAATCAACCCATCTATATTAGAAACATTACCGCCTGTGACTCGACTAAATATCGTTGTAATATTTGGTGTATTCGTTAAATCAAAGGTGGCGCTGCCACCTGTCGGTACAGAGAAATTACTGAAACTGTGAAATAAATTATTACCTTTTTGTATACCGTTAAGAATATTAAAATTATTACCACTTTGGTTGACAACGGTATTGGTAGTACCATCGGATGTCACCTGAGCGATCGCCCTTAGCATCATCCCTGGAGTTAATAACCCACTTGTCAATATAAATACAAAGGGTACGGCTTTCATTATTAAAGACTTCTTTTACTGATTTAAAATTAGAGTTCCCTAAATGATATGATTGATAACATCATTAACTTCTCGGAACCGCAGCACAGGTTAATGCTGGTTGCATCTGAGTAGCAGATTTATCTGCAAATATCTCGATTTTGCCATCAGCATTACGTCCCCAACCTGTAGCCTGGATAAGAACTGCTTCTTTTGTGGGTATTTGGGCTATCACTTCGCTTGTTCTGCGATATGCAGAGATGTTGCGGACATCAGACCATGTGCGTAGACATCACTCGTCAGCTGATTAGGATTTTGCGGCACACCACCTCGTCCCGTTGCCACAAAGCGGCTGCCTTCACTGCCCGCGCAGCCTGTAGCAATTTGCTGGGATGGATCGGTGACATTTGCAGGCAATTCGACTAAGCCGGAATTTGGATCGATACCGATAGTATTAACTTGAACCGTGCCACTTACCCCAAATTGGGAACTGGCGGTGATGTCGCTGTCAGGAGTGAGTTGGTTGCGGAACTTCAGCCCAAAGATACTTTGAGTGGTGATTTGGATATTACCACCTCTGCCTCGGACTGCATTGGCAATAATGTCGCTGTTTTTTAAGCCGACGATGATGGGTGCATTGATGTTTATATTACCTCCATTCCCTGAACCACCAGCTGTTGAGGTTATCTGGCTATTCTGTTGCAGAAGCAACAGGTTTTTAGCGGACAATTTAATATTGCCACCATTACCGGAGTCTGTTTGTGCTTGAATAAACCCTTGATTCTTTAATTGGATGGCATCTGCACTGATATTAATATTGCCACCATTTCCACTACCTTGACTGGTGACACTGACTGTACCGCCATCGGTCAGCGTTAAGTTCGGTGTGGTAATGCTCACAGTGCCGGCATTTGCTGTTAATATATCTGGCAGACCAAATCGTCTTCGCACTAACGGATCGGGTCGGATGGTAGAAGCGTTAATGCTACTATTAGTTGCTCGACCTTGACCACTAATGACGATCGCTTCAGTAGCATTGATACTCAAATCTCCCCCATTACCTGCAAAAAATGAGGTAGTGGCAACTGCTCCCCCATCCAGAATTTGTAATTTGGCAGTATTCAGGGTCAAGGTTTTGGCACTTCCGGTTGCAAATGTAGTTGAGCTAATATTGCTGTAAAGTCCAGAGGGACTTTCTCCCATTACTGTGGTATTGGTGTTGCGAATCGTCACTTTACCGCTAGAACCACTGCCAAAGGTAGCTGAAGATAGTGAGGCACCGCTTGATACTAGTAGACTATTACTATTGACAAAAACATCACCAGCATTCCCAGTGCCTAGTGTAGTAGTGTTGACTGTGGTCACGTCAGCAGGATTAATGGCTGAAAAGCCAGACAGTTCAATGGCCGTTGCATCAATATAAATATTGCCACTCGGAGCTGCTCCAAGAGTTGTGCTATTCAACCCCGCTCCCGACTTAATAGTGAAGTTGGGAGTAATAACGCTGATATTCCCACTAGCTCCCATACCCAAAGCATTACTACGCACTCCGCTCTGAATTGTGCCATCAGCTGTTTTGGCAATCAGATTAATGGACTCTGTAGCTTGAAGGCGAATGTCACCACCGGGGAGATTGCCAAAATTTTGTGCCAGTACCAGAGAGCCATCGGTGAACTGAATTTGCCTACCCTGAATTTGAACCGAACCTGCATTCACGCCGCTGATATCTAATAGCGATCGCTGTGCCAGTTGAATATCGCCAAAGCTTTGTACATTCTCATATCCCAGTGTATAGCCCTGTGTGGTTGGTATCAGGTTTACCAATGCTGTACCGCTTACACTACCCAATTCAACTCGCCCTTGTTCGGCGATTAGGTTTGCCCCATTTAGATGTATGTCGCCACCCACTAAAGCTAGGGTGTTTCCCGGCTGTACCCGCAGTTTTGTAGCACTGGGAATCTGAATCGGGGGAGCTAGAGTCAGTCCACTGGGATTCCTCAAAGTATGTCCTGTACCTTGAACAGTGATTGATGCGGGATTTTTACCCAGTTGCAAACCAATGGGAACATTGATACTCAACAACGGGGCAGATTCAGAATTAATTACACTAAATTCAGCGCCATCGGCAAATTTAATACTGCTGGCAGTGCTGCCAATAAATGAACCCCCAATGTTTAGTTGGGCATTGGCTCCAAAGATTATCCCACTAGGGTTGATCAAGAAGAGACTAACGGGGTTGTTGCCGTTAATCGTCTGAATCAAGCCATCAATGTTAGAAATATTACCGCCGGTAACACGGCTGAAGATGGTAGAAATGTTGGGCGTGTTTACTAAATCAAAAGTAGCCGAACCGCCAGTGGGAACCGAAAACTGCTGGAAACTGTGAAATAAGTTACTGTTGGCGGCACTACCATTAGTAATCGTGAAGTTATTACCGCTTTGGGAGACAGTAGTATTGAGGGTGCCATCAGGAGTTAGCTGGGCACTCACAGAGGCACACCAAAGTAGCATCCCACCTGTCAGCATTAAATTAATCAAACCCCAGCAAACAGAAGGTGCTTTCATCGCTCACTTTCCATCAATACTTAATATATATAGGGTTCCCTAAACGGTATTGTGTTTGAACACCATCAACAGTTTTAGTAGTCATCTTGGTGTAGCTTTCTGAAAACTAAACTTGCCGCAGGCATTGCAATTGCTGGAACTTCAGTTCGTTGCACCACAGGTTAAATATGGTTGTACATGGGTTGGTTGAGCTGCAATTAACTCAATTTTGCCTTGGGTGTTGCGATGCCAGGAAGTAGCTTGGACAAGAACTTCTGAAGATTTAGGCATTTGTGCTGTGACTTCGCCAGTTTTACGGTATTCAGAGATATCGCGGACATCAGACCAAGTGCTTAGGCGTAGCCCATCGTAGACATCACTCGTCAGCTGATTAGGATTTTGCGGCACACCACCTCGTCCCGTTGCCACAAAGCGGCTGCCTTCACTATCTGCACAGCCTGTAGCAATTTGCTGGGATGGATCGGTGATATTTGCAGGCAGTTCGACTAAGCCAGAATTGGGGTCAACACCAAAGTTATTAATTTGTACAGTGCCGCTAACTCCAAATTGAGAACTAGCAGTAATATCACTTTCTGGGGTGAGGCGATCGCGGAACTTCAGCCCAAAGATGCCTTGGGTGGTGATTTGAATATTGCCCCCCCTGCCTTTAATAGCATTAGCAATAATGTCACTGTCTTCTAATCCGGCGATCATGGGTGCATTAATGTTTATATTACCTCCATTACCATTACCACCTGCTGTTGCAGCGATCGCGCTCTTGTGACGTAGCAGCAACAACTTGCCAACTTGTAAGGCGATGTTACCTCCATTACCTGATTCTGTTTGTGCCTGGATACTTCCTTGACGGTCTAATCGGATGGTATTGGCTGTGATCTTGAGACTGCCACCATTGCCGCTACCTTGACTGGTGACACTGACTGTTCCACCATCTGTCACCGTCAGGTTCGGTGTGGTAATTCTCACACTGCCGGCATTCGCCGTGAGTTTATCTGGCAAACCAAATCTCTGCCGCAGTTGTGGAATTAGTCGAGTCGTAGAAGAGTTGATACTGCTGTTATTGTTCCGACTGCGACCACTGATCTCGATAAATTCTGTGGCGTTAATGCTTATATCTCCCCCATTACCTGCAAAAAATGTGGAAGTGGCAACTGCTCCCCCATCCAGAATCTGTAACTTAGCGGTATCTAGAGTCAAAGTTTTGGCATTTCCGGTTGCAAATGTAGTTGAGCTAATGTTGCTATATGGCCCGGCGGGGCTTTGTCCCATCACAGTGGTGTGATGAGCGCGAATTGCTACTTTACCACTGGAGCCACTACCAAATGTAGCTGAAATCAGTGATCCACCATTTGACACCAGTAAACTATTGGCATTGACAGAGATATCGCCAGCGTTACCAGAACCATAGACAGAAGTAGAAAGGGTCGTAACGTTACTTGGATTAATTGGTGAGAAACCAGACAGCTCAATTGTTGTTGCATCAATGTGGATATTGCCACTGGGAGCCACTCCAACTGAAATGCTATTCAACCCCCCTCCCTGCTGGAGGGTAAGACGGGGAGTAATTACACTGATGTTCCCACTAGCTGCGATACCCACAACTTCAGTACGCACTCCACTCCGAATTGTGCTATCAGATGTTGTGCCAATCAAATCAATCGCCTCTGTAGCCTGAAGGCGAATGTCGCCGCCGGGGAGATTGCCTAAATTTCGTGCCAGCACCAGAGAGCCATCGGTGAATTGAATTTGCCTACCTTGAATTTGAACAGAACCTGCATTCACCCCGCTTATATCTAATAGCGATCGCTGTCTAAGCTGAATATCACCAAAGTTTTGCCCATTTTCATATCCCAAAGTATAGCCTTGTGCAGTTGGGATTAAACTAACCAACCCTGCATCACTCACACTGCCTAGTTCGACTTGTCCTTGCTTGGCGGTTAGAGTTGCCCCATTCAGATTCAGATTGCCACCCACCAAAGCTAGAGTTTTTCCAGGCTGTACCCGCAATTCTGTAACACTCGGATTTTGAGTGACAACAGGCAGCCCACTAGGATTACTCAAGCGGTGTCCTGTGCCTTGAACAGTAATCGGTGCAGGATTGTCGCCCATTTGCAAACCAATAGGAACATTGATACTTAATAAGGGGTTAGCTTGGGGATTAATAGCGCTAAATTCAGCACCATCACTAAATTTAATGCTCTGAGCAGTTGTCCCAATAAAGGAGCCGCCAATATTAAGTTGGGCATTTGCACCGAAAATTATCCCACTGGGATTAAGCAAAAATAAATTAGCGCTACCATTGGCTTTAATTAAACCATCAATGTTGGAAACACTCCCACCAGTGACACGACTGAAAATATTCTGCACATCTGCGGCGTTGTTGAAGATTGCCGTGTCACCCGTAGGTATGGAGAAATTACTGAAACTGTGAAATAAATTATTACCTTTTTGTGTACCGTTAAGAATATTAAAATTATTACCGCTTTGGTTAACAATGGTGTTATTTGTACCATCGGATGTCACCTGAGCGTTGGCGCAGCCACTCCAAAGGAGTATCGCCGATAGTATTATCCCTGGAGATAATAACCCACTTGTTAAAAGAAATACAAAGGGTACGACTCTCATCACCAAAAACTTCCTTTAACTGATTTCAAGTTAGAGTTCCCATTTAGGGCATGGTTAATAACATGATTAAGTTTTAGGAACCGCAGCACAGGTTAATGGTTGTTGCGCCTGAATAAGAGATTTATCTGCAATTAATTCGATTTTGCCTTGGGCATTACGATGCCAAGAAGTAGCTTGGATCAGAACTTCTGAAGATTGGGTTATTTGTGGTGTAACAGAGCTATTTTTGCGAAATGCAGTCAGATTGCGGATATCAGACCAAGTGCGTAGGCGTAGCCCGTCGTAGACATCGCTCGTCACTTCTTGATTGGGATTTTGCGGCACACCACCCCGTCCCGTGGCGACAAAGCGACTGCCTTGATTTGGAGAACAACCACTGGCTATTTGCTGTGATGAATCAGTGACATTCGCTGGTAGTTCCACTAAGCCAGAATTGGGATCAACACCAATATTATTAACTTGAACAGTACCGCTAACCCCAAACTGAGAACTGGCAGTGATGTCATTTTCTGGAGTCAGTTGAGGACGATATTTCAGCCCAATAATTCCTTGGGTAGTGATTTGAATATTGCCACCTTTTCCTTGGACTGCATTAGCAATAATGTCACTGTTTTCTAAACCCACGATGTTCGGAGCATTAAGCGTGATATTGCCACCATTACCACTGCTACCTGCTTCTGCACTGATAAAGCTGCCATGACGCATCAGTAGTAGATCCCGCAGTTGTAAATTAGTGTTACCGCCACCGCCTGCTTTTGTGGATGCTGAAATGCTGGCCCCATTGTCGAGTCGTAGGGTGTTCGCCTGAATGTTTAAAGTACCAGCTTTACCGGAGCCAAGGTTTTGGACAAAAACTGTTGCACCATTACTGATGTTAAGAAGTGGGGTGTTAATTGTGGTGTTACCTGAAGTAGCTCTGGAAAATCTAAAAACAGGACGAACAGCAGTACCAATATAGCTGGGATTTGCTGCATCTTTGACACCATTCACATCAATCGATTCAGAGGCATTGATAGTCAGTGAACCTGCATTTCCTAAAACTATGCTAGAAGCTGATACTCTGCCGCCAGCTTGAACCGACAGCTTGCGGGTATCGATTTTCAAATCCCCTGCATTACCAAACCCAAATGTGGCAGTAGACAACAGACTAAAATAGAAACCCTTTGGCGCTCCCTCATTTGTCACCTGAATTGTATCTGCCTTGACGATGAGATCGCCGCCATTGCCTGAAGCGTAGGGTCTTGCTGCTATATTGCCGCCAGCTAAAATAGACAGGTTTTGAGTGGAGATGTTAACATTTCCACCTTTTCCAGCCCCATAGGAAGCAGCTAATATCTGGCTGATTGCTCGAAAAGGAGAAGGATCGCCAAATGCAAAACCATTCACCCGCATTTCATCAGTATTTATTGCAATATTGCCACCCGGTGCTGTGCTAAAGGTACGGTTTAAGATATACCCACCCCCATCAATATTCAATTGTGGGGTGGTAACGATAATATTCCCTGCCGCACCTGGGGATATAGTTTCATTAATTAAACTGCTGGAACTTTTAAAATCAGGAGACTTGCCGATAATCTGGAGGGACTCTGTGGCGTTGATTGCAATATCACCAGCAGTTTGGTTGCTGCGATTTTGCACTAATATCAGTGAACCATCTCGGATGCTGACCTGTTTACCCTGAATTTGAATGGCTCCTCCCCATTGCCCAATCAGGTCGCGTGTAGATGCTAAAGCTCGTTGGGTTATCTGAATATCGCCAAAACTCGAAGCTTTAGGATAACTCAGCGCAAATCCTTCAGGGATGGAATTGAGGGTGACGCTGCCGTTAGTAATGCTACCCAGTTCTATTTGTCCTCCTGGTGCGGAGAGCAATCCTCCATCTAAGGCAACATTCCCACCCAGCAATGCCAGCGTCTTTCCAGATTGTAACTGTAATCCTCTCGTACCGAGGTTTAATCCAGAAACTTGAAGTGAGTCGCCTAATTGGGCATTGTGTCCTGACCCTTGAACAGCAATCGCACCTGGATTACTACCCATTTGCAAACCAATGGGAACATTGATGCTCAACAATGGAGCCTTTTGGGGATTAATTGCGCTAAATTCAGCACCACCGCTAAATTTAATGTTCTCAGCAGTTGTCCCAATAAATGAACCGCCAATATTAAGTTGGGCATTCGCACCGAAAATAATCCCACTGGGATTGAGCAAAAACAGATTAGCGTTACCATTGGCTTTAATTAAACCATCAATGTTGGAAACACTGCCACCAGTGACGCGACTAAAGATATTTTGCACATCTGCGGCATTGTTGAAAAAAGCCGAGCCGTTGCTGGGAACTGAAAATTGGCTGAAGCTGTGGAATAAATTGTTGCCAACTCGATTACCGTTGGTGATAGTGAAGTTATTACCACTTTGAGAGACAGTAGTATTTAAAGTACTATCAGGAATTACCTGGGCACTCACAGGCATTACCATCAACGGCACTCCAGCGCAGAGAACCAACCAAATAGAGTTCGTTATCATTGCCAAGCCTTTATTTATACCTTGCATTTTAGGTTGCCCAAAACGGTATTATCTTGAGCGATCGCTCCTTTAAAACGGCGAATAGCGCACCGAGAAGTACAACCCATTTTCCTGGAGCGATCGCTTTTCACCATCCACTGAAATCAAAGGAATGCCCCAATCTATGCGGGCCAAGAAGTCATCACCCTGTTTCCACAACAGCCCCAACCCAGTACTAACAAGGGTACTGGTTGATGGATTTTCGCCGTTGACGTTCCAGCCTTTACCCACATCAATGAAGGGTGTAAGTTGCAGCACCCCGTTAATCTTATTGGCGCGGACAATGGGGACTCGAAATTCTGCCGAAAACAACAGACCATTATCTGTAAGTAATGCATCTTGGCGATAGCCCCGTACACTTAGCTGTCCACCAAGCCCAAATTGCTCCAAAGGTACTAAGGAATCTGCTGCCAATTGGAAATCGCCCCTAGCTAAAAATAGAGTATCTGGTGCTAATTGCCGCACCCACTGCGCCTGTCCCCGCCACGCGAAAAAGCGGCTATCTGGTTCATTATCACTGACATTAGCATCGAACCAATCTACACCAAAACTCAATTGCGATCGCGCCGCAAATACATACTGGTTGCTTCGCTGGGTATATTCTTGAAAAAAGCGCAGA
The DNA here is from genome assembly GCA_015206945.1 of Nostocales cyanobacterium LEGE 12452. Classification (GTDB taxonomy): domain Bacteria; phylum Cyanobacteriota; class Cyanobacteriia; order Cyanobacteriales; family Nostocaceae; genus Nostoc. The sequence continues at coordinate 30,447 of JADEXV010000022.1, read as the reverse complement.
GCCGAAATATTTGTTTTTCCGTTCGCATCTGCACCTGGGGAAAGTCGAAACGGCCCAATGTTATCAATACCTAACTCAGTTTGGCTTGACTGGCGCGAGAACGATAGCCCCACTGCCAACTCTTGGGTTGGTTTTTGCACCAGTGGTTGTCGATAGCTCAATTCGTAAGAGCGGGTATTTGACTGAATATCAAGGACACTGAATGGTTCTTCAATCACGTGGTTCCATCCTTGGCTAAAACCGAAGGATACAGTGCCATTGCGGGCATTAATCGGCAGCGTGTAATTGACATTGATTGTATTACTGCCATCGGTATTGGCGTATCCCACGCTCAGGGTATCGCCCAAACCCAATAAATTGGCTTCTTGCAGATCCACTCCCCGGCGAAAACTACCCACACTGGGCGATCGCCCATTATCCAGGCTTGCTGTCAGTTTAAAAGTTTCTGCTTCTTTAACCTCCACTTGCAATACACTAGTTCCCGGTTGCACGCCTGTCTGCAACTCGGCTGACAGGTTTTGAATCCGCGGATTGAGACGGAGTAGTTGTAGCTTTTCTATTAAGTGTGGTATATTTAAGGGTTTACCTGCACCAAGTTTAATGCGATCGCGAATGTATTGAGTGTGTAATCGCCTATTACCGACAATCTTAATTTCTTCTAAACTACCCTCAATCACCTGAATTTTGATTGTCCCAGCTTCTATTGTCTGTGGTGTAATCAATGCGCCTGTGGTGACATAACCGTTATCAGTGTAGAGTTTGGTGATAGCATCTTTAACTTGCAACAACTCTGCAAATGTCAGCTCCCGTCCCACAAAGGAATTTGTGACAGCGGCAAACTGTTCTGCTTTGAAAACGGTACTACCAACAACTTCAATGCGATCTACCCGAAATTTGGTATTAGGGTCATTCTGCTCCAGAATCGGCTGATTCGGTAGTTTTAAGGATGGAAGCAATTGATTCTCGTCTGGTGGCTTGGGTAGCACATCGGATGGTAACGCAGTATCAGGAATATCATCTAACCGACCTGGGGGTAATGTTTGAGGTTCGGGAGTTTGAGCGATTGCATCCTGATAGTTACATAATATTGTGGCGATCGCAAAGCTGAGTGTTATAAATCCAGCAAAAATCCTCAGTTCGCCCACGGACTTGCTTACCTTTGGCTGATTTATAACCAAGGTTTTTCTAACCATTATTTGTAATTAAATAAATTAGAGATTAAAGTCTTAATACTTTGTAAAGTATAAGTAAATAACTGGTAAGTACTATATCTAACTTAAAAACTTTCCGAAAAGATCAGTAATATTACTATTTGTCAAAAAAGAATTCAGGAGCAAAGCCAGCCATATACAAGAAGGGTATTCTGACCGAAAAAATGGATAAATTACTGGTTAAAGACACCCACAAAACTTGAAATTTGGTGGTTTGCAAAACGCTTGCGGACTTTTTATCGCTACGGGAAAGCAAGCTAGCAAGACCATCTTGATTCTGAATTCTACAATTAATTTAATATTTTTAATTATGCAAGTCTATCCTGACTTTTCACGGTATGTGTAAAAGGAGCAAGGGTGTGGGATGTAGTAAGACAATATCAGTTTTCTACACCCTACCCCCAGTCTTGATGAGGGTTTCAGTACTTCCCGTGAAAAGTCAGAAGTCTATCAAGATGATTGCACCATATTCAAAGCAAAAGTCAGAGCGAAGATTTCCTCGGCTCTGAACTTTGTAAGAGAGTATTTTTCTTTAAATTCCCTAACTTTAGTTATAGGGATTCACTGTTAGCTGATAACTGTTAAGCAGCATATTTCACTGACAAATTAAGATGTACTTATCCTGTTTGATTTTTTTGCAGTCTGATTCACGAGGTTTCAGAGGCTTTTTCATCTTTAGGATAAAGAGAGCGAATTAACTCCCGAATTACATCAGTTGCTGGCCTCCCTGTTGTTGAACAGTATTGTTCAAGCTTCTGTGCTTCGCCTGATGTGAGATTGATTGTAAGTCGTTTAACAGCCCATTTTTTATTCATGTACTAGACAAGCTATGTTTTTAAACTACTTCTCTAATATCAATCATCTAAACTGCTCTTACAATGGTATAAGTAATGACATTTAGTTTAAGTAATCATGAAGTTAAATAGGATATTTTTCCAAGTAATAGCGAAGATATGAAGTATATTCTAGATTATAAAGTTAAGCTACTTTCTGAGTAGCTATTATAAATAGAATGTAAAACTAACATTAAATATATCCATACAAAATAAGTATTCTCACAGAACTGTTGAGGATAATAATATAGAAAAATTTGGCAGCCCTAGCAAATAGAATTCGCAGTTACAGATATCAAACCCACCTCTCATATCATGTCCGGTTAAAGACTTATCATTAAGACCGCAGAGGGGTAGAGGAGCAGAGGAGCAGAGGGGAGGGGTTTTTAAGCTTTCTGCATAGATTTGGGAATCATAACTAATTAGCCGGACATGATATCAATACTTCTCGGATTTTGGGGAAAAGGGGAAAGGCAAAGAGTTTGAATCTACCTTTATCGTAAGCCCAGTACCCGCATTTCTTACAAGCTTCAGGCGTTTGATGGAGCAGAGGGGCAGCACTTCTTTACGAGACACTGCACGTAGCTTGCTTCCCCGGAGGGGTACGGCTACGCTCAGTGACCGAGAGGCGGAGGGGCAGAGGGGAAAAACTTACTGCAACTTCCTTAGTTGGTTTTAATTGTTAATAAGTCATGTGTTGATAATGTATCGGCAGCAGATTTAATCACATCAAATGACATTCCCGACTTTTCTGCAATATCTAAGAGAGTATGCTGACCGTCAGATAAATTTAAAACCCACAGGATTGCCATTTCATTTAGCCCGCTATCTTTGTTACCACCAACTGCCCGATATATTCCTCTTTTACCTAACTGTGGCTCACATTTAGGATTTTTGTTGTAGTAGATTTCGTTATTGTTGAGGATATGCAACATCGAATGACATTGAAAGAATGACTCGGCTAGATATTGGGGTTGAACGAAATTTAAATCATCAGCTGAGGTATGGTATTCAGGAAAACTACCATGAGGCGATCGCATGAAGCAACCTACAGCTAGATTAAATCCAGGTGAGCAATATTGTCGCTCATCATAGCCATAGGGGAAGAAATCTATAATTTTGTGATCTTGTTTTGAGTTTTTGAGTACATAAGCAGCAACTTTATCAATTTCAGTGTCACCTCTACGGCTTTTTTTGTAGGTAAAGTTGCCTGCATCTCCTAAACAAGTTAATACCAAACCATGTTTAATGTTATTGACTTTTGCTTCATTAACAGCCAACCATGTAATTGAGCCAATGGTTCCGGGAATCCAGAGAAATCTATAGGAATATCTTGGTGTAGTTTGACTTAAATATTTAGCGATAAAAGTAGCGATCGCAATTCCCGAAAGATTATCATTACAGAGTGAAGGATGACAGGCATGGCAAGAAATCAAGACTTCATCAGTCCTGTCTCCGGGAATATAATACTCACCATAAGTCAAGTAACCTGGTTTCAGAGAAGAATCAATACATACTTCATATTCTTCATCTTCTAGTTGCAAATACTGGTTGTGAGTTAGGCAAAAACCCCAACTTTCCTTGTAATATGAAGTTCGGTAAGGAATCCAATTAGGATAATCGGCAAGTGTAAATAGATGCGATTTAAGTTCTGGAAAAGAGATTTTTTGATGTATGGGAATACTATAGTTAACAACGTGCAAATTTGAATTAGTAAAATCTACAATCTTTTCACCTTGAGAGTTTTTAATATAGGCATCTTTAATATTCCACTCATTAGGAACTGTCCAATCAAATACCTCTGTTCCTGTAGGCACTTCATGAACTGACAAAGGAATATGCTGCTGAAGAATTTTTAAAGTTTCTCTAAAACCATCACCTGTAATACTACGGCAAATGGGATATAAATCAGAAATTAGTTGGTAAAGTTCTAGACTGATATCCTTGAGGTTAAAAGAATTTTTGATATCAACTGCAACCATAAGTAGAATCCTTTTAAAAGCCTAAGTTACTGTAGGCGTTACAATTTTGGTCGATTCAAATAAACTCCAAGCCCTATCTTTTTCCGAAATTTCAGTCACAGGTAGGGGCCATTCAATACCAAAAGCTGGATCGTCGTAGCGATACCCAGTGGCATATTCTGGTGCATATAAGTCACCCATTTGATAAGCTACTTCGGTTTCGTCAGTGAGCGTTTGGAACCCATGAGCGCATTTATCTGGGATATAAAGAGCAAGGCGATTTTCAGCGGTCAACTCTATACCAATATGAGATAAATAGCTAGGAGAATCTGGACGCAAATCGATAATTACATCATAAATAGCCCCCCTGATACAACGCACCAATTTTGTTTCCTGAGAAGGAGGCATTTGATAATGCATACCCCGCAACGTTCCTTTTTTATAGTTAAAAGATAAATTGCATTGGGCAATAGTAGGTTTTAAACCGCGATTTTGAAATTCCTGAACACAAAAAGTCCGAGTAAAAAAGCCCCGAATATCTTGATGCAACTCTAAATCAACAATAAATGCTTCTTTTATTTTAGTTTCAGTGAAGATCATAAATTTATAAACTTGAGAGAAAATTAAAATTCTAACTTTTTAGAAAAATATTTTTCGACAGTAAAAGGCTTCAGCATATTTCCCCGGTGAGTTTGATTCAATCCCACGAATTCTGAGAATGGAACGAAAAGTCTCTTCTGTAAACCACTGCTTATTATTCTGGGTAGGAAATGCATCTAAAATGTATTGAATTTTTCGGCGGCAGAGCGTTTCATTTAAATGGACAAAGAAATTAGGAATACCCAAATCACCATCATATTTGGGTATTTCATATTCCAAAATTAAATGATTTCTAAATGTATTCCAAGTCAACTCAGAAATTAAGCGGTGATCTTGGTGGCGATCGTCTCGGTAATGAGTAAAGATTATATCTGGTGAAAATTCTTGCTTTAACTGTTCAAAATATTCCTTCACCTCTATGCCTTGAAAAGTCAGAAAGCCATCTCGAAAATTTTTAATGATGATTTTCTTGACTGGGATTCCTTTTAAGAAGAGATTAGCGCTTGTGGTTGCTTCCTCTGCTCTTTGCTCATTGGAACTAAAGACAACCCAATAGATAACAACATCTTGGTAATTCTCTATCAGCTTTAAGATTGTGCCCCCACAACCAATCTCAATATCATCGCAATGAGAACCTAGACAAAGAATTTTGTACTCAGATTCTTCTATCTTATTCAAACTAAGTTGGATCATACATGGTCGACTTGTACTTGTTCATCTCCCCAGACTTCCCAAGGTCTTTGGCCTTGAGCATACATATCATCCAACTGTTGTTTTTCTTTAAACGTATCCATTACTCCGAAAAAGCCAGTGTATTTATATGCAAAAAGTTCTTCTTTGGCAATCAATCTTTGAAAAGGCTCCATGACCAGTTCTTCACCATAATTTATATAGTTAAAAATCTCTTTTTTAAAAATAAAATACCCTCCATTAATCCAAATATCACATTGTTTTACATCTTGGATATTTTTGACCAAACCATCCTCCTTCATGTCAACTAAGTGAAAAGTTTGGCTTGGTCTGACACATAAAAAACTACCGATTTTATCACGCTGATAAAAATTATTGATATACGTTGGTAAATGTAAATCTGTCAAACCATCACTATAATTAGCTAAAAATACTTCTTCTCCTTCTAAATACTTTTCTACTGCTTTGAATCTTTGGCCAATATTTGCAGTTAACCCTGTATCTACAAATGTAATATTCCAATCTTGAATATCTCGATTAAACAACTGAATTTGGCTACCATTCGAAAGACTAAAGTTATTAGAAAGCCATTCATTGTAATTCAAAAAATAGCTTTTAATGAGGTCAGACTTGTAACCAAGACATAAGATAAAATCTTTGTGTCCATAGTGAGCATAGTATTTCATTACATGCCACAATATTGGTCGATAACCAATATTCACCATTGGCTTAGGAATACTTTCTGAGTATTCTCTCATTCTGGCTCCTAAACCACCGCAAAATAAAACTACTTTCATGTTACTTACCCCTTTTTGACGATTTTTTGACGAGCAAAAATACTAAATACTTAAGAGTAGACATTAACTTCAGGAATTGGTACAACAAATTGGCCTCCCCAATCCCGAATATAAGCCATTTGTATCAGAATTTCATTTTTCAGATTCCAGGGTAATATTAGTATATAGTCAGGTTTTGTTTCGGCAATTTTGTCTGGATGAAAAATCGGAATATGAGTTCCTGGTAAAAATTGACCCTGTTTATAAGGGTTACGGTCTACTGTATAGTCAAGAAAATCTGTGCGGATACCGCAATAGTTTAAGAGAGTATTTCCCTTACCTGGAGCACCGTAACCAACAATGGATTTTCCCTCTCGCTTCACTTTAATCAGAAAATCTAATAAGTTGCGTTTAGTTTCTTTAACTTGTTCTCCAAAGGAAAAATAGTATTCTAATTGCGTAAAACCAGCCGCTTCTTCTCTATTTTTCAGTTCTGAGACTTGCTGAGTAACGGGTTTAGAAGAGTCTTCATTGTGGCGGGCATAAATTCTCAAAGAACCACCATGAGTAGTTAATTCTTCTACATCAAAAATTGTCAAACCGTGAGCAGCAAAAATCTTGTCTACGGTCAGAAAGGAAAAATAAGAGAAATGCTCATGGTAAATAGTATCAAACTGGTTTTCCTCGATTAACCGCATCAAGTGGGGAAATTCCATAGTAATTACACCATGCGGTTTGAGGATAATTTTCATTCCTCTGACAAAATCATTCAGATATGGTGTGTGAGCAAGAACATTATTCCCTAGTAATAAATCTGCCTGTTTGCCCTTAGCAACCTGTTCTTTTGCTGTCTCCTGTCCAAAAAATTTGACAATTGTAGGAATACCTTTTTGAATTGCTACCTCAGCAACATTTGCTGCTGGCTCTATTCCCAGCGCCGGGATGCTTTTGGCAACAAAGTATTGCAGCAAGTAGCCATCATTGCTAGCAATTTCTATTACCTGACTTTCCTGGTTTAATTGGAAACGTTCTACTACCAAATCAACATATTCCTTGGCGTGTTGCAACCAGCTATCAGAGTAAGAAGAGAAATAAGCGTAGTCGCTAAAAATATTTTCTGGACTAATGTATTCTTGGAGTTGAACTAACAAACACTCTTCACAAACATAAACATGCAGAGGATAAAATGGCTCTACTTCATTGAGTTGTTTGAGACTGCGATAACTTTCGCAGGGAGGAGACATACCTAAATCTACAAAGGTATGCTGTAACCCTGTTCCACAGAATAGACAGTTACCAGTTATTAGTTGATTATTTGTTGATTTTAGTAAATTCATAAATTATTATAGGAAATTTTTAAACAGTCTGCCAGAAAAAATCTTGATTGATTTGCTGAGTGCGTATGAGGTATTCCAATTGTTTTAGGCGAGTAAAGCCTCTAGACTCAAATGTTCCTCTATCCATATCAATTTGCTGGAAGACATTATATAGTTGTTGGGCACCGCGCTGGGCATCCCATTCACATTTGAATCCTGGTAAATTTTGGTTAATTTTATTAAATAAAACCCGATAGCTGCGGTTGTCAGGATCGTGTTTACCAAAGCTCAATTGACAATCTGTAAAAACATCTGCAACTATTTGAGCAATTTGTTTGACTTGATAGTTGCTATTTGTATCACCGACATTGAAAATTTGGTTGTGAATTACATCACGCGGAGCTTCTAAGGTACAAATAATTGCTTTGCAGATATCTAATAGATGCACTAGGGGACGCCAAGGTGTACCGTCGCTGTTCATCTTGATTTCTTTAATTGTCCATGCCCAACCGGCTAGATTGTTTAAGACAATATCAAAGCGCATTCTCCCAGAAGCGCCATAGGCTGTAGCATTTCGGAGAAAGGTGGGAGAAAAGCTATCATCAGCAAGGAGTTTCACATCCTGTTCGACAAGTGCTTTGCATTTGGCATAAGCTGTTTGGGGATTGATGATAGACTCTTCGGTAACGTAGTCTTCAGTGGCAAAACCATAGACACTGCATGATGAAGTATAGACAAAGCGTTGGATTCCAGCTGCTTTCGCCAGTTTCGCTATATGTACTGAGCCTTTGTGGTTGATATCATAAGTGATATCAGGGGCTAACTGGCCTAAAGGGTCGTTAGAGAGTTCTGCCATATGAACTACTGCTTCCACACCTTGCAGGTCTTCTGTTGTAATGTGACGGATATCTTTGTTGAGGGTTTTGGCAGTTACCTTAGTGGCGTTATATAGCCAACCTACTTTATAAAAGCCAGTATCTAAACCAATAACTTCATGACCTTGTTGAATCAACAGAGGAGCTAATAATGAGCCGATATAACCTTCAGTTCCAGTTACAAGTATTTTCATATCCTATGGTGCGATCGCAACTTGTGGGGATTTTAATTCAGTAGGAATATTGTCTCGGCTATTATCTACAGGTACTGGTAGGAACTTAGCAATGATTTCTTCTCGTAGGGGAGCGGCTTCATCTTGAGTCAACCAAACGAATAACTTTGCTACTGCTTGCGGGGAGCTGTCAAGTTTGAGAATTTCTTGGAGCATACGCAAAGCTCCCATAACATTACCACTGTTTAGGGGAATCGTTGCCCGTGTCAAACAATAATTGAAGTTATAGCTACGAGCTTGGGTTGTAATGTCTGCGCGATATTCAGCAGGAAGATAACTCTCTGAAATTTCTATACACTGACGGATGGATGCCGCCAAAATACCGGATGATAAGTCATCACTTGTCTGTCTGTGGGAATGTATACGGTAACGAGCCAAACTTTCCGGTTCGTACCACCAATCAGAAGAAACAGTAATGCGTTTATAAAGTTCCCATTCAGGAGTACAAACTAACTTCGGATAATAACCTCCTATTTTTTCATGAGTCAGGCGACGAATGACAACCGCAGGCATCTGTAACGGACATGTTACACCAATCTGCTGCCAAAAATTCCCAGAGATACCTTTATGATTTCCAAAGAAGGAAATCACTTCCCCTTTTTCAATTACTGTTCCTTTTTCATTGAAATATTCAAAATTAGTAAAAGCGGCTCCTACGGAATCTGGACACCCTTGAAGACTTTGCTGGAGTCGGTCATAAAAACCTGGAAGCACACTATCATCATCATGCAGAATATGAATCCACTGACCGCGACTGAGGGAAATGCCTGCATTTTGATTTGGCAATACTCCAATATTTTGCTGATTGCGGTAGTAGCGGATTATTCCCCCCCCAATACTGTTTACTAGATCGAACAATGGTGTTGTACTGGCATTATCCATTACCAGAATTTCCATCTGCTCTGCCCCAGTCCATTGCACCAAGACGCTAGCCAGACATTCAAGAAGATAATCGGTGCGGTTATATACTGGAATCACCACAGTCCAAAATGGTCGAGGTTTCTCTGGGTCTGTTACAGGTGGAATCGTTGGAAACTGATAGTCGCCAACAGTAACCTCACCTTGAGGAATGGGCGGAGTAACGAGCATTTCTGGAGTGATGGCAGCATTCTGGTAAGCAGATACCGCTTTGGCATAGTGAGGATTGAATAAATTTAATGCCTGACGATACACAGAAATCGCCTCTGCTCTCTTATTTTGAGCTTGGTAAACCTGACTTAAACGGATGTAGATTTCCCAGTTTAAAGGATTGAGTTTTAGGGCTTGGCCATAAGAGGCGATCGCGTCTTCCCACTGACCTACTTCTTGCAGGGTGTTGCCTAAGCTATAATATGCCTCTAGCAAGTTTGGGTCAAGAGCGATCGCTTGACGATAGTAATTAATTGCTTCTTTGAAATTCCCTGCGATCGTGCGAGAAAGTCCCAATTTATGGTTCAAATCCCCGTAGTGCGCTTGTTGATCTTTTGATAGTTTACCTTGTGCATTGAGGGCGTTGCCTAAGTTGACTTCTGCTTCGGCGCAGTTGGGCTGAAGTTCTAAAGCTTTTTGATAACAAGTGAGTGCTTCATCAAACTTACCTTGTTGTTCTAAACTGTAACCCAAGTTATTATGTGTTGCTACTAGCTTTGACTCTAGAGATATAACATCAGGCAGAGAAGCGAAATCAAAATACAAGAGAAACTTTTGGTAAGGAATATTTTGAAACTTTTTATTTTCTTGTTTAAAATTTTGAGATAATAAAACTAATTCTTTATCTCTATTTTTTATCTCAATATCGTTCAGTTTTTCTAAAAGCTCGCCATCTAATTCTCTGCCGCCATTTCTCGAAAATGCGTTCTTTTTTAACCAATGTGTGTGCCAGAAAATAAAGCCTAAATAATAAGGTGTAATTCCTTTAAATTGAATCGCTTCACAAAATGGAATTTTTGCATTTTTATCGAAAATATTTTGCTGTGAAACTGTCCAATATGCGACATCTCCATCACCAGAAGCCGGACATTTTAAATTTGTGTAGTAGTTGGGATCGTCTGGACGTTGATATAAATTAACTCCTGAAAAAAATAAGGCTGTATTTTGCAGATGATTTTGCTTCAAATAATTATAAATAATTTTTAAGTGTTCAGAAATACCCACGCAATCGCCGTCAATATAAACGCAAATTTTATACTGCGTCTGACTGAGACCAAAATTAGAATAAAAAACGAAAGAATGAATGTTGTTTACATCCAATTCAACTTGTTCTTTTGTACAAAATGAATAGACGTGGGGTAAGTAATGAAAAGCCCGTATTTTCTGAGGATATTTTTGGACAAAGTCCTCTATTATTTGGGGAGTTTTGTCTGTACACTGATGAAATACAATTACCAATTCATCTATATAATCAATCCAAGATTCGATCGTTGCTGCCAAAAATTCCTCTTCATTACGAACTCGCATCAGACCACTGATCCCATCTTTTCGATTTTGTGGCTCAAAAGATGAAGTATTTATGGTAGGATGCTCAACCTGACTAATTGACATAGTTTTTAGTCCAAAACTAAAAAATTTTTGCTTTTTCCAAAACAAGTCTTATAAAGGAAGTGAGATCAATTTTGAGGCAATTTCATCACGCAGAGGAGCTGCTTCTTCTTGTGTGAACCACCGGAATAAGTTTGCGACTGCTTCAGGGCTACGATCTATTTTTAAAGCCTCTTCGAACGCTTGCCAAACTCCAGCTAAATTACCAGCTTGTAGGGGAATTATGGCCGATTCTAGACAATAAAGAAAATAATGATTCCGGGATTGGGCGGTAATCTGTGCAGAATATTCAGTGGGAAAATAACTCTCGGAAATTTCAATTGCACGGCGGATAGATATCATCTGTTTCCCAGAGAGTAACAGTTCGCTGGTGACATTGTTAGCGTGTTGGCGGTAACGAGCTAAAATTTCTGGTTCATACCACCAATCGTAAACAGAGGCAATGCGTTTATAAACTTCCCAATCGCTTGTATAGGTTAGTTCAGGATGATATACGCCCAATTGTTCATGCGCTTCTCGACGAATCACTACCGCAGGCATATTCAATGAGTTACTAACTCCAATAAATTGCAGCCAGTTTTGGGCAATTCCTCGCTGCTCTCCATAAACTTGTTGGCTGAAAATTACTTCCCCTGTCTCGTTAATATTTTCATAACCTGTAAAAGCGGCTCCTACAGAATCGGAACACCCTTCTAGGCTTTCTTGTAGCCGAGAATAAAAACCTGGGAGAATATAATCATCGTCGTGCAGTAAATGAATCCAATGACCGCGAGTGAGAGCAACTCCGGCATTCCAATTGCCTGGCAGACCGAGATTTTGCGGGTTGCGATAGTAGTTGATTATTCCTTGTCCAATACTATTCACGACTTCAAATACTGGCGTTGTACTAGCATCGTCCATAACGATGATTTCCATCTGCTCTTCTCCTTGCCATTGGGTCAATACACTGACAAGACATTCGAGTAGATAATCTATACGGTTATATACAGTTACCACCACACTCCAAAAAGGACGCTTACCTGTATTTGCTACTGTCGGAATAGTCGGAAAGCTGTATTCCCCTACAATTACCTCTCCTTGGGAAATTGAGGGCGTGACTGGTACTTGTTGAGGAATTTCAGCATCCTCACCAACTGTTAATGCTTTGGCATAGTGGGGATTAATTAGCTTTAACCCTTGTCGATAGGCAGAAACTGCTTTCTGGTATTGGTTTAGTTGTTGGTAAATTTTGCCTAAATTGAGGTATATTTCTCCATCGTTGGGATGAAGTTCTAAAAGTTTTTGGTAGGATGCGATCGCCTCTTCTAATTCTCCTTGTTCTTGCAGCGCCAAAGCCAAGTTATAATGAGCTTCTAATAAATTTGGCTGTAGTGCGATCGCTTGCTTGTGACAAGTAACAGCATTTTTCAAATCCCCTGCTTTTTTCCGAGCAACACCCAATTTATTATTTAATTGTGCATAGTAGATTTGTTGATCGCTGGAAAGCTTACCTTGAGCGTGTAACGCATTGCCCAAATTAGTCTCTGCTTCTATAAAGTCTGGTTTTAACTCTAAAGCTTTTTGATAATAGTTAATTGCTTCTTCAAATAATCCTTGTTGTTGCAGAGTATAGCCCAAGTTGTTGTAAATTGGTAATGAATTAGGTAATAAAACTAAAGCTTGCCGATAAGCTTTCTCTGCTGGGGAAAACTGTTCTTGAACTAAATACAAATTACCTAAACTGAACCAAGTTTTAACAGAATTTGGTTGAACTTGTGAAGCCGCACTTAGCCACTGTTTAGCAGTTTGGAGTTGCCCCATCTGCTGCGCCAACATCCCTAAACCATATAAAGCTTCCGGGTTGTCAGGTTGTTTTTCCAGAACTTGACTATATAGCTGTTCCGCCTCCAATAAACTATTCTCTCGTTGGTGTTGAACTGCTAGTTCGAGGATTTCAGCTACTTCTGTTTGGTCTAGAGATTCAGCTTCATTCTTGTCACCTAACTGATGCTTTTGCACCGCAATTTGAATAAGAGATTTAGCTTTAGATTCGGAAATATTTGTAGTATTCATAACCATGTAGTATCTATAACTATAACTATATTTAAGTTGATATTAGATTGTTATAGATTAGTATAGCTTTAGAAGATAGATGATAACTATCAATAAAATATTTTACTTGTTTTTACCTGTTAAGAAAACAAGGCTATTTATATAAGACAAAAGAGATATTTTGTCAACAGTATGGGCGAGAAATAAGCCTGAAGCTAGTAATCAAAAATTACCAAATCAAGTAATTTCAGTGCGTACACCATAGGGGTTGCTGTTGACAAAACCTCTCCCAGAAAAGGTATTGACATTTTATTGTGCAATCAGATTTTTTACTCGCCCGATTGCTTTGACTGAGATGCTTGTAAATCAGAGTCTCTTAGTGAATGAAACGAGCAATTAGCTTTAAGCAAATTATATTAGCGGGGCGATCTGACTGGCACTCACTTCTAAAAATAGTATGCTTTGTTGAGCAGTATTACCGATAGACAAAGAATTACCGATAGACAAAGAATTACCAAGAGAGAAAGAATTGAAGGTGAGAAGAGCGCCATCGCTGGTGTCTATTACATTACCTTGACTTCCCCAGCCATCTAATACAAGCTTGTCAACACCAACTTGAAAATCTTGAATGATATCGAAGTCTTTTCTCAACAAGGTATCGCTACGTTTGAAAGTAAATGTGTCATTACCTTCACCACCAACTAAGACATCATTACCACTACCACCATAGAGTGTATCATTGCCTTTACCGCCATAGAGTGTATCATTGCCATCGCCACCATCTAGCAAATCATTACCTTGGCCGGCGTCGAGGTCATCATTACCTCTTTTTCCAGATAGCTTATCATCCCCTAAGCTGGCATAAAGTTTGTCTGCCCCGTTGGTTCCCGTCAGATTATCCTTCCGAATCGTGCCATAGATAACATCTCTACCCAGGTTGTTGATTAAAGTATCTCCTGCCAATTCAACAGAAGTAGTATTAATTTTGACTATAGTTAGGTTAGTATTGCGCCTAAAATTCCGTTCATAAGTCCCAACAGCACTACCATTGAGAAAGTCACTACCATTGTTACCATCAACATCGGAGCTTTTATTGCGATCGTCAATCTTAACATTGCTACTACGACCAAAGGTTAGATCCCCGATTTTATCGGAGGAGATTAATTTACCCTGGATACCAAAATAATCTAAAACTCTGGCCCTGTTAGGATTTGTAGTATCTAATACCAAAAAAGTGGTTGTAGACTGAGCTTTGTTATATTCAACGTCAGAATTTTCAATTTCTTTAGCTGCCAATTTTAAATCTGCTGAAAAATCAAAAGAGAAGCTTTCATTACGACCAACCGCAAAACTAGCAAGTACCTTTGCTTCACTGTTGGAAGTACCTTCAAATTGACCACTTAATCCAACTACAGCAGACTTAGTGAAAAGTGATGAAAAAGTTGGATCAAAACTTGCTTGAGCCTCAGCAATTGCAGCAGTTATGCCACCTTTAACTAATGTATCTGCCTGGGTAGCAGTTAAAATGCTTGCAGCACTTTCACTATAGTTAGAAAAAGTAGCATCCCCTTCAGCGGTAACAAAATTAGGACTAGGATCGGGCTTGGGATCGGGCCTATTATTGAGATTAGTTCTACCATTGAAAGAAAGTAACTTTTGAGGTGTCAGTCTTAGACTTACTCTTGATACCATAAAAAACCTGTGTTGATTTTGTTAGTTAACAAATTTGCTCGTAAACATTCGGGGAGTAATTCTCTCCTAATTTACGAGCTAAATCTCTCGATATCCCCAATGAACCTGTCAGCTTTTATCCAGGATTTGCTTTACTTTTAACAGCACTTTGAAATAGCTTAATTGACTATTCCAAGCAGAACGTGGAAGTAGTGGGATTTTCTCTAATTCTTGAGATGGTGATGACTCAAGGTCAGTTTTTTTCTCTGAAATTGTGTTAATTTCGGAATTTTCTGCCATGATTTATTATCTCACTAAAGAGTAAGAAAATTCGGGTTCTTGTTGCCAACTTTCCGACCACTGAATGCTGTCAGCAGTAAAGTGTAATCGGTCGTTTGCTGGCAATAAAGTATCTGTAGGCTCGACAATTAGCTCAAATTCGCCATTATCAAATGGCAATCCTTGCGCCTTTACTTTGGGAACTACACGCTCTCTCATACCTTGTTTGGCATGAACAAGAGCGCGATGATGACAGTAAGGATTATTACCTCTCTTATTAAAGAAAACATGGGCTGTCCAACTACAACCCCCACGACAAAGTTCAGCATATTCGCAGGTTTTACAGAAACCCCACAGGTGTTTTGTACCTTCAGGTGTTCCTGCTCCTAGATTGAAGCGTAGTTCTTCTGCACCTTCGATAATATCATGCAAGGTCTGTTCTCGAATGTTACCACCTGTATAGGCAGTAGTCGGCAGTGAGGGACAACCTTTAATCGCTCCGTCAGCTTCAATTCCCAATGTGGAGAGTCCTGCACCACAACCTTGCCAAAATGAGAATTCATGTTCCTTTCCTCGTCCCCGCAACAGTCGTTCATAAGGGCCGTAGTAACCAATGTTATTTCCCGCCTGAAGTTGCACACCTTCTTGGTAAGCACGACGCGCCACACGGGCAAGCATAGGGTAGATATCTAACAGTTCATGGGGTTGGAGGAGGATATCTGCGTTATCGGCTGCATTTCCCATTGGTACAGTTAGCTGAACTTGCCAAGCACGAGCGCCGGCATCACGAATGCGCTCATAAATGCACGGAAACTCTGGCGCTGACAGGCGGTTAATTTGGGTGTTGCAACCAAAATAAATACCTACTTCTCGCAGATGACTCATGGTCTTAAATGCATATTTCCAAGAGCCTTTCTTTCCCCGCAGGCGGTCATGAGTTGCTTCCAAGCCATCAATAGAAACAGAGACGGTACTAATTCCCGCTGACTTCATTTTTTGGGCGGTTTCTAACGAAATGCCATAGCCGCCTGTAGTCATACCACATAACATTCCCGCCTCGTTGATAGCTTTGGCAATTTCCAGCCAGTCTGGACGCAGAAATGCTTCACCACCAATGAGAGTAACTTCTTTAATTCCAACTTCTGCCATCTGCTTGACGAGATCCAAAGCTTCCTCCGGGGAAAGTTCGTTGGCGCGTTCATGTCCTGCACGGGAACCACAGTGACTACAAGCTAGATTGCACTTTAAGGTAATTTCCCAAACTGCGTAGCTTTTGCGGTGATATGTCATAGGTTAACTCTCAATCTCAACCCTCAAAATAAACGAACGCATTCTATTTTTTCGTCGTTTTATCGGGTTAGTGTACCTCTGTTGAACTAACAACGACTCCATATATCGCTTGTACAGGTGGATCTATTGCTTGACAAGGAAGCGGCCATGGCTTTGGAAGTGGTCTAGGAATCCATTTAATTGGTTTAATTGGTGGTTTTCCAAAGTTTTCGGGAGGTGAAAGTACAACATCACGTAATTTGGGCTGAGTGATTAATGGTGGGTTAATGACCGGTTGATTGATACTTATAAGCCCGCCAAATGCTCCTACTAATTCTTCTTCACTGAGGTCATCAAACTGACCTCGTTCTTTTAATTCCAAGATTTTAATGGAGGCTGTTTCAAATTCTTCTTTAGAAAAATTATAGCCACTTTCTTCCATGACTCTTATCACTTCCTCAATCTTATCACTCATCAATTGAGTGTAAAAAGCTTCGTCTTTGACTAGTCTGACCAGGAAGTTTTTAACTTTCTCAAAAATTGTTAATGACATAAATTTTACCCCCTTAATTCGAAAGTTGAAGTTTAGATTGATGGTAATTGACGATCGCGTGAAATAACCCGTTTAGCTTGAAACTTTTAGTGAGTCCAATTGTGTAACTTTTTGTTGCTGGTTTTGGTAAATCTCTCCTAATTTGATGTTGGCTTCCTGGTGTTGGGGATTGAACTCCAAAGCTTTTTGATAAGATGCGATCGCTTCTTCTAGCTCTCCTTGTTCTTGCAGTGCCACCCCCAAGTTATAATGGGCATCTACCAAATCAGGCTGTATTGCGATCGCAGTTCTATAATAAACAACAGCAGTTTGCCAATCAGCTGCTTCTTGGTGGGCAATACCCATCTGATAATTCAATTCTGCGTAATAGGCTTGTTTCTCTAGTGAAAGCTTCCCTTTAGCAAACAGCGCATTCGCTAAATTGATTTCAGCTTCTATGCAGTTGGGCTGAAATTCCAGAGCTTTTTGATAAGATGCGATCGCATCCTCCCACTTATCTTGTTGTTGCAAGGTGTAGCCCAAATTGTTGTAAATTGTCCCTGCATCTGGTCGCAACGCAATCGCTTTTCGGTAAGCAGCTTCAGCTTCTGGTAACTGTCCTTGACCTTGGAGCAAATTGCCTAAACTAAACCAAATTTTCACGGAGTTAGGCTGAACTTGCGAAGCTGCACTCAAATGCTTCTGAGCTTCCTGCAACTCACCTTTCTGCTGTGCCAGCATCCCTAAACCGTATAATGCTTCTGAATAGTCTGGCTGTTTTTCTATCACCTGACGATATAGCTGTTCGGCTGTGTCTAGGCGATTAGCTCGATGATCTTGAAGTGCAAGTTGAAACAGTTCAGCAACTTCTTGAACGTTAAATTGTCTTGGTTTATTAACCAGCTGCAAAATAAAATCTTCTAGCGCTCTGACTGGCTTTAAATCGCCATATAATTTATGTTTATTTTCTGCAACTTGCTGAGAAATATATTGCCGATATTGAGCATCTTTCCCCAGACGGATGGCGATTTGGACGTATTCTGATTTATTGGAAGCGATCGTCTCTTCTATACCCATCATCTGCAAAATTGCTAGAGAATGGCGCGATCGCATCAGTTCTCCAGGTAAAGTGACAACCGGAATATTATGAGCAATCGATTCGAGCGTGGAGTTACATCCAGACCAACCAATACTATCTAAGAAGACATCTGCTAAAGCTGTAGTCCCCGCAAACTTCCTATCATTGAGGAAAGACAAAAACAAACAGTGATTTTGATAATCTAATCCTAATTCTGCAAAAGCATGATTTAAGCGCTGGCGAAATCTTTCTGTTATTTCTTCACTTTTGCTTTTAATAAACACAAACTTAGAATTTATTAACTCTTTAGCAATAGAGGGGAAAACATCATCATGATTGGGCAAATATTTATATAATGACTGACAACACCAGAAGAAAATATCGTCTTCTTTTAAACCTATATCTGGTTTCTTAATTTCTTCGGGTGGAATTGCTAAAGGTATGTAATGAATAGATAGATTAGGTAATCTAACTAATTTTTCTGTATAATGTTCTTGAGCATTTTCTGGTTCCATCAAGTCACTGCTCAAGTAATAGTCAATTGTTGGGAGTCCACTAGTCTCAGGGTGTCCCCAAGATGTCATTTGAATTGGCGCTAATCTCAGACAACCCAGTTTGAGGGCCATTGGGTCCATCCCAAATTCTGGGAAAATCAGGATATGTAATTTATCTTTTGTGATTACCTCACACCATTGTTCAGTTGAGCGAACACCTTGGACAAATTTATCAAAAGCCTTGGTGGCACTTATTGTTGAGTAATCTGTTTTGTCTCCGGTGTAATAACCAAATAATTCAAACTCGCTTCGATCTATATTTTCTACCCAACCTTTAATCGGGATTTTCCAATTAGAATGACTAGATAAAAACCCAGAAACAATACCAATACGAACCTTTTGATTTTTATCTAAAGTTGGCAGAACAAGCGGCTGGCAATCTTGGGGATACCGACTCGACATAATCTGGAAAATTATTTCTCCATAAGTTCGCTGTAAATCTCGGTCATTTAAACCTTGATATGTCAAATAAAAAGGTTGAAATGCTCCCACAGCCTCAGATGCTTTGGCCCGTTCTTCCTGATTAGTTAATTCATAATATTTAGCTAAATCTTGCAAATACTGTTGATACTGATTTCGTCTGAATGCAATTTCATCAACATTAGAATAGATAACTGGTAGTTGGCTCATACAAGCACCAAATTTAGCCATATCATAGTTTGGTGTGAGTTTGACTGCTTGCTCAAATGCCTGAATTGCCGCTTCTATTTGGTTATCATCTCTCAATGCTGTTCCCAAGTTGGAATATATGTAATCAATATCAGGTCGAATTTTAATCGCTTTTTGATAGGATTCTATAGCAGCATCAAATTTATTTTGTGCCCTGAGAATATTTCCCAAGTTGTTATAGGTGATTGCAAAATCAGGTTGAATGCTTAAAGTTTTTTCATAAGCTTCTATTGCTTCTGCAAATTTTCCTTTTTCCTGGAAAAGATACCCTAAGTTGTGATAGACGTAATGATAGTCTGGTTTAATTTTTAGTGCTTGTTGGTAAGAATCGATGGCATCATTGAATCGCCCTTGTTTTTGGAGTACTTCTCCTAAATTAGTATGAGATGATACCAAATCTGGCTGCAATGCAATAGCTTGGCGATAATATAATTCTGCGATCTTGAAATCACCTGCCTGTTGCCTAGCTAAAGCAAACTGCTCATTCAACTCTGCGTAATAGATTTGTTCTTCTGGTGACAGCTTACCTTGAATGTGAAAAATATTACTGATATTAATTTGTACTTCTATGCTCTCAGGAAGAATTTCTAATGCTTTTTCATAACAGGCGATCGCTTCTTCTAGTTTACCCTGTTGTTGCAGAGCAAACCCCAAACTGTTATGTATTGACCCTGCTTCAGGTTGTAATTGCAAGGCTGCTTGAAAAAATTGTTCTGCATTCTGATATTGTTCCCGTTGCTGCGCCAGCAGACCTAATCCATATAATGCCTCTGATTGCTGGGGATCTAAGTCTATAATTTGACGATAGATCTCTTCGGCTTGGGTGAAGCGCTTGGTTTGGTGATATTGACTTGCGAGTTGGAGAGCATCAGGAATTGTGGTCACGTCGCTTTGCTCCAAATTCAGAATTAACAATCCCCATAAATAAACTCAGGAGCTTATATCCTTTTATTTATGGGCTATAAATACAATCTTTTTTATTTAAAATGTCGTTTGTTCCTATATCTGCAAGGAACTCAAGCTTTTGAAACTTATAACTGATATCGATTGATATCATGTCTGCTTGGTTACTTCTTAAACTTAACTAACAGGAATTTTACTCTTCTCTACCTTTCTGGGGTCTACGAGAAGCTTAAGGCTTTGGTAAAATCTTCCTCTTATGACTATTAGCCCAGAGTTTTAATTCAGGGCGGGCAAACAATACAGACTGCAAACTGGGTTGAGGATTAAATGTGGTAAGTTGTAAAATTTTATTGCAGAGACATTTTTTTAATACCAAAAGATGTATTTTTGGTAAAAGCCGAAGGCTCAAATGAGCAAAGAGCCTTCGGCATTTATCAATATACTAAGCTTTCGAGCCTAACTCTACTTGCAGAAGTTAATACTTTTTGTAAGTAGAGTTTAATTATTAATTACTACTTGTTACTACTTTGTGCCGGAAGTAGCAGCATAGCTTGTTGACGAAGCAGTAGCACTATTAGGAGTAACGGTAGCGTTAGTAATAGTATAAGCTACATTGTTGGTGCCGCCAGATGCTGAAGCATCTGCATCTGCTTGTGCTTCGCTGCTGAATTTTTTGGGCTTGGGCTTGGGTACATACTTGATGAATTTATAAGTACCACCAATAATTTCTTCAGAGGTATTTTCCAAGTAGTTCAGATCAGAAATGATCATTTGAGTTCTCCTAAAATTTGTAACTGTTGTTGGGAATATTTGGTCTAACCAACTTGTTCCGTTTGGCTATACATCTAATATACTTTATTCCTCAAAAAAGTCAATGCCTTTTTGAGTGATTTATGATTAAAAAAACTAATGTATGTACACTTAAAAATCATTATATATAGTCCTAACTAAAGTCAGAAAAAATGCATATCAAATTTAAGCAGAACTTAAAATTATTACTGCCTAGCAAGAGTTATAGTGATTAAATCTATTTTTAAAAAACGCAAAAATAGTACTTTGTAGATATATTCACAAAACACGAAAAAGAAAAGCTATTAAGTTTTGAAGTAAATAAAACCTGCATCTGCAACATTCTTGAATACTGGAGAACTCTACCCTAAGTTAGGGGAGATACTTAGCGACAAAAACATTTGAAATTTCCTAAACTATTTATTCTTGGTGAATAACATATCCATCAATTCCTCTTGTGAACCATCTGAGTCTATTTGAGTAACTATTTTCATCGTGGTGATTTGTTGCTTTAACCACTCAGAAAAAGATTCTGTAATGATTTTTTGGCGCAACTGTTCATCTAATTGGGGTTGAATGACTTCTTCCACCCAAATTAAATACACTCCCTTGGAAGTCGTTATCGGTTTGAGAGCTTCTGGTGGTGCAGCAGCAAAGACAGCGGCTGCAATCTCTGGACGAAAATCTTTGCGGTATCGGAGTCCTTTGTATCCATAAGCATGACGGGCTTCTGGTTCTGAGATATACAGACGAGCAATATCTGGAAAACTGATTTCGCCTTCTTCTAGTGCATAAAAAAGCTCTAAAGCCAAGTCTCGATCCTCGAAAACAACTTCGTAGGTAACGGCGGCGATATAATCTAGCTGATGTTCGTAAAAGTGCTTTTCCAGTTGATTGGAAAATAGATGATTCGCTAACTTCCGCGAAAGGATGTTGTTGTAGGCTAATTCTTCAAACTGATCCACAGAGAGGTGGTGTTTTTCTAGCCATGACCAGGTGTCTTTAGCTTTGACAAGCTTCTTGGCGAACCTTAAGTTATCTCCTTCTTGCTGTAGTTCTTCTGGCGTGACTGTAATTCCTGCCGCCTGAGCTGCTTCGGCAATAATACTTTGCGATGCGATCGCTTCCACAACAGCAGGTATCTGACAGGAGAGTTTAAGACTGTGAATGATATCTGAGGTGGAAATGGTCAGATTGTGGGGCATAACACGATATCTCCAATAATTAAGCGGGATTGGGCATCCCTTCGGCTGACCTCGGCTTCGGCTCCATCGAGGGAAGTCGAGATGCTCGGCACAAGTCGCTCAGGGCAGGTGGGCACAGGACATAATTATTCCTCCAATCTCCCTTGTCCTATTTCCTGATTCCGATACCTTTAACTACATCTCCAAACCACCCTTTTTCAGTTTTTTGAACGGATCTAGAACAAAGTCAATAACTCGCCGTTGACGAATGATGACTTCAGCATTTGCTGTCTGACCAGCACCTAATGGAATACGTTTGTTGCCATTTTGGACATACTGCTGATCTAAGGTGATTTCTAATTCATAGGTTTCGATGTTGCCTTGGGGTGTTTGGCTAACTTTCGAGTCAGGCGAGATCCAAGTCACTTTTCCTTGCACGATGCCATACTCTTGGAAGGGATAGGCATCAAACTTAACTTTTACTGGCATTCCTAACTTCAAGAAACCGCTATCCTGATTAGGCATATTTGCTCTGAGTACGAAGTCTGTTTTCGTGGGTGCAATTTGGGCAATCCTTTGACCGACTTGTACCACCGCTCCTGATTTGGTGGTGGGTAACTCAAAAATCACCCCATTAATCGGCGATCGCACCACGCGCTGCTGAATTTGCAATCTTGTAGATAGAAGCTGGCTTTTAGTCTGAGCGATTTCTGATTGGGTTGCTGTTATTTGTGCCTGTATATCTTTTAGCTGCTCCTGATTTTTCATTACAGCTAGTTGTCCGGCTTGCGTGGCACTTTTATAACTACTTTGTTCTTCTTGCAGTCGGAGTTTTGCTTGTTTGATATCAGACTCTAACGTTTTGATAGTTACTTGATAATTATTTAGCTCTTGGGCTAAACGCAATTCGGCTTGTTTAATATCTGATAGAGACTTTTTATAAAGTCGTTTGCTTTCTTGCTCTTGTTTTTTGATTTCATCAAATTGGGTTGCAGCAACTACCTTCTTGTCAACGAGTTGGCTAAAGCGTTCAACTTGCGCAGAATCTATACTCAAACGGGCTTCAGCCGATTCTTGATCGTCGCGACTGGTAGCAATTTGCTCCTCTGCTTGCTTAACTGATGATTGTTTTTCTAACTTTTGGAGGTTATAGCTACTCAGTTTGGCATCCAGGTTTTGCCGCACCTGGTTAAGTTGAGCCATTTTTTCTAATTCTTGGGATTTATTTTGTTGTTCTAAAAGACTCGTTGACATTAAGAGTTGATTTTTCAGCAGTTCCAGTTGGGATTGCCGATTTTGTAGCCCTTGCAATTTGCTCTGGACTTGTTGGAGTTCCGTTTGCAGCAAGTCAGAATCCAGTTCCAGTAAAACCTGGCCGGCTCTAACTGTATCTCCTTCTTTGACTGTCACTGTTTTGACACTCCCAGCAGCTTGAGCGTCTAATTTTTGAGTTGCACCTTTAGGTTCCATACGCCCTCTGGCGCTACCAGTTTCATCTACTTTCGAGAGAGTTGCCCAAGGTAAGAATAGACCAGCAAAGCCGATCAGCGCATATAACAAACCACGAGTCCAAATTTGAGGTAAGGCATCAAGTAGTTTTTCTGTACCGTAGTACAAATCTTGACTGTCATTGTCTGCCTCTGTCTCCTCGTCAAACTCTACCGATTCCTCTTGCTGTTTGTAACCTTGATATTTATCTTGCTCATCTTGGGGAAGTGGGGACGATCTATTGGGATGTGGCATGGTTTTATTTCCGATAACAGTAAGTAGATGGGGAGTGGGGAAGAAATCAATTCAAAACTTGTACTGAGCTTGTCGTTGGCGTAGCCTCTCCGCCAGGAGAAGTATTTAAAATTCAAAATTGTTCGCGCAGAGTCTCATAGAGAATAAAAAGACTGCCCAATGCCCCATCAACTAACTTGAGACATCTGTTGTTGATTCAGGTAGTAATAATGACCTTTTTTAGCGATTAATTCGTCGTGGGTACCGCTTTCTACCAAAATACCTTGATCTAAAACCAGGATTAAGTCCGCGTTGCGGACTGTGGAGAGGCGATGGGCAATAATTACACTTGTACGTCCTTTAAGAATTGTTTTGAGGTTGTTTTGAATAATCCGTTCTGATTCTGAATCTAGGTGACTAGTGGCTTCATCAAACAGTAATAACCGAGGATTTCCGAGCAAAGCACGAGCAATAGCTAGGCGTTGGCGCTGTCCACCAGAAAGCATTCCGCCGCTTTCACCAATTTCTGATTCGTAACCCAGCGGTAATTTTTGAATAAATTCATCGGCTCCAGCATATTTTGCTGCTTGGATGATTTCTTCTGAAGAAGCATTTGGATTAGCGATCGCAATGTTTTCACGAACAGTCCCACCAAACAAAAAAGTATCTTGGTCTACAACGCCGATTTGGGAACGGAGCGATCGCATAGATACACTGGTGATATCGTTACCATCAATGAGGATTTTGCCATCTGTCGGTG
Organism: Nostocales cyanobacterium LEGE 12452; assembly: GCA_015206945.1. Taxonomy (GTDB): domain Bacteria; phylum Cyanobacteriota; class Cyanobacteriia; order Cyanobacteriales; family Nostocaceae; genus Nostoc. Next base: position 5,994 of record JADEXV010000022.1, on the reverse strand, counting down.
GGTATAAACCCAAAATCAATTTACTGAGAGTTGTTTTTCCAGAACCGCTGCGCCCTACGACTGCAACCATCTGTTCCGGCTTAATTTCAAAGTTGACATTTTCTAATACGTTAGTGGCGCTTTCTGAGTGATAACGAAAGGTAACATTCTGAAAACAAATGTTACCGCGGAGTTTACCTAACGATTTGCGGGGTTTATTTGCTAAGTCTTCTTCTGGTTCCGCCTCCAACACATCATTAATGCGTTCAGTGGAAATCACGATTTCCTGTAATTCATTCCATAGCAAAGCCAGTCGCTGGAAAGGACTCAAGACGTTACCCACCAACATATTGAAAGCAACTAATTGTCCAATAGTTAGTTCGTTATTAATTACCTGGGTCGCTCCATACCACAGCAATGAAGTATTTACAAAGGTGTGAATAACGCCACTGATAATTTGCAAGCGATTGTCAATTATTTGAGCATTAAAGTCTTTTTTGATTAAATCATTCAGCAGTTCCTCCCAACGCCAACGCACTGTCTGTTCAATTGCTAATGAGCGGACAGTACGAATTCCGCTTAGGGATTCTATGAGATAGCTTTGTTCTTTGGTAGCTGCATTAAAAATATCTCTGGAGATGCGGCGCAAAATACTTGTGCTGGCGAGCGCCAAGATAAAAAATGGCGGTACAGTACACAGCACGAATAATGCCATCCGCCAGCTATAGGAGAACATCAAAGCCAAATAAACCACTAATGTCAGCATATCCAACACAATGGAGAGTGTCTGACCAGTAAGGAAGTTCTGAATTTTCTGGTTTTCTTGGATGCGCGAGATTATATCTCCAACGAAACGCGACTCGAAATAAGCAAGGGGCAAACGGAAGGTATGTTTGATGAAGCCTACGAGTAAGGCGATACTAATGCGGTTAGCAGTGTGAAATAAGAGATATTGCCGTACACCGTTGACAGCAACACCAAACAACCCAAAAACAATCATTCCCAAACCAATGGCGTTTAAGGTTGGAACACTGCGTTGCACTAGTACTCTGTCGAGCAACAGCTGAGTAAATACTGGCGTTACTAACCCAAATAATTGAATTACTATCGAAGCTATGAAAATTTCTAGCAGTGTTCGATAGTGAGGTTTGACTAACTCAAAAAATTTCCAGAAGCTTCTACTTTCGTCTTTAGCACTTTTTAGTAGAGCTGTCGGTTGTAGTAACAATGCATAACCAGTCCAACCCGCTTGAAATTCAGCTTTTGTCAGACTCCGTTGACCAAGAGCCGGGTCGCATACAATCACCCGCTTTTTGGTAATTTCATAGACAACAATAAAGTGTTTACCTTCCCAGTGAGCAATTGCAGGTAAAGGTTGTTCTGCTAATTTATCAAGAGTAGCTTTCACTGGACGGGTGGCAAAACCCAGGTATTCTGCTGTTGCTGCCATAGCCTTTAAGGATGCACCGTTGCGAGTGACATTGGTCATATCCCGTAGGCGATTGATACTAAAATGTTTGCCCCAATAGTTACCAATCATCACCAAGCAAGCAGAGCCACAATCAGCTGCACTTTGTTGGGCATAGAAGGGATAGCTTTTGGTAATCCGCTTCCACCAATGCCCCATTTGTACTTTCGGACTGGGAAAGTAAAAACGTGATTTTTTTGTTGGCTGTTGTTGTGGCTGCTTCTCTTTTTGGGGAAAAGGAATAATTTTAGATTTTGGAGATGGGGAAGTTTTTTCTCTACTACCTAATCCCCTGCGATGCACTGAGCCGGTCGTTGTCTCCTCAGTCTCCGATTCCGTTTCGCTGACGCTCCTGGCAAAAGCCCACTCCCCCAACTCTGGAAAGTATTCTAGTGCTGTTTGCATCTGGTCGTTTTTCAGAATATAAGCAATCGTTGGTTGCGTTGTTTCCCAATCTCCTTGTTTTGGTTGAGCAAAGATTGTACCTGGTGTCAAAGAATCGCCTTCTGAATACCGCAGTTGACCTTTGTACAATAGCCACAACTGTGAATCTTGAGATATTTCTGGACTTACAGAGCCAGTGTCTAACTGGTGTCGCTCAAACAAAGATAAAGCTTTGAGCATTCCTGAAACTTGTGAGGTGTGGCGTGGGAATTGTGATATTTGGCGACATAACAACAACAAATCCCAAAGTTCTGCACGGGCAAATAGGCGATCGCGAATGTTAGGATACTTGTCTATCAACCTTTGCAATGCTTCTTGCCTGAAATAGCCCAGTTTTAGGCTTGTCGAAGCTCTAACTACATAAGGACTAAAGTTGGCTTCGGGAAACAAGGTCAATTCACCAAAAACAGACCATGCACCAAAAGTAGTAATTAAATTCTCAGAGCTATCTAATAGTCGGACTTTACCTGTAAGAATAATGTATATGCCAGGATTCGTCTGTGCAGATTCCCAGAATTGCTTTGCTGATGGTGGCTCCACAATCTCCATTTCTGCTAAGAAATTCTCTAATTCTTTTTCTGAAAGTTTTGTATCCAAGGTGTACAAAATTCTTTCACCCACATGTTGCTCAGAAAGCACTGGTGGCATTTTCTAATCTCCACAAAAAAATTTAGTTATCAGTCGGAATCCAATTCAAAACTTCATTAAAAATATTATTTAATCCAGTATTTTCACCGAGGAAACTCTAAGCTTTATTAGAGTAAAGTTAGAGAGAAATAGCATGGTAGCAAAGCATCTATATTTTAGATACAAGGTATCTTTATTAAGTGGACAACCCACTTGTTGCAGCCAGTTATTGATGTGGCAATAACTAGTGTAAATGCCAAAATATCGAGTTAGAGCTTTGTTTATTTCCATTTACCTTCAAAACAAACTAACTGCATTCAGATACTCCACACAAATATGGATAGCTCGTTTTTGCAATCAGTGGCGGTTGTCAGAGTAATTATTTTTGGTTCATAATTTGCTATATGCTGCAATAGCTACGCAAAGTATTTCATTTTTCAGGCACAAACTCTCGAAGTTTTTTCTATTTCGGGGCAATGTTCTGGTTGAAAGTTAGGTTTCATACTCTTGAACAACACCTGACTTGGAATAATTCTTAAAAGAATGTTTTCAGACATTCCTAACTTTTTAACAGCCTTGTCTTGACTTAAATGGTGTGACATAATTGTAGTTAGAAATTGCATTGAGTCGTAAATTATGTGAAAACGTAATTCATTGCAGTTGTGTGATCAAAGCCTGACAGCAAAAAAACCACAACTACAAATCTGACTAACCTTGTAGTGTTAATCAGAAATTTACACAATGTGCAATTAGCTCCCGGCATATTCCCTAGTGCTTTGGCGAGTCTAGGGGATAGTCTCCGGGATAGCTTCATCCTTATCCTGCAACCTGGAACAAAAGAGGAATTTGAGTAGGCTACAAGAAACAGAAGACTATAACAACTATAAAGCTATAAAAGCACATCGTAATTTTTGTTTAAGTAGTATTTTACCAATTAAGTAAAAGTCCACTTAAACAAATATTGCTTAAGTTGGCTTGGAGATTCCATGATGGAGCTTTTTCCAGCACTGCTTAGTATCTTTAAGGGAGCATCTAGCAAGTTATTTAACGTTTGTATTATACCTCCTATAGTGTAACAAATGCAAGTGACTAAAAGAGACTTGCGAACATCATCATATTTACATACAAACATGATATTTACATAATTAGCTTACACTCCTTAGCTCTTAAATTTAGATATTTTAGTAGTTTCTTAATGTAAATTTTCTCACAAGTCACCTAATAGATGATTTTTAACAAAAAAAATATATTTCACAACCATTTATACATTAAATCTTTAAATAGCTAGGCGGCATAACATGATGGTAGTGATAACGGCAACTATTGTTTGCTTAAAGGTGATATTTGAGTTGTTTGAATTAGCTGTGAGGTAAAACACATTAATATTGTGATCCGGCACACACACTAGTTAACTACTGTAATCTTAGCATTTTTCCCATCAATGATATAGCAGCAATACATATTACAGCTTGATAGAAGTTGAGGAAATAACCATCATGTTTAAATGAGCCTATAGTTCAAAAAATGACAATAATTAGCAAATTAGTCTTTTAAAACCTAAGATTGCGATGCAATCCAGTCAAGTAATAAATGGATAAATTTAATGGTGGTTATACAGCCAGTGCCCTGACAAAAGTGTGACACCATAGATTTGGTTAAATATCAGAAATCATCCATAGCAGTTCTCAATCAGATAAGGTACATCTTCAAAGTTGAAAAAATTTATATATGAAGTCCAGTTATACCTCATTAGCAGAGGAACCGCTATAAAAGCAACCAATATCAGCTTAGTTGCGATCGCCAATGCTGTTGCTGTATATTTATCCATTGGAAAATCTACTTTATGAGAAAATGATCCCTCTGTTATATAGGGATCTTTATATTACTCTCAACAGAGAATATTTAAACGCTTGTTTCTTCGTGCTTGTTTACAAATGCGGAGATTTAATTTGAATGATGATTAGTTTAAAAGACCAGTAGAGAATTCAGTTCCTAAGCTGCGGGGCGATCGCTGAACCCTGTGGTTAGCTTGCTCTATGAAAGGAGTTTGTGTCATACTTACAGAAATAACTAATTACTAAATCTCAGTCGATTTTAAGTAGTATTTTTAGGAGCGCTAGAAGTAATACAGTTAGAGCAATGAGGATTGGGGATTGAGGGGAGACTGGCATCGTGTGAAAAATTGATATTCCTGCAAACTTGAGATGCTTCCATATTGAAAAACATCTCTGATTTAGTAGTACAGTGAGATACGAAGGAGTATTTATGTCTCAGTTAGAGCAAGCAGTGCCAGACACCTTTGTAGCCCAAGGCTTAGAAACTTTCCCCAATATTTTCGACCGAGTTGAGGCTCTGGCCAAAGATTTTGCCACCCGTGCAGGGGCACATGATAGAGATGCTTCCTTTCCTTTCGAGAATTTTACAGCTTTGCATGAGGCAGGATTGCTCAACCTCACCATTCCACCTGAATTTGGTGGCCAAGATTTAGGGTTGGCAACTATCTGCCGCGTGATTGAAGGGATAGCGCGTGGCGATGCTTCGACCGCATTAGTACTGACAATGCACTATCTTCAACATGCTCATGCAGCGCGTAGCCGTCGCTGGCATCCAGAAGTATATAAGCAACTGTGTCGTGAATCAATTGAAGGTATTGCCCTGCTGAATGCTGCCCGTGTTGAACCAGAGTTAGGTACGCCAGCGAGAGGCGGATTGCCAGCTACAATTTCCGAACGAACAGCAGAGGGCTGGCGTTTAACAGGACATAAGCAATACACCACAGGCAGTCCTATCCTCAGCTATTTTGTTGTTTGGGCACGGACAACTGAAGATGAACCACAAGTTGGGAATTTTCTAGTTCCGCGGGATCTGCCAGGTTTGCGAATTGTCGAAACCTGGGATCACTTGGGAATGAGAGCTACGGGCAGCCATGACCTAATTTTAGAGAATGTATTAATTCCTTCAGAGTATGCTCTAGATATCAACCCCGTATCTGCTGTGCCATCTTTTGATCCACTGATTTCCACTTGGGGCAGTTTGACAGTGAGTGCTTTATATCTCGGTGTTGCTAGTAGTGCGCGAGACTGGCTTGTTAAATATCTTTGGGAGCGATCGCCTTCTAATCTCCAAGAGCCACTGGCAACTCTGCCACGCTTCCAAACTGCTGTAGGTGAGATAGAAGCACTGCTGTTTGCTAATAATAGATTGATTTATAGTTTGGCTCAAGATATTGACAAGGGCGAATATGAACCTGACGTAGGATTACAGGCACAGGCTGTTAAATATATTACTACAACCAACTCAATTCGTGCTGTGGAGATTGCCTTAGAACTAACAGGTAATCCTGGTCTATTAAAAAGAAATCCTTTAGAGCGACACTACCGTGACGTTCTGTGCAGCCGTATCCATACACCACAGAATGATGTTATTTGCCAGTCATTGGGCAAGTCGGTGCTGAAAGTCAAGTGATTGGGGAGTGG
>JADEXV010000533.1 GCA_015206945.1 Nostocales cyanobacterium LEGE 12452 | reverse complement strand
ATGGGGCACCATGAACCAAACGGAGAAGGATTATTTTCAAAATAAGAAATGGCTAATTCCACAAGCAGCCTTCGCACGTCAAACCGCAAATGAACTTACGGACTGGTTCTATTGCGCAGATTCGGACGATGACGATGGTAATGCGAATGCATTCAAGCATGCGGTATGGTCTGCGATCTTGTGCATGCAATTTGGTATTTCAACGACTCTTCAAATAACCAATAATCATGAAATCGAGTCTCCTCCAAATCAAAAGGCTATGGACTTGTACAATAACGATTTAGGGATTAAGGTTTACAAGAGCATTAGTGCCGCGTTAGCTGCCTTACCTCCCTCTCTAGCTGTTAAATTAGCGCTGATTGTAGACAAGGTTATGGAAAAAATTGTTTTGGGGCAGGGAGAAAGGCTAAGCCCCGAAGGCGTGCCCGTTGGTACACCTCAGACCTTCGTTTTGACAAATGGCGCTAACAGATGTCATTAATAAGGTATGAATCTGATCAAAAACTTCAAAAAAAAATGGATGAACAGCTGGCCGCTTGCCAGCCTGCTGTTCATTGGAATAGCCACAGCTTGCTCATATGAAGAGGGCGAGTTTTACATCGCGGACGTATCGAAACAGCATACATTTACCGATTCCGCTTCGTTTCACCCAGATTGCTGCGTCGCAACTTACGTGACCGGCACGTTGGACGCACCCGCCTTGATAATTGTCGAAGGTTATTTGATCGGTGGGTTTATCGATAGCCTCCATTTGCCGAAGGGTAAGGTAAATATCGAGAACTCTCATGGAGATTTCTACGGATATAGAAAAATCGCTATCAAATATTACCCCGGCGAAGCAAAGAAAGGTAGTCTGAAAATTAAGACGTTGATCTATTAAAAGGGCGCAAATGAAGATGGAAAGTAAGAAGTATGTGGATAGCAGGTTATTTATCAGCCTGTTATTCATTTGTATAGTCGCCGGTTGCTCATTCGAAAAGGGCGAGTTTCATATAACTGATGTATCCCAAAAACATTACTTCACCGATTCTGCTTCTTTTCATCCGAGCTGTTGCGTTGTAACAACCGTGACAGGAACGCTGGATGCGCCCGCCGTAGTGGTGGTTCAAGGCTATTTGATCGGGGGACTTAATGATAGCCTCTATTTACCCAAAGGCAAAGTGAATGTGAATTCACGTCAGGATCACTACTGGTTTAGAAAAATTGCTATCAAATACTTTCCCTGCGAAGCGAAAAAGGGG
>JADEXV010000379.1 GCA_015206945.1 Nostocales cyanobacterium LEGE 12452 | reverse complement strand
GCTTTGATACAATCCTAGTTTTCTTGAGGTCTGCTTCCGAAAGTTGTTCTCCAGCTTGCAAGCGAGTAGCGGAAGTTTGCAACACTGTCGCTGCACCTTTATCTCCAATTTGTAAAGCAGTTTTGGCTGCTGTTTGTAGCATCGTGGCTGCACCAGTGCGATCCTCTAAGCTAACTGGGTTTGCCGATACCTTGCTTTACTTGAGGTCGGGAATTACCTGAATCAGTCCAGTCTGGAAGGCTTTGTCGTAGGTGATGACAACTAAACTTTCGAGTTCAGCCTGAGCCATGATCATGCGATCAAAGGGATCTCGGTGGGCAATCGGTAGGCTTCCTGCTCTAAGCGCATGGGCTGTGGTGATGGCAAGTTCGATAAATTTAGCCTGATGCAATATCTGTGAATATTGCTCAACAAGTTGTTTGGCTTCGGGCAGTTTTCCCATCCGGTATTTGGTAGCAATTTCCCAAGCAGAAGCACTACTGACAATAATGCGATGATCTGGGTTGCTAATGATGTCTCGGCAGTCAGTGTGGAGTTTTGGGTCGTCAAAGAGCCACCATAACAAGATATGGGTGTCGATGAGGTAGCTCATTCCCATTCCTGGAGTTCATCTTCAGGCAGTGGTTCAAAGAAAGCATCGCCGAGTTGTCCTTTCAATAAACCAGGGGTGCGCGGTTCGACTTCGCTCACCGCAAGAGGTTGTGTACGTTCTTGACTTAAACCTAGCCGAAAGTAGTGAATTAGGTCATAAATTTCTGCTAGTTTGTCTTCAGGGATGTCTTGCAATTCTTGGACAATCTTCTGGATCAGCATAAGTCAAACTCTTCGCTGGTTGTTAATCAATAAGTTAGGAATATGCGACTACTTTGTTGCTCAATTGAGGAATAAAATATTTTTTCTCGCTTTGCGCTTTGTCCCGAAACTTTCATACTGCTAATCAGCAACGCAGAATTACTATTCCTGTAAAACAGGCTTTGATACAATCCTAGTTTTCTTGAGGTCTGCTTCCGAAAGTTGTTCTCCAGCTTGCAAGCGAGTGGCGGAAGTTTGCAACACTGTCGCTGCACCTTTATCTCCAATTTGTAAAGCAGTTTTGGCAGCTGTTTGTAGCATTGTAGCTGCACCAGTGCGATCGCCTTGTTGCAATTTCGCCTCAGCTAACTGGGTTTGCCGATACTTCGCTAATGCTAAAATGGACTGTTGTACCTGGGGATTAGATGTCGGTTGATACGCCCGCACTACATCTGCATACACCGGCATCAAAGGCGAAAGTAAACCTTCTTCGTTAACCAACGGGTCATCATAACGGATTTGCAGATGAGCGATCGCTTGTTTACCTTCTGGCAATTGTCCCAGATAAATGTTCGCCAAAACTACCCGTTCTACATCCTGCATCAAATCTCCCAAACGGACAGCAAAGCTACCATCAGCTTCGGGTTCCACTGGTAACTCGATTGTGTCTGGGGCAACTTGGGCAATGGGTTTCAATTCTGCTAATCGGACATTGGGCACTAGCGATAACAGCAAGTAAGCATTAGTTAGCCCAATTGATTGAATCCGCCCAAACAGCCGGCTAAACTGATCCACCGCTTGTTCGGGACGTTCAATATGGGCTAAAGTCCCACCACCTACATCAGCAATTTTTTCCAACAAATCCTGATTCCAGCTATTACCAAATCCGAAAGTGTTGATAGTTAGGTTCAGCTTGGCAGCTTTTTGCGCCAGTTTCAGACAGCGTTTGTTGTCATCTCGCCCAATATCCCATTTCCAAATCCGCAAACCGCTTTCACCATGCCCATCCGTCAGCAGAAACGCTTGAGAAACAGCGCCTCTTGTGCCCTTCATCAGTTCTGTAATTCCCAATTCCAAACCATCAGCGATCGCAGTGCCGCCGCTAGCAGTCAGTTTGCTTTTTATTTGAGATTTGATGCTTTCGGGGTCTTCAATCGCTTGGTTAGGGATAATGACTTCCGCAGTGCCGGAAAAAGCCACAACTGAAATGCGATCGCCTACTTTCAACCGATCGATTAATCCTTCCACAGCCTGGATCACCGTTTTAATTGGTTGTCCATGCATGGAACCACTTTTATCCAAAATCAAGCAGAGATTAAGGGGGAGATTTCGATCGGACTCATCAGCGATCGCAAAAATCGTCATTGCTAGTTGACGTTGGCTACTTGTTTGAGCCATATCAACATTATTGTCATTTAACGCCGAGAGCAATTTAACTTTCATTGAGGAGGAGTATCTTGCAAAACTGTTTTGGAGACAATTCTGGTTTTCTTGCGATCGCTTTCAGATAAATCTCCACCAGATTGTAGCTGGGTTGCAGAAGTTTGCAACACCGTCGCCGCCCCAGTATCTCCCATTTGCAAAGCAGTTTTCGCAGCCGTTTGTAACATCGTCGCTGCACCACTGCGATCGCCCTGTTGTAATTTCGTCTCGGCTAGCTGAGTTTGGCGATACTTCGCTAATGCTAAAATTGACTGTTGCACCTGGGGATTCGGGTCTGCTTGGTAGTTTTTCACTACATGGGCATAAACTGGGATATTTGGTGTAACTAAACCTACCTTGTTGGCGGCTGGATCGTCGTAGCGGACTTGCACATTAGCGATCGCTTGTTCACCTGCTGGCAATTGTCCCAAATAAATATTAGCTAAGATTACCCGTTCTGCATCTTTCATTAAATCTCCCAACCGCACAGCGAAACGCCCATCAGCTTCTTGTTGCAGTGGTAACTCAATTGTGTCTGGGGAAACTTGGGCGATAGGTTTGAGTTCCGCTAACCGGACATGGGGCATCAGGGAGAATAACAGATAAGCATTAGTCAATCCCACAGTTTGAATACGGCTGAACAAGCGATTAAACTCTTCAACTGCCTGTTCGGGTTTTTGAATATAAGATAAAGTACCTAAGCCAGCATCGGCAATTTTTTCTAAAACATCTTGGTTCCAGTTGTCACCAAATCCCAAAGTATTTAAAGTCAAATTATAGCTAGCAGCCAATTGGGCAAATTTCAAACAGCGGTTGTTATCACCGTGTTCATTTTCCCCGTCAGTTAACAAAAAGGCTTGAGAAACAGTATCTTTTTTGCCCTTCGCTAACTCCTCAATCCCCAAACGCAGCCCTTCATCAATCGCAGTTCCACCATCAGCGGCTAGGCGATTAATTTGCTGTTTGATTTTCTCTGGATTTTCGACACTTTGACTAGATACTAAGACTTTGGCACGGTGATCGAAAACTACTACACTGAGGCGATCGCCAGGGTTGAGTCTATCCACCAGACGATTCGCTGCTTTTTTCACCGTTTCTAGCGATCGCCCATTCATCGAACCACTATGATCGAGAATTAAGCATAAATTCAAAGGTACATGGCGGTCTTGAGTCTCTGCGATCGCCGAAATCGAAATTCCCAACTGACGTTGACTGTTCAGTTGATTTGCGTCCAAATTACCATCATTCAAGGCAGGCTGCAAATTAACCTTCATAACTCAGAGTCCCTATTCAGGATATACATATTAAAAAATAACTTCAAAGCACTACTTTAGCTCTACGGAAAACTTATCCAACATAAATACACTAATATAATCAGAATATCTTAGAAGCCAAGCATTGGCAGATGCGAAGCCACCTTCAGCATTAGGGAGAAATCCGCACCTTGAGGAAGGGTGGCATCGCGCTAGGATGTATTACAGTTAACGGCATAGTTTCAGGCGATCAGTTGCTATGGACATTTCCCCAATCAAAGCTGTTCAAGCCCCATATTACGGCGATAGCTCTTACCGGACACCACCGCCAGATTTACCTTCCCTCTTATTGAAGGAGCGAATTGTCTATATTGGGATGCCACTGGTGCCTGCTGTCACGGAATTAATCGTGGCCGAATTGCTGTTTTTGCAATCCGACGACCCCGACAAACCGATTAAAATCTATATCAACTCCACTGGCACTTCCGGTTATAGTGGCGAACCCATTGGCTTTGAAACCGAAGCCTTCGCCATCTATGACACCATGAAATATATCAAGCCTCCTATCCATACCATCTGCGTCGGTTCCGCGATGGGTATGTCAGCGATGCTTCTCAGTGCTGGTACAAAAGGTTGCCGCGCTAGTTTGCCTCACTCCTCGATTATCCTGCATCAGCCTAAGAGCTACGCCCAAGGTCAAGCAACGGATATTCAAATTCGCGCTAGGGAAGTTTTGGTAAATAAAGGGGCGTTAGTTGATATCTTGCATCAAACTACTGGACAGCCCCGAGAAAAAATTACTAAAGACATGGATCGGTTGTTATATTTAACACCCTATGAAGCGAAGGAATACGGTTTAATTGACCGAGTTTTTGAGAAAGAAGAACTCGCAAATCCCCCACTTCCTGCCAGTGTCCTCTAGTGAGTGCTGAGTGCTGAGTGCTGAGTGCTGAGTAGAGACGCGATTAATCGCGTCTGTACAGGAGTTATGAGTTATTCCTAACTCTCCTACCATCCGCAAATTATTAAAAACGGAGTAAATTATGCCTATAGGCGTTCCGAAAGTTCCTTACCGGATGCCCGGAGGACAATATACAGATTGGATTAGCATTTACGATCGCCTTTACCGGGAACGGATTATATTCTTGGGGCGAGATATTGATGATGAAATTGCCAATCAAATTATTGCTGTAATGCTGTATCTGGACTCAGACGATCCAGGTAAAGACATTTATTTATACATCAATTCCCCAGGTGGGATGGTTACATCTGGCATGGCGATTTTTGACACCATGCAACATATAAAATCAGATGTGGTAACTATTTGCGTTGGATTAGCTGCTTCAATGGGGTCTTTCTTATTGGCAGCTGGCACCAAAGGCAAACGGCTAGCATTGCCTCACTCACGGATTATGATTCACCAGCCTTCAGGTGGAACCCGTGGACAAGCAACCGATATCGAAATTGAAGCTAGAGAGATTCTGCGGATTCGTCACCAGCTCAATGGCATTTATGCCGATAAAACCGGTCAGACCATAGAAAAGATTGAAAAAGACATGGATCGTGACTTTTTCATGTCTGCCGAAGAGGCAAAACAATACGGTTTAATTGACCGTGTGATTGAAGAACGAACCTCGGTAGTAACTGGGGAGT